>DATCGA010000622.1:0-22489 GCA_036509215.1 Trebonia sp.
GGCTCCGGTATCCGCTCGATCGCCTCGGCCACCCGGATCGCCGCCGTCAGGAAGTCCGCCCGCGGCGACAGCGAGCCGATCATCCGCAGCTCGAGCGGCCAGGTCGAGACCGCGAGGAGGCCGCGGGACGGGGCCAGGTAGTCGGCCGAGAGCGCGGCGCAGATGTAGTAAGGCCGGGCGAACGGCGCGGTGCGGAACGAGCGCTCCTCATCGCGCTTGAGGCTGGTGACCCGGGTGGTGGGGAACGTCGCGCCGAAGAACGCCTCGTGCACGGTGGCGATGAGCTTGGGCGCGGCCGGCACCTGGAGCAGGCTGAGGGCCTCGTAGACCTGCTCGCGCAGCGGCAGCAGCGAGCCTGGCAGGGCGGACGACTCAGGCGGCTCGGCCGGTCCGGCTTGCGCGGACGGGCCGGCTCCGGCGGCCCCTGCTGGGGCGACCTCGTCGAGGGCGTCCTCCCACGCCTGCTCGGCCGACCGGAGGGCCGAGCGGCGCTGCCCGGCGAGCGTCCGGTCGCCGGCCAGGACCGCCTCGCGGACGGCTACCCGCAGCTCGTCAATCCGGCGCTCGAGCGCCTCAATGGTTTCGGCCACGGCCCGACGATACCGGCAGCTCGCTGCGATTTCCAGCAATCTCCAGCATGAGTGGCGCTCTAGGCGAGCCGTCGACGCTGGGCCAGCGCACGCGCCCGGTCAGGGGTGCCGTAGACTTACGCAAGCGTAGGTCGCTCGGTGAGCCGAAAACTTCTATCCCGCGGACATCGGTTAGCCCAGGCACCGGTTAGACACTTCAGACGTGGCACCACAGCCCACGTGACCGGCGAGATCAACTGTGACAGCCTGCGGCAACGCGACCACCCCGAGTCCTGGAGACGATTTTTCGTTGAGTGCCATGCCTGCAGAGCGTTCTGCCGTGCCCGAAACCGATGAGACAGAAACTGACGTAACCTTCGCCTCGCTTGGCGTCCCCGCCCCACTGGTCGCGGTGCTCGCGCAGGACGGGATCCTCAGCCCGTTCCCGGTCCAGGCGGCCACCCTGCCCGACGCCCTCGCGGGCCGCGACATCCTCGGCCGGGCCCAGACCGGGTCGGGCAAGACGCTGGGCTTCTCCCTCCCGCTGGTCACCCGGCTGGCCGACGGCCAGACCGCCCCCGGACGGCCGCGCGGCCTCGTGCTGGTGCCCACCCGCGAGCTCGCGACCCAGGTCCACGAGGTGCTCCGGCCGCTCGCGCGGGCGATGCGCCTGTCCGTCACCACGATCTACGGCGGCGTCGCCTACGGTCCCCAGGTGACCGCGCTGCGGCGGCGGACCGACATCATCGTCGCCACCCCCGGGCGGCTGGCCGACCTGATCAACCAGGGCGAGTGCGACCTGGCCGACGTCGAGGTCATGGTCATCGACGAGGCCGACCAGATGGCCGACCTCGGGTTCCTGCCGATCGTGCGGCGGCTGCTCGAGTCGACCCCGGCCGACGGGCAGCGGATGCTGTTCTCCGCCACCCTCGACGCCGCCATCGACGTGCTCGTCCGCCGGTTCCTGAACAACCCGGCGACGCACTCGGTGAACGAGAACGCCTCCCCGGCCGAGATCGAGCACCACGTGCTCACGATCGACCCGTCCAGGAAGCTCGAGGTGCTGGCGGCCCTGGTCGGCGGCGACAAGCGGTCGCTGGTGTTCACCAGGACCAAGCACGGCGCCGAGCGGATCGCCCGCCAGCTCACCGAGCTCGGCATCCCCGCCGCCGAACTGCACGGGAACCTGCGGCAGGGCGCCCGCGCGCGGAACCTGGCCGCCTTCTCCAACGGCATCGCCCAGGTCATGGTGGCCACCGACATCGCCGCCCGCGGCATCCACGTCGACGGCATCGACCTGGTCATCCACGCCGACCCGCCCGCCGAGCACAAGGCGTACGTGCACCGCTCGGGCCGCACCGCCCGCGGCGGCGCCGACGGCGTCGTAGTCACGCTGCAGATGCGGTCGCAGGCCCGCGAGGTCACCGCGATGATGCGCAAGGCCGGCATCACCCCGCACACCGCCGCTGCCTACGACCCCGAGTCGGACGTGCTGCGCGAGATCGGCGGCCCGCCCGCGCCCCGGGTCACGGTCTCGGGGAAGGTGTCCGAGCTGGTCAGGCCGGAGGACCGGCTGGCCGCCAACGGGGCAGGGGGCCCCGGCGGCCGCGGCGGCTACGGACGGGGCGGCTCCGGCCGGTCCCGGGACGACCGGCCGCGCCGCGACCGCCAGGGCGGCGGCCGCTACGGCAGCGACCGGTACAGCAACGACCGGTCGGGCAGCGACCGGCGCGACTTCACGCCCCGCGACCGCGACCAGCGGCCGGCCGGGGTCGACCGCGTCGACGGCGGCGAGCGACCGCACGGGTTCGACCGTCAGGCGGCTCCTGCGCGCGACTTCGCCCCGCGCGACCGCGACGAGCGTCCGGCCCGCTTCCAGCGGGACGACCGGCCCGCGCGGTACGACGGCGACCGCGGGTTCGACCGGGGCCAGCGTCCCGAGCGCGCCCGCGACGAGCGTTCGTCCGGCGACCGTTCATACGGCGACCAGCCGTCTGCGCCGACGCGCCCGTTCCGCGGTAACCGCGACGACAGGAACGGCGGCGCCCCCCGGCCCGAGCGCAACGACTGGTGGCCCCGCGAGAACCGGCCGGCCAGCGGGAACGGCCCGGCCGGGGAGTACCGGCGGCCCGGCGCGGCCGGCGGCTGGCGGCCCGCAGGAACCGGCGGCCCGAACCGCGCGGCCAGCGGCTACCGGCCCGTCCGCGACAGCAGGAACGGCGAGTCGGGCGGCGAGAACCGCGACGGATCCGGTCGCGCTGACCGGCCGTCGGTGGGCGGCCGACCGGGCGCGGCCCGGGCCCGTTCTGGCTATTCCGCCGGGCGTAACGGGACCCGCTAGGCGCGAGATCACCGGCAGGACCGACATTTCTGACATATCTTCGCTGGCAGCGGGCTCGAGGGTCGGATCAGTTTTCCGGCCCGAGAATGGCGACCCGCGCCGCAGGATGGGGTAGATTAATCCGTAGCTGTTGTCGGACTTTGCGATCTTGAATTCGCTCGCGGTTTCAAGTAACGGACGATTTACAGGTCGACGCCCAAGTCTCGTACGGCGGCGGTATCCCACAGCTGACTCGCGTGAAGCGCGCGAGCCTCAGGCACGCCCAGAAGGACAAACAGCAAAAATGGCTCAGGGGACCGTAAAGTGGTTCAACGCGGACAAGGGCTACGGCTTCATCGCCCCCGACGACGGTAGCGGTGACGTCTTCGTTCACTTCTCCGCGATCGAGGCGAACGGATACCGCAGCCTCGAGGAAAACCAGAAGGTCGAGTACAGCGTGACCCAGGGGCCGAAGGGCCCGCAGGCCGCGCAGGTGCGGGCCGTCTGACGAAGACCATCCGGCGGCGGGTCCCTCCGCGCCGTGCGCGAAGGGCCCGCCGTCGAGGTTTTCCGGGCTTACACCAAGCTTAGCAACTCGCGAAGTATCTCAGTAAGTCGCGCGATCTTGGCCCCGAGTTATTCGAATCAAGACCGCCCGGCTATTCACGCTTGAGCGCAATCGCCAAGTCCGGCTTGGCGAATGAGACGAGCCATCGCGGCCAGATCATCGCGCCATGACAGCGGAACACGGCCACCTCCCCCTCGGACACGTCAAAGGACTGGTTGCGGCTCGAGTACCGGCCCGACCGGATCTTGAGCACATGGTGGCCGGGGTCGATAGCGGCCTCAACGGTCTCTGAGTACGCGATCGTGCCGATGGCCTTGCCGTCCAGCTCGATCTCGAACTGACCGCGCCGAAGCTCGATCACCATGCCGTGGGCCTGCCGCGTCAGCCTGAGCGTCGCCGTCACCGATGCTCCTCTCCGCGCGCCCGCCGCGCGGGAGCGCGGGGCTAGTTTAGAGCGCGGCCGCCGTCGGCGGCATCCGCGCTGTTGGCGTGTTCGCCTGCCGGCACGCTTCCCTTCCGCGTGGCCTCGCTGTAGGCTCGGTTTTGAGCGTTCGCTTAAAACGTTCGCTTAAATCGTTAATTAGGAGGGACACCGTGCGTGACACCCGGGCCGCGCTCATCGCGGCCGCCATCACCACGCTGCGCGAGTCGGGATTCGCGGCGGCCAGCGCCCGGCGGATCGCGGCCGAGGCCGACTGCAACCAGGCGCTGATCTTCTACCACTTCGGCTCGGTCCCCGACCTGCTGGCGGCCGGACTCGAGGAGGTCAGCGCCCGGCGGATGGCGGCCTACCGCGAACTGCTGGACCGGACCGGGACGCTGGGCGATCTCATCGACGGCGCCCGGACGGTGTTCGAGGGCGACCTCGACTCCGGCAACGTCACCGTGCTGGTGGAGATGATCAACGGGGCGCACTCGGTGCCGGGCCTGGCCGAACGGGTCAGCGCGTGCCTGGCCCCGTGGCGCTCGTTCGCGGAGGCGGCGGTGCGGGACGTGCTCGCCCCGTCCCCGTTCGGGTCGCTGGCGCCGCCCGGCGAGATCGCCCACGGCGTGGTGGCCGGCCTGCTCGGGCTGGAGATGCTGGCCAGCCTGGATGGCGACCGGGCCAGCGCCCTGGCGCTGTTCGACCGCGCCCGCGCGGTCGCCGATCTGCTCGAGCGGATCCGGCCGCTGATGGCCCTGCTCAGCCTGTCGCCTGCGGCCGCGCCCGCTCCCCCCGCTCCCCCCGCCCGACCGGAGGCATGATGCAGACCGACGTGGTAACCGGCGCATTCGGCTACTCAGGCGCGGCGATCGCGCGCGACCTGCTCGCCGCCGGGCACCGGGTGCGCACGCTCACCGGGCACCCGGGCAATGCCCCGGCCGGCTCAGAGATCGAGGCGCGCCCGCTGGACTTCGCCGACGCCGGCGGGCTCGAGCGCGATCTGCGGGGCGCGCACACCCTCTACAACACGTACTGGGTTCGGTTCCCGCACGGGGGCGAAACTCACGCCACGGCCGTCGCCAACAGCCGCGTCCTGTTCGCCGCAGCGGCCCGGGCCGGAATCCAGCGGATCGTGCACGTCTCGATCACCCACGCCGACCCGGCGTCCCCGTACGCGTACTTCACCGGGAAGGCCACGGTGGAGGCGTACCTGCGCGACCTCGGGGTCCCGCACGCGATCGCCCGGCCGTCGATCTTGTTCGGCGGCCAGGGCGTGCTGCTGAACAATATCGGGTGGCTGCTGCGCCGCCTGCCGGTCTTCGCCGTCGGCGGCCGCGGCGACTACCGGGTCCGCCCCATTCACGTCGACGACCTGGCCCGGCTCTGCCTGCAGCTAGGCGGACGGCCGGACAGCGTCACGGTGGACGCGGTCGGGCCCGACTCGCTCGCCTTCCGGGACCTGGTGCGGGCGATCCGGGCCGCGGTCGGCAGCCGGGCGCTGATCGTGCCCGCCCCCGGCTGGGCGATCCCGCCGGTGTCGGCCGCCCTGGGCGCCGCGCTGCACGACGTCCTGCTCACCCGCGACGAATACCAGGCGATGGCGAACGGCCTGGCCGACTCCGACGCCCCGTCAACCGGCTCCACCAGCCTGACGGAGTGGATCGCGGGGCACGGCCCCGAACTCGGCCTCAGCTACGCCAACGAACTCACCCGTCACTACCGTTGACCCGACTTTGTGTTCCTATCGGGCATCGTGTTCTGTTCGGGTCGCGGGCTGCCCCCAACTCCCCACGATGCCGCAACTGCACACGATCTAGGCGGGCGGCGCGGTGGGAGGGTAGGGCCGGGTGGCCTGGCTGCCCGGCTGGGCGCTCTCGGCGAATTGGCCCGGCCCGCCCGGGCCTCTGGGCCGCGCTTGCACGCTGGTGGGCGCTGCGATTCAGCCGGGGACGACCATGAAGTCGGTGACGAACGACGCGACCGCGCCGGAGGCGGCATAGCCGATAAACGTGGGGTAGAGGCCGTCGCCCCAGCCGCTGGAGACCACCGTGACGTTCGCGCCGGTCGGTTCGTCGGTGACGGCCGTACGGAGGCCGCCGGGGACAGGGGCGATCGGAAACTGCGCGGGGATGTACGTGTCTTCGAGGCGTTTGTAGTCCCACTCGGCGAGGGCGCGCACTGCCGTCAGGTCGGCCAAGGTTGCCGTTCCTGCATCGACCGGGAAGCCGACGTACGAGTCCTCGCCGAGTGCGGCGAGATCCTGCCCGGCCGTCACCGCCATCCGATAGCGGACTAGGGGTTCGTCAGTGACCGCGAGCTGGAGCGCCGCGACCCGGCGCTGCTGCTCGACGCTGTCTCGGTGCAGAACCGCGACCCATACGTGCAGGGGGTAGGTCCCGGCCGGGGCGGTCACCGCGAAGGGCGAGGCTTCGTGCGCGTCTGTGAGCGGGTCGCAGCCAACGACCTGGCCGGTCGGCAGACGGACCTCGCCCGCCGCATGCCTCTCGATGACGTACTCGGCCCGTTCATCGCGATAACGTGCCCCTTCGGTTAGCAGCCGACCCAGATCAGGTGAATAGGGCACTCGTCCTCCGTGCGGGTTCGTGGGTGGTCCTCAATGATCCCGGACAGGCTAGGCCATGGCGTCGAGGACCGCGGGCAGGCCGGCGGTCAGCATCCTGGTGCGGACGCGGCCGAGCAGCCTGGCCATGAAGAGGCCGGCCAGGCCGGTGAAGCCGGTGTGCTCGTAGGTGAAGCGGGTGCCGTTGCCGTGGGGTTCCAGGCGGTAGGCGACCTCGGTTACCTCGCCGCCGCCGGGGTCGGCCCAGGAGTAGCGGAGTAGCTTCGGCTCATCGGCCTCCAGCACCTCGCACTCGACGATCCCGCTCCAGCCGGGCTTGGGCTTGGCGACATAGCGGAACCTGGTGCCCACGGCGGTCGCGAAGCCTTCCGGGCGGCCGCCCGCACCGGCCGAGGTCCAGCGCGGGATCAGTTCCGGGTCGGTCAGCGCGCGCCAGACCTTCTCGGGGGGCTGCGGGTAGTCGCGGACGATGCGGATCTCGGCCATGAGAGCTCCCTGGCTGCGATGACGGTAGAAGCTAATATTTTTAGCAACTAGAAAATTATAGTAACAGAATAAATCTGGTGACTATAATGACGGCATGAGCGGGCCGACGGTGGACTGGACGACGCCTCGCACCGCGGAGTCCGGGGCAGGCGGGGACGAGGGCCTGCGGGAGCGGAAGAAGCGCCTGATGCGCCAGCGGCTCTCAGACACGGCGACGCTGATGTTCATGGAGCGCGGCTTCGACGCCTTCCGGGTGTCGGAGGTCGCGGCGGCGTGCGGGGTGTCGGAGAAGACGGTCTTCAACTACTTCCCGACCAAGGAGTCGCTGATCCTGGACCGCCTTGAGGGCACGATGACCGCGCTGCGGGCCGGGCTGGCGGACCGGGGCGTCGCCCCGGTCGAGGCGGTCCTGCGGATCCTCGACGGCGAGCTCACCGCGATGACGTCCTGGCTGGCCGGGGCGGACGACCCGGCCGAGGCGGCCGCCGCGATGCGCCGGTTCGGCACCCTGATCCAGGCCAGCCCGTCGCTGCGGGCCCATCAGAGCAACATGATGTACCAGTTCACGGCGGTGGCGGCCGCGATCTTGGCCGATCGGTCCGGGCTGAGCGCGGACGACCCGGAGCCGCAGATCACCGCGACCGCCCTGCTCGGCCTGTGGCGCATCCAGTTCCTGAGCCTGTCGAAGTACCTGGACGGATGCCGGACCCCTGCGCAGGTCAGCCGGGCGGTGACGGGCGACGTGCACCGCGCGGCCGGGCTCATCCGGGCCGGCCTCGACTAGCTCAGGCGGACCGGTTCGACGATCAGCTAGCGTCCTATTACTCGATCGGCGCCTGGTGCGAACCGGGGCTGCCGTAGGCGTGGCTGGCCTGCTCGATTGCGCTCAGATAGCCGCACCGGGTGTAGGCGGGCCTGCCCTCCGGGGCCTTGGCGAGCAGGCCGCGGACGGCTGCCAGCGACTTGAAGCCCTTGCGGTACATCCAGTCCTCAAGGCCGTCGAGCAGCACCCGGGCATGCTGCGGGCCGTGCCGGAGCAACGCCGACGTCGTCATCACCACGTCGGCGCCGCCGAGTAGGTAGGCCGCCACGTCGGCGGCCGAGTCGACGCCGGTCGAGGCTGCCAGCGAGCAGCGGACCAGGCCGGTCAGACGGCTGATCCAGGCGCGCGACAGCGCCGACTCGGCCGGGACCGAGAGCTTGAACCCGCGGGAGACCGTGAACGTCTCCGGGTCGATGTCGGTCTGCAGGAACCGGTTGAACAGCACCAGGCCGTCGGCGCCCGCGCGGTCGAGCCCGGTGGCCATCTCGCCGAGCGAGCTGAAGTACGGCGACAGCTTCACCGCGACCGGGATCGTCACGACCGCCTTGACCGTGCTGAGCAGCTCGGTGTAGCGGCGCTCGGCGTCGCGGCCCGGGATCAGCGCGTCGCCCGGCAGATAGTAGACGTTGAGCTCGATCGCGGAGGCGCCCGCTGCCTGCATGGCCGACGCGTAATCGGTCCAGTCGCCGGCCGAGCCGCCGTTCAGCGACGCGATCACCGGGATGTCGATCTCGGCGACGGCTCGCCTGATCAGGGTCAGGTAGCGGGCCGGCCAGTCCCCGCCGCCGGGGCCGGCCTTATCGCGGAAATAGTTCCGGGCCTCGCTGCGGCTCTGCGCGCCGTCGGCTGGGAACCAGTCGCGTTCGTCCTCGGCCGGGAGCTGCTCCTGGAAAAGCGAGGGCAGCACGACCGCGCCGACTCCCGCATCGGCAAGTCTGGTGAGCCCCGCCAGCGAGCCGGTCAGCGGTCCGGCCGAAGCCACCAGCGGGCTGCGCAGGGTGAGCCCGAGATAACGCGTTTCCAGATCCATGAGCTACTCACCCTTTCCGACAGTGCGTCCCTGGCCTGTGGCGATCATGGGCCCCAGCCTGCCCCCAGCCAGGCTCGCTGGTTAGGGCAGAAGGTCCCGGCTGCGGGTGACGTTGGACTGTCAGCGGCGGGTTCTATGAGCCAGCCCGACCTGGTCGGTCGAACGGGCATTTGATTCGTGCGATAGAATGTTCGTATGAGTGTGGCTGTGCAGGACTCGCTGCTCGACTTCGGAGACGAGCCGACGCCGACTGCGCTGCGGCCGGGGCGGGTGCCGCTGACCCACGGGGCCTGGGTGGACGTCCAGCGGGGGTGGCTGGCGGGGTCGGCGGGGCTGTTCGGGCGGCTGGTTGACGAGGTGCCGTGGAAGGCGGAGCGGCGGCGGATGTACGACCGCACGGTCGACGTGCCCCGGCTGCTGTGCTTCTACGGCGAAGACGCCGCGCTGCCCGACCCCGTCCTTGACGCGTGTCGCGACGCGCTCACCGCGCACTACCGTCAGGAGCTGGGCGAGCCGTTCAGGACGGCCGGGCTGTGCTTCTACCGGGACGGGCGCGACAGCGTCGCCATGCACGGCGACACGATCGGGCGCGGCTCGAGCGAGGACACGATGGTCGCGATCGTGTCCCTGGGCGAGGCGCGGCCGCTGGTGCTGCGACCGCGCGACGGCGGTTCTGCGACGCTGCGGTACAACCTGGGGCACGGGGACCTCATCGTGATGGGCGGCAGCTGCCAGCGGACCTGGGAGCACGGGATACCCAAGTCGGCCCGGCCGACCGGCTCCCGGATCAGCGTCCAGTTCCGGCCGCACGACGTTCGCTGAAACCGGCGGCGGCGAGACGGCCGCCGCGCGGGCCGGGGCGATTAGGCTCACTGGTGTGGGTGACTTCCCGTTGCTGGTGGCGACCGATCTGGATGGAACGATCATCCGCGGCGACGGGACGATCTCCGCGCGGACCGTGGCCGCCTTCGCCCGGGTGGAGGCGGCCGGGGCGCGGTTCGTGCTCGTGACCGGGCGGCCGCCCCGGTGGATGCGGGAGATCGCGGCGATCTTCGGGCACCGGGGGACGGCCATCTGCGCGAACGGGGCGCTGGCCTACGACATGCGGACCGACGCGGTCACGGCCCGGCACCTGATCCCGGCCCCGGTGCTGGCGGCCGCCGCCGCGGCGCTGCGGGCGGCGGTGCCCGGCATCGGGATCGCGGTCGAGTACCCCGACGGGGGCGCCGCCGACGGGCTCTACCAGGCCGTCAACTGGGACATTAACCAGGCCATCCCGCGTCCGGGCGACGCCGTGCTGTTCTCCCGGCCCGCCTCCAAGCTGCTCGCCCGGCACCTCGGCTACAACTGCGACGACCTGCTCGCGCTGACCCAGCCCGCGATCGGCGGCCTCGTCAGCGTCACCCACTCCAACGGCAAGGGGCTGATCGAGGCCTCCGCCCTCGGCGTGTCCAAGGCCTCGGTGGTGGCCGAGATCGCGGCCGACTTCGGGATCGCCCGCGAGGCGGTCCTCGCGTTCGGCGACATGCCCAACGACCTGCCCCTGCTGACCTGGGCGAGCACCTCCTGCGCGGTCGCCAACGCGCACCCGGACGTGCTCGCGGCCGCCACTCACGTCATCGGCGGCGTCGACGAGGACGGGGTCGCGGAGTACCTGGAGCGGGTCTACCCCTAGTTAGCGTGTACTCAGGTCCCGGTGGGGCCGAAGCGTTCGGTTTTGATCGTGGCGGGGGCGTGGCCGGCCTCGACCAGGAGGGACGTGGCCGCCTCGACGAAGCCGGAGGGGCCGCAGACGAAGATCGCGGGCTTGTCGGCGGGCGGCGGGGCCAGCCGGGCGATGGTGGCGGCGTCGATGCGGCCCGGGCGCGCGCCTGGTCTGGCCGTCCTGGTGTACTGGTAATGGACGGTGAGGGGCGAAGAGCGGGACCGTTCGGACAACTCGGTTGCGTAGATGACGTCCTGCGGGGAGCGGACCGAGTAGATCAGCCCGGCCGGGACCTCGCTTCTGGCCGCGCCGTGGGCGCGGATCACCGACATCAGCGGGACGAGCCCGCTGCCGCCCGCCAGCAGCAGCAGCGGCCGCCCGCCTGCTGTTTCCGGCGACCAGGTGAACCAGCCGCCGATCGGGCCGCGCAGGTCGAACTGGTCGCCCGGCTCGGCGATCCCGGCCAGGTAGGGCGAGACCTCGCCGTCGTCGAGGCGCTGGACGGTGAACTCGAGCCGGTCGGTCTCGGGGGCGGACGCGATCGAGTACGAGCGCTGGGCCGAGTAGCCGTCCTCGGCCGTCAGCCGCACGTCCGCGTGCTGGCCGGGCAGGTGACCGGGCCAGCCCGGCACGTCGACGACGAGCGTGCGGGCGGTCGCGGTCTCGTCGGCGGCGGACTTGATGGTGGCGACCAGCCAGGGCCGGGGGCCGGAGATCAGTCGCCCTGGTACCGCTGCTCGCGCCACGGGTCTCCGTAGTCGTGGTAGCCGAGGTTCTCCCAGAACCCATGCTTATCGGTGCGCATCAGGTCGAGGCCGGTGACCCACTTGGCCGACTTCCAGAAGTACAGGTGCGGGACCAGCAGCCGGGCCGGGCCGCCGTGCTCGGGCCGGAGCGGCTTGTGGTCGTACTCGTAGGCGACCCAGGCCTGGCCGTCGCGCAGGTCGGGCAGCGGCAGGTTGGTCGTGTAGCCGCCGTAGGACCTGGCCATCACGTAGCCCGCGTCGGTCGCCACCCCGTCCAGCAGCGTGTCGACGGAGACGCCCCGCCACTGCGTCCCCAGCTTCGACCACTGGGTGACGCAGTGGATGTCGACCGTGATGTCCTCCGACGGGAGCGCGGTGAACTGCTTCCAGTCCCAGCGGCGGGTCTCCCCGGTCTCCGTGGTGATCGTGAACGTCCAGGTCGCGGTGCGGACCGGCGGCGTCGGGCCGGTCTGCAGGACCGGGAACCCGTGCTCGAGGTACTGGCCCGGCGGCAGCTTGACGTCGCCCTGCCGACGGTCGGTGAAGCCCCGGGAGATCGTGTTCATCGCTGTTGTCCTACGGGTTGCCTACGGATTCAGCATCGACCGCCAGTTGTGCGGGACGCGGCTGGCCGGGCCGGGGGTCGACTGATCGGCCGGGTGGCTCACCGGGGCGGCGAGCTCCGGGCCGGTCTCGTAGAAGTCCTCGTTCGGATAGGACCAGAACCACTCCTCGCCCGGCTCGTAGGAGCGGATCACCGGGTGCCCGGTCTCCTTGGCGTGCCTGGTTGCGTGCTGGTTGGGCGAGTTGTCGCAGCAGCCGATGTGGCCGCACTGGGTGCACCGGCGCAGGTGCAGCCACCAGCTCTGGTCCGCCTCGCACTCAACGCAGCCGGGGCCGCTGGGCGGCACGGACGGGTCTACGCCCTGCATCTCGGTCATGTTCCCTCCACAGAAGTCGTCGGGGCTTCCAGCGGCAGCCGGATCTGGAAGCGGGTGTCGCCGGGCTCCGACTCCACCTGCAGGTCGCCGTGGTGCTTGTTGACGATGATCCGCCAGGCGATGTCGAGGCCGAGTCCGGTCCCCTCGCCGACCGGCTTGGTGCTGAAGAACGGCTCGAAGATCCGGTTTTTGATGTCGGCCGGGATGCCGGGCCCGGTGTCGCCGATCTCGATCAGCGCGCAGTCGCCGTCCCGGGCGGTGCGTATGGTCAGCGTTCCCGTCCCGCCCATGGCCGACACCGCGTTGTCGATCATGTTCGTCCAGACCTGGTTGAGCTCGGAGGCGTAGCCGGGCAGGCCGGGCAGGGACCGGTCGTAGTTCTTCACGACCTTGATCTTCGGGCCGATCTTGGCCGACATCATCAGCAGCGTGCTGTCGAGCAGGTCGTGCACGTCCACGACCTGGAACGGCGCCCGGTCGAGCTGCGAGTACTGCTTGGCGTCGCCCACCAGGGTCGAGATCCTGGTGGTGGCGTCCTCGATCTCGTTCATCAGCAGCTCGGTCTCGACCGTGTAGTTCAGCCACCGCAGCGCGGGCTCGAGCATGTCCTCGCCGACCATCTCCCGCACCTGGCCCAGCCACTCGGCCGACAGGCCGGCCTGCACGAACGTCGGGGAGAGCTGCCAGCCGTCGCGGATGCCGTTCTCCTCCAGCCAGTCCGACATCTCGTCTTCCAGGTCCGACGTCTCCAGCGGCCCGAGCTTGGGCGCCTTGGCCACCTTCTCGACCGCGCGCTGCTGAAGCTCGATGATCGAGTCGAAGTTGGCCTTCTCGTACTTGCCGGCCGCCAGCATCTTCAGCTTGCCGCGCATCTGCGCGACCCGCTCGCGCAGCGTCACCGTCGCCCGGACGGCGGCCGCGGCCGGGTTGTTGAGCTCGTGGGTCAGGCCGGCCGTGAGCGAGCCGAGCGCGAGCAGCCGCTCGCGCTGGCCGATCGCCTCGCGGGACCGCTGGCCGCCGAGCCAGAGACCCTCGAGCAGGTGCGTCGGCATCGGGAACCACTCGGTCATGATCTGCGCGAAGCACTTCGCGCCGAGCACGAAGAACTTGGACGGCTCGGTCACCCGGACCGTGTTCTGGTAGACCTGCGGCACCCGGTCCCCCAGGTAGGCCGTGTAGGCGCCGGTGTACACGCCGCGCTGGCTGGTGCGGCCGACCTCGACGTCGTCCGGGCCGACCCGGCGCGAGGTGATCAGGGTGCCCTCGCACAGGACGTAGAAGCACTCGGCCGGGTCGCCCTCGACGAACAGGACGCCGGGCTGGACCCGCTCCACGTGCCCCTCCTGGCAGAGCCGCTGGAGCTGCTCCTCGGTGAGCTTCTCGAACAGGAAGAGCGTGCGGAGCTGGTCGGGGTTGCACTCCGCGGGCAGCACTTCCGCGGTGTGCGGCTTGTCTGGCTTCTCGTGGTTTTCCGGCGTGGTCGTCGGGGGGTTCGCTGTCATAGTGTCTCCAGGTAGCGATGGACCAGCATGACGGCCATGGCGCCCTCCCCCACAGCCGACGCGACTCGCTTGGCGGAGTCCGAGCGCACGTCGCCGGCCGCGAACACCCCGGGCACGCTCGTCTCCAGGTGGTACGGCGACCGGTCGAGCGGCCAGCCGGGCCGGTGCTCGGTCTGGTTCAGGTCCGGCCCGGACACGATGAACCCGTGGCTGTCACGGGCCAGCACGCCGTCCAGCCAGCCGGTCCTCGGCGCCGCCCCGATGAAGATGAACAGCTGGCTGGCCTCGACCGGCTCGGTCGCGCCGGTGCTAAGGTCGCGCAGCGTGAGCTGTTCGAGGTGGCCTTCCCCGTGCGCCTCGATGACCTCGGTGCAGGTGCGGACGGAGATGTTGTCGATGCCGGCGATCTGCTGGATCAGGTAGTACGACATCGACAGCTCGAGCGAGCCGCCGCGCACCAGCATGGTCACCGACCGGGCGAACCGCGACAGGTAGACGGCGGCCTGGCCGGCCGAGTTGGCCCCGCCGACGACGAACACGTCGGCGTCCTTGCACGCCTCGGCCTCGGTCAGCGCAGCCCCGTAGTAGACCCCCGCCCCGGTCATCTCGGCGCAGCCGGGCGCGTTGAGCTGGCGGTAGGACACCCCGGTGGCGAGGATGACCGCCTTCGAGTCGATCACGCTGCCGTCGCCTAGCCTCAGCGACCTGGCCGGGCCGTTGACCTCCAGGCCGGCCGCCTCCTTGGTGGTCAGCAGCTCGGCCCCGAACTTGACCGCCTGCCGCCGGGCCCGGTCGGTGAGCTGGCCGCCGGACACGCCGTCGGGGAAGCCGAGGTAGTTCTCGATCCGGGAGGACTGGCCGGCCTGGCCGCCGGTGGCGAACTTCTCCACCAGCACCGTCCGCAGCCCCTCGGAGGCGCCGTAGACCGCTGCCCCGAGGCCGGCCGGCCCGCCGCCGACCACGACCAGGTCGTAGAAGTCGCGCTCGGGCATGGTCGCCAGGCCCACCCGGCTCGCGACCTCGGCCTGGGACGGGGCGATCAGCGGCTCGCCCTCGGTGGTGATCAGTACCGGCAGATCCCGGCCGTCGGCGCCGGCCGCCTCGAGCAGCCGCCGTCCTTCGTCGCTGTCGGTCGCGTACCAGCGGTACGGCACCTGGTTGCGGGCCAGGAAGTCGCGCATCGCGTTGGACGGCGCCGACCAGCGGTGGCCGATGAGCTTCGCCTCCCGCACCGGCTTGCGGTCCTCGTCCTGCCAGGCCCGCAGCAGGTCGTCGATGACCGGGTAAAGCTTCTCCTCGGGCGGGTCCCAGGGCTTGAGCAGGTAGTGGTCCAGGTCCACGATGTTGATCGCGTCGATCGCCGCGCTGGTGTCCGCGTACGCCGTGAGCAGAATCCGCTTCGCGTACGGGTACACGTCCATCGCCCGCTCGAGGAACTCGATGCCGGTCATCCCCGGCATCCGGTAGTCGGCCAGCAGCACCGCGACCTGGTCGCCGCGCAATTTCATCTGCCGGAGCGCTTCCAGGGCGCTGTCGCCCGACTCGGCGCGCACGATCCGGTGGTGTTCGCCGTACCGTCTGCGCAGGTCGCGGGCGACCGCGCGGGACACTCCTGGGTCGTCATCCACGGTCACGAGCACCGAGCGGACCTCGTCCGTGATCGTCGTCGTCGTCACCACACCAGGCTAACCCGTGCTCGCAAGTCGGCCCCTCTTCAGGCGCGGCCTCGATGTCCCGCTTAGTACCCCTCTGCGCCGATGACGTTGAGCAGCGGCTGGCCGGCCGCGAGCCGGACGAGCTGGTCTTTGACCACTGTGTAGGCGCGCTCCCTGGAGGCGCGGACGGCGCCGCCGACGTGCGGGGTGAGCAGCAGCCCGGGGGCGGACCAGAGCGGATGGCCGTCCGGCAGCGGCTCCGGGTCGGTGACGTCGAGGGCGGCCCTCAGCCGGCCGCTGGTCAGCTCGGCCAGCAGCGCGTCGGTGTCCACGATCACCCCGCGGGCGGCGTTCACCAGCAGCGCGCCGTCCTTCATGGTCTTCAGGAACCCGGCGTTGACCATCCGCCTGGTCTCGTCGGTGACCGGGACGAGCATGACGACCACATCGGCGGTCGGCAGGATTTGGGGTAGTTCGTCGATCGGGCGGACGCCGTCGCGGGCGCGGCGCGCGACCCGGTCGATCGCGACCTCCCAGCCCGCCAGGCGACGCTCGACCGCCTCGCCGATCGACCCGTAGCCTACGATCAGCACCCGCTTGCCCGCGACGAGGTCGCTCTGCGCCGGGTCCCAGTGCCCGGCCTGCTGCCCGGCCGCGAACCGGGGGAAGTTCCGGATGCTGGCGATGATCACGCCGGCCGTCCACTCGGCCGTGGCCGGGGTGTGCGCGCCCCTGGCGTTGGCGAGGCTGATGCCGGCCGGGATGTAGGGGAGGATGTGGTCGGCGCCGGCCGAGAGGATCTGGATGGCGGTCAGCTTCGGCAGCGTGACGATCTTTCTCAGTACCTCGGGGTCGCGGCCGAAGGGGAAGACGACGTACTCGACCTCGTCCGCGCTCGGCGGCAGCTCGTCGCCGCCCTTCCACAGGTCGGCCTCGATGCCGGCGGGCAGGCCGCCGAACGCCTCGGGGGAATCGGGCAGCCATACCCGGGTCAACGTCGCCTCCGCATGCAGTGCTTGTGTGTGGCTTGCCTTGCTTACCTTGCTTACCTTGCTTGCCTAGGCCAGGCCGAACTCGGCCCGGCGGTCGGCCGGGACGAGGTCCGCGTAGTCCGGGTGCTTCTTGATCCAGGACGTGACGTAGGGGCAGTACGGGAGCACGGCCAGCCCGCGCTTCCTGGCGTCGTCGAGGCTGAACCGGGCCAGGTGGGTGGCCAGGCCCTGGCCCTGGAAGGCCGGCTCCAGCTCGGTGTGGTTCAGGCTGATCTGCTCGCCCCGCAGGTGGTAGGTGAGGAAGCCCGCCAGCTCGCCCTTGACCCGCAGCTCATAGCGGGACTGGGTCTGGTCGTCGGTCACGACCGGGGGCGTGACGGATGGTTGCGCGCCTGATGGTTCCACGGTCGGATACTTTACGCCTGGCTAACGGCCGGCCGGCCAGCCGCAGGCCGGCCCGGGTCACGTTGGACGCGGGCCGGCCTGGTCGCTTGCGCGGGTCCGCGCCGGTGTGCGCGGGTCTTCGCGGGCTAGACGCCGGCTGGCACCGCCGCGGCGACCCCGACCGGCAGCGGGACGCGGGCGTCGCCCGGCCGGACCGGGGGCTCGCGGCGCGGGACCGGGTCCTGGGCGGCGCTGATGACGACGACCGGGCAGGGCGCCCGGCGCAGGCACGCCCGGATCACCGGGCCGGCCGACCGGGACGCGCCCGGCACGTCGCTCACCGTGCCGAGGATCAGCATGTCAGCGCCCGCGCAGCGGTCGAGGAGGACCCGCGCGGCGAGGCCGTCGGCCACCTCGGTGCGGATCTGCACCGAGCCGCCGTGCTCGGCCTGGGCCGAGCGCCAGATCTCCCCCACCTCGTCCTCGGCGCTGGGCGAGGCGGGCGCCGCGTAGCTCGCGAGGCTGTGGCAGTTCGCCTCCCGCACGTGCACGGCGTGCACCTCCGCACCGCGCAGGGCCCCCTCTCGGCAGGCCCAGCGAAGCGCGTCAGCGGATTCGGCGGAGCCATCGACTCCGACGACAATCCGCCGGACAGCAGGAACCGACATGACCGGAACCCCCTCATATCCCTTTCGCCGCCTGACGCCCCAATCCGCCGTCCCCCGGGCGGTTTGGTCAGGGGTTTCGTCTTGTACAAAGCCCGATCGTAATCCCGGGGCCCGTGTTCGCACGAGACCCCGCCGCGAGATTTTCCCGAGTATTCGCTGGTCAACCCGATGAAGTTGCTAACATCACATTTCGATAACACTATATATATGGACATTTCACGCAAAAGCCACCCAAGATTTACGGCCGGCGGGCCGAGATCCGGGCGCTGGCGGTCCGTCCCGGTGATCCAATCCAGTTATCTCGAACGGACCCGGGCGACTCTGGCACCGCCCATCTGCTCCCCATGCACGTAGAACGCCCCATTGGTGTCGTGCCGACCCACCTGCTGGATCACATAACGCCCGCGCCCTCGCCCGCAACCCGTCTCACGGGCCGGCCTCGGCGGCCGGCCCGTGAGACGGCGGGAAGGAAGGGGAGAAGGCTATAGAGGTTGGGCGTCGGGGGCGAGCGAGTCCTTGGGGGCGGGGCAGTAGACGGTGCCGAGGAAGTAGCCGTAGATCCAGTGCCAGAGGAAGATGCCGAACGTCAGCTTCCAGCCGAGGCTCGTGCTGAGGAAGCCCGCATGGTGCGGGACATAGACGGCCGGCACCCACCACGCGGCGCTGATAATCGCGAGGACGGTCCCGTAGAGGAATGCCTTCAGGAGGTTCCCGAGCATGGTATTGCGTATCGGGACGAAGGGGTGGAAGAGCAGCGCGAACAGCAAGGCGAAGAACACGCCGTCGGTGAAGTGCGAGAGTTCGCCGACGAAGTACGTCGCAGCCGTGGGAGTGGTACCGACAGTACCGAGAATGAGCTCGCCGTTTACCACCGGCCAGTTCAGGCTCGGCAGCCCGAACCCTGGGAACCAGATGCCGAAGACGGTTGCGAACTGGGTGGCGACCGCCCCGGCGATCAGTGCGCCGCCGATCGGGTGCCGGGCGACCCACGCGCGCCAACGGGGCAGTGTGTCGTCCGTGGGGATCCGCGCGATGAGTCTTGGGCTTCCAGGCCCCGCCGGTTTATCGACGCTAACAGCGCTCATCAACCTCACCTCTGCATTGAGGGGACCTAATTGCCCAAAGTGTGTTCCCTGGAAGAGCCGCCGACAATATCCAGGTGGGCCCCGATTGAAAAATCTCGCGTTCACGCGAGCAGCGCGCTCAAACTTGGGAAATCTGGCTAGCCGACGGTGACCTCGACATGGCTGCCGTGGCGGCCCTTGGCTACGTGAACCTGGGCGGGGATGCGCTGCCGGAGCTCGGTGACGTGGCTGACGATGCCGACGATCCGGCCGCCGGCCCGCAAGCCGTCGAGGACGTTCATCACCTCGTCGAGGGTCTCCTCGTCGAGGGTGCCGAAGCCCTCGTCGACGAAAAGCGCCTCCATCGGGGTGCCCGCCGCCTCGGCCGTCACCACATCGGCCAGGCCGAGCGCGAGGGCGAGGCTGGCGAGGAACGTCTCGCCGCCGGAAAGGGTGGCCGTGTCCCGGTCGACGCCGGTCCACGAGTCGCAGGCGAGCAGGGACAGCCCCGCCCGGTTGTTGCCCTTCCTGGCGTCGGAATGGGCCAGGCTGTAGCGGCCCGCGGTCATTGTGCGCAGCCGCTCGCTGGCGGCCGCGGCGACCTCTTCGAGGCGGGCCGCGAGAACGAAGCTCGACAAGGTCATCCGGTACACGTTCGCGCCCTGCCCGTTGGCGAGGTCGGCCAGCTGCCTGGCCTGATCGGCGCGGTCCTTGAGCGGAGCGAGGGCGGCTAGCTTGTCGTCAAGCAGCGGCTTGAGCTTGCTGAGCTCGTCGGCGGTGCGGTCGGCCGTGGCGTGCGCACCAGTCGTGACGCCGTACTGATGCTGCGCGGCCTCGGCCGCCGCGGTGGTCTCGGCGACGGGGGCGGCTGGATCGAGGGCGACGTCCAGGTCCGGGTCGGCGAGGAGGTCGGCCACCGACTTTGTTTCCACTTCGTGGGCGGAGATCTGCTCGGCGGCGGCGCGGCGCCACCGGGCATCGTGCAACGCGGCCTTGGCCGTCGCGATCGCGGGGAAGCCTTCCTCGGCCGCCGCGCGGACCGCGCGCTCGATCGCGTCCTGTGCCTCGGCGGCGGTACGGGCGGTGTCGTCGGCGGCATCGGCCGCCTCGGAGACGGCGTCGGCCAGCCTGCGAGCGGCGCCGATGGCGGTGTCCAGGTCAAGGGCGCGACCGAGCTGAGCGCTCAATTCCGAGCGGTGGTCTTGCGCGCGCTTGGCGGCTGCCTCCGCCTTGTCACGCTCGGCCGTCCGCTGATCGGCGAGCTCAGTGAGCCTGATCTTGTCCTCGGCGATGGCCTTGTCGAGGGCTTCCAGGTCGCGTTGGCGGGTAGGCAGGGCGGCCGCCTGCGCCTTGAGGCGCGTGGCTTCGGCTTCGAGCCGTTCCGCCTCGGCCTGGGCCCGGCGGGCGGCATCAGCCAGAGCCTCGGGGGCTGCTTGCAGCGCGGCTGTCAGCGAGTCGGCTGGGGCGCCGTCCGCCTCTTCGCCTGCCGCTGCGAGCCGTTGCGCGAGTTCGCCGATGCGTGTCTCGACGGCCGTCACCTCCCGGCCAGCTTTGTCCGCCGCGACTGCGGCACGGTCGGCAAGCGCGTTGGCCGCATCCTCCTGGTCGCGACTGACCGGTTCGAAGGTTGGCTCGACGGGATCGGGATGTTCGAGGGAGCCGCAAACGGGACACGGGCTTCCATCGGTCATGGTGGCGGCCAACTCGGCGCGCATGCCGTCGATGCGCGCCTCACGGACGTCCAGGGCCGCCGCGCGGGACTCGTTAGCCTTCTCGCGGGCGGCCTGGTGCGCCCTGTGCAGGCGGTCCCATGTCGCGCGGTCCTTGACCAGGGCCGAAGAGTCGGTCGCCAAGCGGCGGGCGGCGTCCGCCGCAGCCTGGGCGTCCGGCAGCGCGGCGGCGGCGTGGCTGGCGGTGTCGCGCGCCTGCACCGCCTGCGGACGCGTCTGCTCGCGCTGCGCCGCCGCTGACCCGACCGAGGCGAGTTCGGCGTCGGACCTGGCGGCGCGGGCGCGGGCGGTCGTCGCGTTCTTGTCCTCGTCGGCCGCATCCTGCGCGACCTTGCCTAGTTGGTCAAGCCTGCCTAGGTTGACGCGCTGTTCTTCCGCGACCGCGCGCAAAACTTCCACGGTGGCATCGGCTGGGATTGTGGACTGGTCCGGAATTCTGGCACGGGCCGCTGCTTCGGCCCGGTGAGCCTGCTGTGCTGTGTCTGCGGCACGGTCGGCCGCGTCTAGGACGTGCGCGACTTTGGCGGCCCGCTCGGCCTCGTCGGCCTCGTCGCGGAGCCGGTCGATGCCGGGGGCGGCGGCCTGCAACCCCTCATGTCGGCGGAGGGCGTCGCGGCGGCGGCGCTGGCGGTCGGCGAGTTGTCCGGCCGCGCGCTGCGCCTCGAGCTTCTCGTCCAGGTGGCGCTTGCACTCGGCCATCATGTCGGCGGCAACGTCCCGCGCCGCCGTGGCGTTCGCCGCCAGGTCCGACGCCCAGGCCGATTGCCACGCAACCGGATCGCCTGCCCGCTCGGGAAGATCCAACACGGCCGGGGCGGAGTCAGCGATAGGAACGTGGGCGGCCTGCGCTAGCTGGGCGACCAGGCGGTTGAGTGACTCGGCGGCGGCCGCGGATTCCTTCTCGGTGGTGCGTCGGCGCTCAGCCAGCCAGTCTTCGACCCGGCGGAAGCGGTCGGTGCCGAAGAGCTTGCGCAGCAGTTCCTCCTTCTCCTGGGCCTTGGCCTGCAGGAACTGGGCGAACTGGCCCTGCGGGAGCAGGACGACCTGGAAGAACTGCTCGGCCGACATGCCCATCAGATCCTTGATCTCCTGGTCCGCCTCCACCACCCGGACTGACTTGTTCTCCCAGCTGCCTGATGCAGTTCGCTCGTCCACCCGGACCGCGGCCTGCTCCCTGGTGAAGCCGACGCCCGACTTCTTCGGACGGTCCTGCTCCGGTTTGCGGGTGATCCGCAGATGCCTGCCGCCGATGGTGGCCTCAAGCTCGACCTCGGTCGTCAGCCCGGCGGCGGCGTGGTCGGAGCGGAGCCGCTTGGCGGTGCCCCGCTCTCCCGGTACCCGGCCGTAGAGGGCGAACGCGATCGCGTCGAGCAGCGTCGTCTTGCCCGCCCCGGTCTCGCCGTGCAGCAGGAACAGCCCCTCCAGATCATCGAAGGAGACCTGCTCGGTCGCGGCGAACGCGCCGAAGGCCTGGACCCGGAGCCGGTGCGGGCGCATCAGCGGCCTCCCTCGCGGGCGTCGTTGGCGGTATCCCTGGCGGCGGCGAACGCGTGCTCGAGCAACTCGCGCTCGGGCTGGGTCGCCTCGGTGTTCCTGACGTGCCTGACGAACTCGGCGGCAACCGTAAGGTCGTCACGGCCCTTGACCCGCTCGCGGTAGCTGCGCTGGTCCTGGACCACCCCCTCGGGCTTGAAATCAAGCGTGAGGACGTGCGGGAACCGGCGGCGGAGCCGGTCCATGGCCGCCTCCGGTCGGGCCCGGTCGGTCAGCGTGACGGCGACGAAATCGTCTTCATGGCCGTCGTACTCGGCCGACGTGAGCAGGTCGTCGATGGGGCCGGCGAGCTCAGCCAGCCGCCGGTAGAGCGGGGCCGCGACCCGCTCGACCCGGGTCTTGCCGTCGAGGCCGACCTCGACCAGCCAGCTCCCCTTCCGGTGGTTCTTCTCGGAGAAGGAGTAGGGCAGCGGGGAGCCGCTGTAGCGCAGGTGGTCGGCCAGGGTCTGCTGGCCGTGCAGGTGACCGAGGGCCACGTAGCTGAACCCGTCGAACAGCGCGGCGGGCACGTAGCCGATGCCGCCGACCGAGATGTCCCGCTCGGAGCTGCTCTGCTGCCGCGTCGCGGCGTCCCTGCGCTCGTCATCGGTGCTCCCGGCCGCCACCCACGCGTGCGCCATCACCACCGTGCGGTTCATCCCGCGGGCGGCCGCGTCGGCCCTGATGCGGGCCGCCGCCTGGCCGAGCACGGTCGCGTGGCTCCGCTGGCGCGGCGGCTCCTGGCCGCCGGCCGCCGCCGCCGTGGCC
>DATCGA010000623.1:0-5533 GCA_036509215.1 Trebonia sp.
CGCCTGGGTCACGCAGGCGCCCGCGACCTGCTCGACGGCGTCGCCGCCGAGGCCGGCCCGGTCGAGCAGCGCGGTCTGCGCGGCGCCGAGGATCTCGGCCGCGTGCAGCCCGGACAGCGCGCCGCCGCGCCGGCCGACCGGAGTGCGCACCGCCTCGACGATCACCGCGGTTCCCACACCGATCACTCTCCGATCACGTCGTATGCGGTTCCATCCGCGTAGCCAATGTGCTCTAATCCCATTAGAACACGTTCCAGTTTTAGGCACACCGGAGGCAGCCGTGGCCGTACCGGATCTCCCGCCGGGGTTCGACTTCACCGATCCCGAGCTGTACGCCAGGCGGGTCCCGTCGGAGGAATTCGCCGAGCTGCGCCGCACGCAGCCGGTCTGGTGGAACGCCCAGCGCCGAGGTTCGGCGGGCTTCGACGACGAGGGCTACTGGGCGGTGACCAAGCACGCCGACATCATCGACGTCTCCAAGCGCAGCGAGGTGTTCTCCAGCTGGGAGAACACCGCGCTGATCCGCTTCGACGAGAGCATCGACCGGGACTCGATCGAGATGCAGCGGGTGATCCTGCTCAACATGGACCCGCCGCAGCAGACCAAGGTCCGGGCGATCGTGTCCCGCGGCTTCACCCCCCGGTCGATCATGAACATGCGGGGCAACCTGCAGCAGCGGGCCGAGCGGATCGTGGCCACCGCGCTGGCCGAGGGGACCGGTGACTTCGTCGCCGACGTCGCCTGCGAGCTCCCGCTGCAGGCGATCGCGGAGCTGATCGGCGTTCCCCAGGAGGACCGGAAGAAGATCTTCGAGTGGTCGAACCAGATGATCGGCTACGACGACCCGGAGTTCTCCGACGCCGGCACGATGGCGGCGATGGAGCTGCTGACCTACGCGATGGAGATGGCCGAGGCCCGGAAGGTCGAGCCACGCGACGACATCATCACCAAGCTGGTCAACGCGTCGATCGACGGCGAGGAGCTGTCATCGGACGAGTTCGGCTACTTCGTGCTGATGCTGGCGGTGGCAGGCAACGAGACCACCCGCAACGCGATCTCGCACGGCATGCAGGCGTTCTTCGACCACCCGGACCAGTGGGAGCTGTTCAAGTCGGAGCGGCCGGAGACGGCGGCTGACGAGATCATCCGCTGGGGCACCCCTGTGACCGTGTTCCAGCGCACCGCCACCGCCGACACCGAGCTCGGCGGCCAGCAGATCCAGCAGGGCGACCGGGTCGGCCTGTTCTACCGGTCGGGCAACTTCGACGAGGACGTCTTCGACCACCCGGAGCGGTTCGACATCCGCCGCGACCCCAACCCGCACCTCGGCCTCGGCGGCTTCGGCGCGCACTACTGCCTGGGCGCCAGCCTGGCCAAGCTCGAGATCGGGCTGATCTTCAACGCGATCGCCGACGCGATGCCGGACATCCGCCAGGCGGGCGAGCCCGAACGGCTCCGGTCCGGCTGGCTCAACGGCATCAAACGGCTCCCGGTGAGCTATCGTTAGCCCGGTGGAACCAGGGCCCGTTCGGAAGAAAAGATCTTAAAATCCTTTCCTCCGAACGGACCGTTCCTTCGCGTCAGAAGACCGCTAATAACGGGGAACCGGCCGGACGCGCCCGGCGCCCAAAGTGCATGCGATGGTCAGGCGCGTCACCGGCTGTACCGATCTCTCGAGTAGCGCCGCGCCCGCGCGGCAGGCGCGCGGTCGCCGCCCTGGCCGCCGGTCCGCCGCCGGCCGCGATCGCCAAGTTCCGCTGGTCGGCCCTGGCCGGCTCGCCGCTCGGCTACCGGAACTCGCCGCTGCTGGCCTGGGTCGGCGGTCGGCTGGCCGAGGTCGGCGGCTGGGCCAAGGGCAGCGGCACCGGGCGCAGCGCGGCCGCCTGCAGCCAGCTGCGCCCGATTGTTCCGAACACGACCGGCCGGCCAGGGCTGGGAGCCCTTACGGGATGCCGTGTTCTTCATCGGCCCGCCACCGGCGGTACAGGCCGATGAACTCGTCTCGCATCTGGGGGGTCAGGTCGCCGGGCGTGATGCCCCCGGTCAGCGCGATGGTGGCGCGGATCTGGGCGAGATATTCGGGGCAGTCGCGGCAGCTCGTCAGATGGGCTTCGAGCCGGCGGCGCTGAGCCTGCGACAAGGCGCCCTCAAGGTAGTCGGTGACGAGCTCGACTGACTGCCAGCAGACGAGGTTCTTCCGGGGCCGGGGCCTCACGCCGATCACCGGGTGCCTCCGAATTCGGACTCGACGACCTGGCGCAGCCTGCCGCGTCCGCGGTGCAGGAGCACCCGCTGATTGGCCTGGCTGATGTCGAGGACGGCGCAGACTTCCTCGCTGCTGATGCCTTGCACGTCGCGCAGCGTCACGACCTCTTTCTGCCGGGGCGGGAGATCATCGATGGCGCACAGGATCCGGGCGGATATCTTCGCCGCGATCATTTTATCGTCGGCCTGGTCGGTCCAGGGTTCGGGCGGCACCCGCCAGGTGCCGCCCGCGTCGAACCGGGATGCGTCGACGACGGGCTCCATATCGTCCACGGGCACGCTCCGGCGCTCCCGGATGCCGGCGCTGATCGCCCGGTTTACCACGATGCGGAAGAGCCAGGTGCGGAACGATGAACGGCACTCGAACTTGCCGATGCCCCGGAGCACCCCGATCCAGGCATCCTGGACCACTTCCTCGGCCACCGCGCCGCTCGGCACGTGGCCCCGTGCCAGCGACAGCATGGCACCCTGATATTTCTCCGCAAGCTCGGCGAATGCGTGCTCGTCGCCGGCGCGCAGCCTGCCGACTAGTCCTGAGTCCGGGTCCTCAGGCACGGCTGGCGCCCCCGCCCTCTGGCGCCGGCGCCGCACCGAGGGCGATCGGCGCGGTCATCGTCGGGTAGGCAGGCGTGGCGAGGGTGAGCACAGGGAAATGAACTTCCGGATGAAGTAGCGCCATCGCAGGGCTCCGTTGGAAATCGTTCTGGCCGATGTGCGGCGGAGAAGTATCCACCACGTCAGTCAGCGGCGGGCGCACGCAGTCGTCTTACCTGCGATCTGCAAACCCGGGTGCTCGGATAGGTAAGAAGTCGCCGCGGTGCGACGCTCACGTCGCGCGGAGCGCCGCTTCACCGGCGCTCCGCGCCCGATCAGCACAGCGAGCGGCAGGAGCCAAGGAATGACCAGCCCGCCCACGATCACCGAGCGAGTCGCCGAGATGCACGCCACGATGGCGGCCCAGCCGCCCAATGAGGTCATGGGTGCCTTCGCCCGCGAACAGGCCGGGCTGGCGACCGGGGGAGTCCCAGCCGGCGTCGCCCCGGCCGGGACGATCCTGCCCGACGCGGAGCTGCTCGACGTGCACGGAGCGGCCACCACGCTGTCCGTCGCGGTCGGCCGCGGCACGGCGGTCCTGGTCTTCTACCGGGGCGCCTGGTGCCCGTACTGCAACATCGCCCTATCGGCCTACCAGCAGCAGCTGCTCCCGGAGCTGACCGGGCGCGGCATCAGGCTGGTCGCGGTCAGCCCGCAGAAGCCGGACGGGTCGCTGACCATGCAGCAGAAGAACAACCTGGCCTTCACCCTGGTCTCCGACCCCGGCAACACTATCGCCGACCGTACCGACACCCTGCCGATGCCCGCCACGGCGATCCTCGACGCTTCCCGCACGGTGCGGTGGATCGACGTCCACCCCGACTACACCACCCGCACCGAGCCCCGCCAGGTCATCGACGCCCTCGACCACCTGAAAGACTGACCGGCGAGGGAGGCGCGGCCCGCTGCCGGGGAAGCAGCGGGCGGCAGCCGGACCGGAGCTCAGCCCGGGGTGCTCGACACCACCCACATCGAGAAGTACTGCGAGCCCCCGCCGTAGGCGTGCCCGAGCGCGGTCCGCGCGCCCGGCACCTGGTGCGCGCCCGCCTTGCCCATCACCTGCAGGGCCGACTCGGCGAACCGGAGCAGCCCGGACGCGCCGATCGGGTTGGAGGAGAGCACCCCGCCGGACGGGTTCACCGGCAGCCGCCCGCCGATCTCGGTCTCGCCCGCCTCGGTCAGCCGCCAGCCCTCGCCGGGCGCGGCGAAGCCGAGGTTCTCCAGCCACATCGGCTCGTACCAGGAGAACGGGACGTAGATCTCGGCCACGTCGATCTCGTCGATCGGCGAGGTGATGCCGGCCTTGGACCACAGCTCGGCCGCCGCCGCGACCCCGGCCGCCGGGTTGACCGGGTCCTTGCCCGAGAACATCGTCGGCTCGGTCCGCATCGCGGTCGCCCGGATCCACGCCACCGGCCGGCCGGCCGCCACCGACGCCCGCGCGGCCTCCTCGTCGCCGATAATCACCGCGCAGGCGCCGTCCGACGACGGGCAGGTCTCGTCGTAGCGGACCGGATCCCACAGCATGGGGGAGGCCTGCACCGACTCCAGCGTGATGTCGGGCTGCTGCAGGTGCGCGTACGGGTTCCTGGCGCCGTTGCGCCGGTCCTTGACCGCGACCATCGCGCCGATGTGCGCCGGGGCGCCGCTGCGGCGGATGTAGGCGCGGATGTGCGGCGCGAAGTACCCGCCCGCCCCGGCCACCACCTGGATGCTGAACGGGGGCGCGATCGACAGCGCCCACATCGCGTTGGACTCCGACTGCTTCTCGAACGCGACCGCGAGGACCCGCCGGTGCACGCCCGCCTGCACCAGGTTGGCGGTGACGATCCCGGTGGCGCCGCCGACCGAGCCCGCGGTGTGCACCCGCAGCAGCGGCTTGCCGACCGCGCCGAGCGCGTCCGCCAGATACAGCTCGGGCATCATCACGCCCTCGAACAGGTCCGGCGCCTTCCCGACCACCACCGCGTCGATGTCGGCGAAGGTGAGCCCGGCGTCGGCCAGGGCCCGGTCGGCCGCCTCCCGGCACAGCCCCGCCATCGACACATCGGTGCGCTTGGACCGGTGCCTGGTCTGCCCGACGCCGAGCACGGCCGCCCTCATCGGAACCTCCGGCGGAGACCCCGGCCTTCAGCCCGGGGAGTAGGCCGGTGCCCCACAGAGCGGGGCAAACATTTTCGCACAGCGCATCCCTTATGAACATTGTCCGTTATAATGTTCGCATGTCCCGATACCGCCTCCAGCCCGCCCCTGAGCAGGAATCTGCTCTGCTCAGGCACTGCTCGGATGCCCGGTACATATGGAACCTCGCAGTCGAGCAGCACGCCTGGTGGCGTCCAGGCCGGACGTCCGCGCCCGGCTACCTGGAGCAGTCCCGGCAGCTCACCGCAGCCCGCGCGGCGAACCCGTGGCTCGCCGAAGGGTCCCAGACCGTGCAGCAGCAGGCCCTGCGCGACTTCGACCAAGCCATGCGGAACTTCTTCGCCGGGACGCACGGCAGGCCAACCTGGCGGAAGGCTGGGCAGCACGAAGGATTCCGCGTCGTTGCCGTCAAGCCCGGCGATGTCCGTCGGCTGAGCCGGCACCGGGCCGAGGTCAGGGTCCCCAAGGTCGGCTGGGTCCGGTTCCGCTGGTCGCGTCCCGTGCCCGGCGACGTGAAGTCCTACCGGGTCAC
>DATCGA010000624.1:0-17422 GCA_036509215.1 Trebonia sp.
TTGCGAGCCGCCTGCTCCGCGCCGGCGGTGACGGCGCGGGAGGCCAGCCCGGAGATCTCGATGACCTTGGGGTCGGCCAGATCGGAGCCGATCAGGGCCTCAAGCACCGCCGCCCGCAGCTCGCCCGCCCCGTCGGCCAGCGAGTCCGTGATCGTGTCGCCCCGGCTCAGCAGGCCGTCAAGCCCGGAGACGAGAAGCGCGAGGAGGTCGGCGTGGTCGAGCAGAGAGTTCACGGCCGCGGCGGTGCGCGGTTCCGCCAGGCGCTGGGCGAGTGCCTGCCCGGGATCCGGTTGCTGCGCTGCGGGCATGACTGATACGGAGGCCACCATGACTCCTGGGCCGACCCGACGAGGGAACGGCGCGCATGGGCCGGCCACCCGCTCGCGCCGCGGTTGACAATTTGCGCCGGTTTGTGATTTCCGCCACAACGTCTTTGCGCAGAGTATTGCCGAGGAGACTGGGTGTCTATCGTGGAAGCGAAGTGTCTATCGGATTTGCGCATAAATATTGTCGGTAGTGCGAATGACTGTCACGATACGCGGAATATGTCCCTTAAATACCGTGAGCTGGAATTCGGGTTTTCTGGACCTATTGGGAGGCGGGCCGTTGTCACGACTGTCTCGGCTGGGATTCATCGACACCAGGCGAACGACCGACCCGGTGCGGCGCCGGGTCCGGTCGCGCGGCGTACCGTCCGCGCTCGACGGGCACGAGATCTTCTACACCGAGGACGCGGTCGAGGCCAGCGAGCTCATCGGGGAGGCGCTCGCGCCCAACACCCTGACCCTGGGCGAGCTCGGCGCGGGCGGATTCGCCGCGAGCATGAACGGCGTCCGATTCCGCGAGGTCAGCCTGCTCTACCTTGACTTGCATGTCGCGGCCACGCTCGATATGCATAAATGCGGCGGCTACTACGCGGTTCACATGCCGATGAACGGCCGCGCGATCGGCGTCGTGGCCGGGCGGGAATTCGAGGCGAACACGATCCGCGCCCTCGTCACCAATCCCGGCGACGAGCTGCGCATCCGCTTTGACCACGACTCGCCGCAGCTCATCGTCCGCATCGAGCAGGACGCGCTCGAGCGCTACCTGGCCCGGCAGTCGGGCCGGATGATGACCCACCGGCTTGACTTCGAGCCGGGCTTCGACCTCGGCGGCGACGCCGCCACCCGGTGGCACGGCGCGATCCAACTCCTGCACGCCGAGGTGTTCTACGCGGGCTCGCTGGTGCAGAAGGGGATCGGCATCGGCCCGCTCGAGGAGTTCTGCATGAGCAGCCTGCTCATGGTTCAGCCCAACAGCTACCGGGAGCAGCTCATCCGGCCGGAGGCCGCGCCCGGTCGCCGCGCGGTCAGGCAGTCGCTGGACTACATCGAGCGCAACCTGTCCGAGCCGGTCACGATGAGCTCCGTCGCCGAGCACGTGGGAGTGAGCGTCCGGTCGATCCAGCAGGGGTTCAGCGACGAGCTCGGCCAGTCCCCGATGGCGTACCTGCGCGAGCGCCGCCTCGAGCGGGTGCGCGAGGAGCTGACCGACGCCGTGGCGGGCGACGGCGCCACGGTCACCGCGATCGCCCAGCGCTGGGGGTTCAACCACCTCGGCAGTTTCGCGGCCCTGTACCGCAAGCGCTGGGGCGAGTCTCCGTCGCAGACTTTGCACAGGTAGCCCCGCTACTTGCCGAGACGGCCCCCGTGGCGGTAGGTGTGGAACTGTGCACGAACTGTCAATCTGCTCCTCGATCGCGGACATCGCCCGCCGCCGCGCGGAGGGCCGCGCGATCAGCGTCATTAACGTGCGGGTGGGACAGCTCCGCCAGATCGTGCCGGACACGCTGGTCTACTGCTGGAGCCTGATCAGCGAGCAGACGCCGCTGGCGGGCTCGCGGATCGTGGTGGAATCGGTGCCGGCCCGGATCAGCTGCCGGTCCTGCGGGCAAACGGCCGATCTCGGCGATCTGCCGTCGTTCGCCTGCGCCGGCTGCGGCGGGATCGACGTGGAGATCGTGGCGGGCGAGGAGTTCCTGATCACCTCGCTCGAGCTGGCGGACGAGGGGGAGGGCGGCTGATGGGACGGTTTCACCGGCACGAGGACGGGACCGAGCACGCGCACGACGACGACGGCCACGGCGAGGACCACTCCGGGTACCAGACCGGCGCGGAACGGGTCGAGGTGCTCGAGCGGATCTTCGGCGAGAACGACAAGACCGCGGCGGCCAACCGGGCCGCGTTCGCGGCCAGCGGGGTCCGCGCGGTCAACCTCATGTCCTCACCGGGCGCGGGCAAGACGACCCTGCTGCGCGAGACCCTGTCCCGGCTGGCGGGCCTGGTGCGGATCGGGATCATCGAGGGCGACATCGAGACCAGCCTCGACGCGGACCGGCTGGCCGGCTTCGGCGCCGCCGTCGCGCTCATCAACACCGGGAACGGGTTCGGCGGCGAGTGCCATCTGGACGCCCCGATGGTCGCCTCGGCGCTGCCCCGGCTCCCGCTCGGCCAGCTCGACCTGGTGCTGATCGAGAACGTCGGCAACCTCGTCTGCCCGGCCGAATTCGACGTCGGCCAGGACGCCAGGGCGATGGTCTACGCGATCACCGAGGGCGAGGAGAAGCCGCTCAAGTACCCGGTCATGTTCCGCTCGTGCGAGCTGGTCGTGGTCAACAAGATGGACCTGCTGCCTCATCTGGACTTCGACCTGGACGCCTTCGTCGGCAACCTGCGCACGGTCAACCCGGCGGCCGAGGTCCTGTTCGCCAGCGCCCGCACCGGCGAGGGGGTCGGCGCCTGGTGCGACTGGCTTCGCGCCCGGCTCTAGCGGGAGGGCCTCAGCGGGTGCGGCGCTGCGCGGGCGCGAGCACCTGCGAGCCCGCGCGCGCCTCGGTGAGCGCGGCCGTCATCATGTCCGCGGCCTGCCCGGCCGCCGCCAGCGCCTCGATCACCTCGGTCACGCAGTCGTCCGCGTCGAGGCCCTCCTCGGGCGTTAGCTGCCCATCTTCGTGCTGGACGACCAGGAACCGCGCCAGCTGCTCGCACAGCTGGGGCAGGCTGGAGCCGATGAGCTCGAGGCTGGCGACGATGTCGCGCACGTCGCCCGGGGTGCTGAGCTCACCTCCGCCGTGCGTGAGCTCGTTAAGCACAGCGATCGCATGCGCTGCTCTGCTCGCGACCTCGCCCGGGGTCATGGTGCTCGCCAGTTCCGTCACTGGCTGACCTCGACGTCACGCGCGCACGGCGGCGCTAGCTGCTCAGGCATCCGTCTCCTCGGGGGAACTCGGGGTGGGGTCCCGTGACACTCATGCATGGTGTGCCCGCAAGACCGCTCTCTTATACGATACGGCCCCGATTACGCCAGGTCAGCCGTATGTAACAGGGATCCAGCCCTCGATCCGTGTGGTAGTGATGCTGCTGTGACCTGGGCTTATCCTCCGCTTAACATACTTATTATACAAAGTATGTCTATAGGAGGATCTGTGAACTTTGACCATGGTCGACGCCGTCCCCGGGGTCGAGATGGTGCGCTTCTCCAACTCCGGCAGCGAGGTCGTCGGCACCGCCGTCAGGCTCGCCCGCGCCTACACCGGCAGGCGGCTGATCATCCGGTTCGAGGGGCACTACCACGGCTGGCAGGACACCGTCTACTGGTCGAACCACGTCGACCCGGTCGCGGCCGGGCCGGCGAAAAGCCCTCGTCCGGTCGCGGCCGGGCCCGGCGTCCCGCTTGAGCTGGCGGACACCCTGATCGTCTTGACCTGGAACGATCCCGACAGCCTGCGGAAGGTCATGGCCGAGCGCGGCCACGAGATGGCGGCGGTGATCACCGAGGCGGCCGTCTTCAACACCGGGTGCATCCTGCCCGAGCCGGGCTACCTGGAGCTGCTGCGGAGCGAGACCCGCGCGCACGGCGCGCTGCTGATCTTCGACGAGGTCATCACCGGATTCCGGTTCTGCCGGGGCGGCGCCCCAGGAGTGGTTCGGCGTTACCCCGGACCTGACCACGCTGGCCAAGGGGCTCGGCGGCGGCTTCCCGGTCGCCGCGATCGGAGGGTCGGCCGAGGTGATGGGGATGATCGCCGAGGGCCGGTACTCGCACTCGGGCACCTACAACGCCAACGCCGTCGCCTGCGCGGCGGTGTCGGCCACGATGGACGTCCTGAAGACGCCCGGGCTCTACGAGAACGCGCGGGCGCGCGGCGACCGGCTGGCCGACGGGCTGCGGTCGCTGGCGGCCGGCGCCGGGCTCCCGGTCACGGTGGAAGGCATCGGCACGGTCTTCCAGATGTGGTTCACCGAGCACCCGATCAGGACCTGGCGCGACGCCGAGCGGTACGCCAACGAGCCGAGGTTCACCCGCTGGTACCAGGAGATGTTCCTGCGCGGGGTGCTGTTCCACCCCAGCCAGTACGAGAACCTCGTCGTCTCCCTCGTCACCGCCGACGAGGACATCGACGCGACCCTGACGGCGGCCGAGGATTCGTTCAAGGTGCTGGCGGCGGAAGCCTCCTGAGGCCTCCGGCAACGAAGGAAGCGGTGCCCACATGCCCCTGTTCGACCTGGCCAGCGCCCGTGACAGACGGCAGCTGGCGGTGGCCGCGCACCCGGCCGGCCAGGCGCCGGCCATCCCCGCGCGCAAGCGGCTGCGCTACGAGGAGATGATCGAGTTCATCGAGCGGCTGGTCGCCGACGGCAACCTGGCCCCCGGCGACATGCTGCCGACGCAGGCCGAGCTGGCGGCGGCGGCGGGCGTCAGCCTGATCACGGTGCGGCGCGCGCTCGAGGAGCTCGAGCGGGCCGGCCGGGTCCGGCGTCACCAGGGGGTCGGCACCTTCCTGGCCCGGCCGCGCATCATCAGCGAGCCGGGCCGCTCCGGCGGGCTGCTTGACATCCTCCGCCGGGCGCACGACGCGGGCGACGTCCGGCCCGGCGGCGAGCCGAGGGTCGGCAACCGGCTGCTCTCGCTCGGCCAGGGCCTGCCGTCGGTCTCGCTTCGCGCCGCCCTGCAACTGGCGGACGGGGCCCCGGCCTGGGAGATCCGCAGGCAGCGGCTGGTGAACGGCGAGCCGAAGGTCTACGAGACGGCAGTCATCCCGGTGGCGCTCGCCCCCGGCCTCGACCGGTACACGGCCGAGCTCAGCGGCTCGCTCTACGAGCTGCTGGCCGAGCGCTACGGCCTCGAAGACCAGGCCGAGGAGCAGTACCTCGAGGTCGCGGCGGCCGATGACGACGAGCGGCGGCTGCTCCGGCTGCCGTCGAAGTCTCAGGTGGTCCGGCTCCAGGGGCTGTCCACCGACCAGAACGGGACGCCGTTCGACTGCTTCACCCAGGTCTACCCGGCCCTTGAGTTCAGCTTCTACATATCCGGGGGCAGCTCCCGCGGACTGTTCCGCACCACCTCATGGGACGGCTGGGAGGTCACAGCCGCCCCGGTCCGTTCGGAAGAAAAGTAAACCGGCACCACCGCAGCGCGGCGGCTATCCAGACAACCGCAACGACCCCGATGAAAGAGGTCTCGCATGGCCGATAGCCCCCCGGCCGCTCGCTAGCCGCCGGTGCCCTGTCAGGCAGGGACGTCGTCGTGATGGCGCTCGCCAGTTCCGGGCCGACACAGTCCGTCGCGGTGAGCCTGGCGGCGATTCTCGCCACGGTCGCCTACGCCGGCTTCCTGCCGATCCTGATCTGCTTCATCCCGATGCTCGGCATCGCCATCGGCTACCAGCGGCTCAACGCCTGGCACACCAGCGCGGGCGCGACCTACTCGTGGGTCGGCCGGGCGCTCAACCCGCACGCCGGGTTCCTGGCCGGCTGGCTGATGCTGATGTACTACACGGTCGGCACGACCAGCCTGACGTGCCGCTCGGGACCTACTTCCTCAGCTTCTTCAGCGACTCGGCGGCCAACAACCAGTACGCGGTGGCCGCCGTCGGCTCCGCCTTCGACCTGATCGTGCTGGCGGTGGCGGCGCGCGGGGCCGGGGTCTCGGCCAAGTTCCAGTGGGTCTGGGCAGTGTTCGAGTACACGCTGATAACTCGGCTTCTGCATCGCCGCGATCGTCGGCATCTACAGCGGCGGCCTGCACCACACCGTGCACATCGCCTCCACCTGGTTCACGATCGGCGGGGCGGGCGGGTTCAAGGCGCTGATCTCCGGCATCCTGCTGGCGATCTTCCTCTACTCCGGCTGGGACACCGCCGCCTACGTGACCGAAGAGGCGAGGGGCAAGCAGGCCGGCCGCGCGGCCGTCACCAGCGTGATCCTGCTCTTCGTGATCTACTCGGTCGCCGTCCTCGCCTTCCAGGGCATCGCCCCCAACGGCGACATGCAAGCCAACGCGGGGAACATCCTCGCCTTCGTGGGCGACAAGATCGGCGGCGGGTTCTGGAAGAACGTGATGATCGTGGCCGTTCTCGGCGGCACGCTCGCCTCGCTCCAGGCGGCCATCGTGTCCTCGGCCCGGATCTCGTTCGCGATGGGCAGGGACCGGGTCATCCCGTCGTGGTTCGGGGCGGTCAGCGAGAAGTACCGGACCCCGTGGAATGCCACCATCCTGCTCGGCCTGCTGAACATCGTCTTCCTCTGGGCGTCCACGCTGATCTCCAGCATCGGCCAGGCGCTGAGCGACATCCTCTCCACCCTCGGCCTGATGGCCGCGATCTTCTATTTCCTCACGGCCGGCACCGCCGTCTGGTACTACCGGCGGCAGATCACCTCCTCGGCCGCGAACTTCTTCCTCGGCGGCGTGCTCCCGGCCGTCGGCGCGGCGTTCATGGCCTTACCGGGCCGCAGCGGGCGGGGCGACGGTGATCGACGTCACGGCGGGCGTCTACGCGGGCCTCGACCTCGGCACCTCGGGCGGCAAGGGAGTGCTCGTCACCGGCGACGGCCGGGTCGTCGCCCGCGCGGCCGCCTGGTACCCGACGCACCGGCCGGAGCCGGGCGCGGCCGAGCAGTAGCCAGAGGATTGGCTGAAAGCGCTTACATCGGTCACACTCGGACTAGCGCAGGCGGTGGCGGCGGACCGCTGGCAGGCGGTGGGCCTGTCGGCGATGCTGCCAACGCTAGTTCTCACAGACGGCGCCGGTGCCGCCGCCACCCCCGGCGGCATCGGCGCCCCCTCGTCGCGGGGTTCCCTCGAACCGCTCGGCCCGGCCATCACCTGGGAGGACGGGCGGGCCGAGGCGGAGGGGAGCGCGTTCCGCGAGGGCTTCGGCGGCGACGCTCTGTACCGGCGCACCGGCCAGTGGGTGGACGGCCAAGGACTATCTGTTCGGCGTGCTCACCGGCGAGGCGCTGACCGACCCGTCGACGGCGACCGGCACCGGCTGCTACGACCTGGCGGCCGGCGCCTGGCTAGCGGAAGCGGTCCCGCCGGGGCTGCCGAGGCTGCCGGAGATCGCCCCGTCGACCACCGTCCGGCCGCTGCGCCAGGCCGCCGCCCGCGTCCTCGGGCTGACGCCCGGCACCCCGGTCGTCCTCGGCGCCGCGGACTCGGTGCTCGGCGCGCTCGGCCTCGGCCTGACCACCCCCGGCCAGGTGGCCTACATCGCCGGGACCAGCACGGTGATACTCGCGCTGTCCGGCCCCCTGGAGCTTGACGCCGGCCACCGGTACCTGGTCACGCCGATGGCGAGTCCGGGCAGCTGGGGGCTCGAGATGGACCTGCTGGCGACCGGAAGCGCGCACGCGTGGCTGGCCGGGCTGCTGGCCGGCGGCGACCAGACGGAGCTGGCCAGGCTGGCCGACGAGGCGGACCCGGAGACGGCGCCGCTTTTCCTGCCGTACCTGCTCCCCGGCGAGCAGGGCGCCCGCTGGGACCCGGACCTGGCCGGGGCCCTGTCCGGCCTGCACCTGGGGCACGGCCCCGGCGACCTCGCCCGGGGGCTGCGCAACGGCATCGTGGCGGAGAGCAGGCACTGCCTGGCGGTGCTCGAGTCGGCGGCCGGCCGAGGCGAGATCCTGATGGCGGGCGGCGGCGCGCTGGCCCCGTCGCTCGCCTCCGACCTGGCCGACGCGACCGGCCGCGCCGTTCACCCGCCGAGCCCGTCGCTGACCGACAGCTCCGCGATCGGCGCGGCCGTCGTTGCCGCGGCCGGCGCCGCCGGTCAGGTCGTCGCCGTCCGTCCCGGTGGGGGACGGACCGGGCTCGCCCCCGACCGCAGCCGCTCCGCCTGGTGGCAGGCGCAGGCGAAGCGGCACGAGACCGCGGTGGCCGGCCAGATCATCGGCCGGCGATGACGGCGGCGGCGCCAATGAAGGCAATCAATATAGGGGACGGCATTATGAATGCCGGGCGACAATTTCAGCGAGTTGTAAACACGGCCGCGGGCGTGCGCTAACTGTTAAGCGGGAAGCTTCCCCCGCTCAATCCATTAGGACTAATCTGAGTGCTCATGTCGGAAAGCACCCAGGGCAGTGATGGGCCGGTCCTCCCGGTCCTCCCGGTCCTCCCGGTATTGCCGGTTATCGAGGTCATCAGAACCAGGCCGGCGGTGCCGCCCCCCGGGACCATTTTCTCGTTCGGCTGGCTGCTGGCGGAGCTGTTCGATCCGCGACGGCGGGTCAGCGCGACGGTGCGCCAGCCGCCCTTCGACGCTTACGTCCAGCTCCCGCAGGTGCCTGACCTGGGACCGGACCCCAAGCTGGTCTTTCTCGCGGCTGAGCTGACCGAGCTCGTCTGGTGGTACCCGAAGCTGGCCAGGACGGCCGCGGCCGTCACCGGCGAGACGGACAAGCTCAAGGCCGCGGTGGCGGCGGAGTCCGCGTCGGTGGCGGACGCTGCCGCCGACGGCGGCGCGGCCACGGCCGAGGCGGCCCGCGGCGGGACGGCGTTCTCCGTCGCCGCTCTCCTCACGGCGGTGTCGGAGCTGAACGAGGCGATCCTCGATCATTTCGCGGACACGCCCGAACGGCTCAGCGCCTACCAGCTCGGCCTCGCGCTGAGCGACCTGACGTGGTTGCCGCGCAAGCCGGAACCGGGTGCCCAGGGGTCGGCCGCGAGCAGGCCGAGCGCGCTCGTGGGCCTGTTCTCGCGTACCCAGCTGGCCGCGACCAAGACGCTCCTCAACGGTGCGGGCGCGCAGCTCCCGGCCTCGGCCGCCGCGATCGTGAGCCAGTCGCTCGACAACTGGGCGGACTGGCTGGACGTCAACGCGGCGAGCTTCACCGAGCCGGGCGCGGACGCCTGGTCCGCCAAGGCCGACGTGGTGCTGGCCGCGCTGCGCGTGCAGGGCTGGGTGTGGTACTCGGTGCTGATCGCCGACCCGGAGGTGTCGGCGGCGCCGTCGATGGGCGCCTGGGTCCAGGCGGGGTCGTCGATCGCGCGGGCGACGGCGATGATCAGCGGGGTCGTCCTGCGCCGGTTCTGGTGGCTGGTGCTGATCGCGCTGGCCGTGCTGGGGGGGCTGCTGGCGCTGGTGATCGTGACCCTGAGCGGGGCCAGCCAGGTGTGGGCGTCGCTGGCGACGGTGGCGGCCGTGGTCAGCGCCGGCGGCATCGGCGTCGGGAGCGGCGTGTCCAGCGCGTTCGACGGCGTCGGGTACGAGATCTGGGCGGCCGCCAAGCTCGACGCCTCGGCCTGGAACGTCACCTGGCTGCCGGCGATGACGTCGACCACGGTGCAGCGCGTCCGCCTGGACAACCGCGGGGTGGCTGCCCCGAGGATCAGGAAGAACCTCGACATGCAGTAGCCGGAGACGGCAGCGTTAACATCTGTCTCATGCCGGACACCGAGGACACCAACGCCGCCGTCTGGAAGTCGGACATCGGCGTCGACTTCTGGAAGTCGACCCAGGCCGACCGTGAGCGGCGCCGGGCGGGCCAGCGCACGCTGCTGGCGGAGCTGCTCCCGTTCGCCGCCGACGAGCCGTTCACGGTCGTCGACCTCGGGGCCGGGACGGGCGCGGCGGCCCGGATCATCCTCGACCACTACCCGGCCGCGCACGCGGTCCTGGCCGACTTCTCGCCCCAGATGATGGCCCAGGGCGAGGTGGAGCTGAAGCCGTACGAGGGCCGCTACACCTACGTTGAATTCGACCTGGCCAAGGCGGGCGGCTGGCCGTCCGGCATCCCCGACCCGGTGGACGCCGCGATCAGCTCGCTGTCGGTCCATCATCTCAACGACGCCCGCAAGCAGACGCTGTTCGCGGAGATCCGGACGCACCTGGCCCCCGGCGGCTGGTACCTGAACTACGACCCCGTCCTGCCGCCGGACGCCGTGGTCGAGGAGGCGTGGCTGCGGGCGGGCGACCGGCGGGACCCGACGGCAGCCGGCAAGCGCGAGCACCGGACCCCGGAGGAGCGGTTCCGCTACGAGAACCACGTGCGGTACATGATCCCGCTGAACCCGCAGCTTGATTACCTGCGCGCGGCAGGCTTCGAGGGCGTGGACGTGTACTGGAAGGACCTTGACTTCGTGATCTACGGCGGCAGGCGCCCTACCGCCTGACCTTGGCCGCCAGCGCCTGCACGCCGGCGATGAACACGTCGACGCCGAGCTCGTAGTGGAAGTCGGGATCGTCGCAGGCGGTCATCGGCGCGGCGCATTCCACCAGCCGCGGGTACCTGACGGTGGGCAGGGTCGCGAACACGACCTGCTTCCTGCGCTGCAGCTCGGTCCGGTCCTCGCTGTCCAGTGACGCGATCCCCGGCTCGCTCATCACCAGCGTGATGCCGGTCCAGAGCAAGGTGCGGGCTATCTCGCTGGCATAGCGCGGATCGAACCCGGCGTTGCGCAGGACCTCCAGGGTCGTCTCGGTCGCGCGCAGGAAGAACTCGTTCTGCGTCTCGGAATGCAGGAGGAGCGCCGGAGCGGCCGGATGCGCCCGAAGCACCTGCAGCAGCGACTCGAGCAGCCCCCGCAGCTGGCCGGGCCAGGGCGCGGTGTCGTCGACGTCGACGTCGATCTCGGACCAGACCCGCTCGGCGAGCCCGTCGAGCAGCTCGTCCTTGCTCCGGAAGTGCCAGTACAGAGCCATCGGGGTGACGCTGAGCTCCTGAGCGAGCTTGCGGATCGTCAGCCCGTCGAGTCCGGCCGCGTCGGCCAGCTGCATCGCCCGGTCGACGACCGTCCTCCTGGTCAGCCGGGCGCGCTCGCCCTCGCCACGGGCCGGCTCGGCGTCCGCGCCGAGCTGCGCTGAAGAAGCTGAAGAAGAGGTCACTTGACAACCATACGCCGTACAGGTCATGATCGGCAATGACGGCATGTACAACGTATAAGAACGTCATACAGGTACGTCATACAGGTACTTAGTACACGTTCGAAGCGGAAGGACCGCAGCCATGACGGCGAGGACACGATGGTGGGCGCTGACGGCGGTCAGCCTCGCAACCCTGATGAGCTATTTGGACAACAACGTCGTAAATGTCGCACTCCCGACGATCGAGCACAGCCTGCACCTGTCGGTCAGCGGGCTCGAGTGGATCGTGAGCAGCTACCTGCTCGTGCTCGGCGGCCTGCTGCTGGTGGGCGGCCGGGTCGCGGACGTCTTCGGCCGGCGCCGGGTGTTCCTGGCCGGCCTGGTCATCTTCACGCTCGCCTCGCTCGCGGCCGGGCTGGCCGGCAGCGCCGACGTGCTGATCGCGGCGCGGGCGGTGCAAGGGCTCGGGGCGGCCCTGGTGATGCCGGCCAGCCTCGCGATCATCGCCGCGACGTTCACCAACCCGCGCGAGCGGACGGCCGCGATCGGGATCTGGGGAGCGGTCGGGGCGCTCGGCCTGGCGCTCGGCCCGGTGATCGGCGGTCTGGTCAGCCAGCACCTGCACTGGGGCTGGATCTTCCTCATCAACGTGCCGCTCGGCGTGGTCACGGCGGCGCTCGCGTTCCCGTTTATCTCCGAGTCGCACGGCCGGACCGAAGCCGAGACGGCCGTACGCGGCATTCGGGCCACCGCCGCCCTGCTGGACATCCCCGGCCTGGTCTCGTCCGCGCTGGCGTTGTTCGCGCTGACCTACGCGCTGATCGAGGGTCAGGACAAGGGCTGGACCTCGCCGCTGATCATCGCCTCGTTCGCGGTCGCCGCCGTCAGTGCCGCGATCTTCCTGGCGATCGAGGCGCGCAGCTCGCATCCGATGGTCCCGCTGCCGATCTTCCGCTCGGCCGCGTTCAGCGGCGGCCTCGGCACGATGATGATCTGGTCGTTCGGGGTCCTCGGGATCTACTTCTTCACCTCGCTCTACCTGCAGGGCATCCTCGGGTTCTCGCCGACCAAGGCGGGCCTGGCGTTCGTGCCGATGGCGCTGTGCCTGGCGGTCGCAGCGATCCTCTCGCCGCGAGTGACGGCGGTCATCGGCGGCCACCGCACGGTGGCGCTCGGGATGGCGATCATGACCGTGGGCCTGGTGCTGTTCGCCCGGCTCGGCGTGGGCGCGACGTTCACCGGCCTGCTGCCCGGGTTCGTGCTCTTCGGCCTGGGAGCCGGGCTGATGAACGTGCCACTCACCAACGCGGTGCTCGACGGCGCGCCCACCGCCCAGGCAGGAGTCGCGTCGGCTCTGCTGAACGCGGCCAGGGAAGTCGCCGGCCTGCTCGGGGTGACGGTTGTCGGCGCGGTCCTGCGCTCGAGTGAGGGCAGCGCGCTGCGCGGCGGCACGAACCCGGCGCAGGCGTTCATCGACGGCTACCACTCCGGCCTGTGGCTGACGATCGGCCTGCTGGCGGCCGGCGTGGTGCTCAGCTACCTGACCCTCCGGCCGCGTCAGCGTGTCATGCTGCCGCACGAGGGAACGCCCATGGCGGCGCCGGGAACGACGGCGGTGCGGGAGACGACTGCGGTGCAACAGACGACGGCGGCACCGCGAGGACAGTAGTGTCGCCGGGGGCGTAGAGAGGGGTGCCAGTGGCCGGGGCTGACGGGTTCGACGCGGTCGTCGTCGGGTCGGGGCCCAACGGCCTGGTCGGGGCGGTCGTCCTGGCCGAGGCGGGGCTGCGGGTGCTGCTGGTCGAGCAGGCGGACGAGGTCGGCGGCGGGCTGCGGAGCGGCCCGCTGACCGGCCTCGACGGGTTCACCCACGACGTCTGCGCGGCCGTGCTGCCGCTGGCCCGCGCGTCGGCCGCATTCCGGGGGCTCGACCTCGACCTCGACTGGGCCTTCCCGGCGGTCCAGGCGGCGCATCCGCTCGACGGGCAGGACGCGGTCCTGATCCACCGGGACGTGTCGCTGACCGCCGACGCCCTGGGCTCGCGCCGGGACGCGATCGCCTGGCGGCAGAGCGTCGGGGCGACCGCGCGGGGCGGCTTCGGCCTGGTGGACTCGCTGCTCTCGCCGCTGTCGCCGCCTTCGGCGCCGCTCCGGCTGGCCCGGTACGGCGCCCTCGGCCTGCTGCCGGCCACCGCGCTGGCCCGGATCCTGTTCGACGGCGAGCGGGCGCGGGCCGCCCTGGCCGGGATGGCCGCGCACTCCATGATCGACCTGCGCAGGCCGATCACCGGCGGCTACGGGCTGCTGCTGGCCGCGCTCGCGCACCAGGTCGGCTGGCCGCTGGTCCGCGGCGGCTCCGCCCGGCTGGCCGCGGCCCTGGTTGACCGGCTGGTCAGGCTGGGCGGGGTGGCGGAGACGGGGCACCGGGTCCGGGATCTGGCCGACGTGCCCAGGGCCCGGATCGTCCTGCTCGACCTCGGCCCCGGCCAGGTCGCCGACGTCTGCGGTGACCGGCTGCCGCCCGGGTACGCCCGGCGGCTGCGCCGGTACCGGTACGGTCCCGGCGCGTTCAAGCTCGACTGGGCGCTTGACGGCCCGGTGCCGTGGCGCGACCCGGCGGTGGCGGCCGCGGCGACCGTCCACCTGGGCGGGACGCTGGACGAGATCGCGGCCGGGGAGGCGGCGGTCGCGGCCGGCCGGCACCCCGAGCGGCCGTACGTGCTCGCGGTCCAGCCCTGCGCCGCCGACCCGTCCCGGGCGCCGGCCGGCCGGCACGTGCTGTGGGCGTACTGCCACGTGCCCAACGGCTCCACGGTGGACATGACGGCGGCGATCGAGGACCAGGTCGAGCGGTTCGCGCCCGGCTTCCGCGAGCTGATCATCGCGCGGGCGGCGCACGACCCGGCGGCGATGGAGCGGCGCAACCCGAACCTCGTCGGCGGCGACATCGCCGGCGGCTACGGCGGCCTGTCGCAGCTGGTCCGCCGCCCGAACCTGTCGGCCCGTCCGTGGGCGACGCCGCTGCCCGGGGTCTACCTGTGCTCGGCCAGCACGCCGCCCGGCGCGGGCGTGCACGGCATGGGCGGCTACCACGCCGCCCGGCTGGCGCTGGCCGGCTACTGACCGAATCTGGACGCCGGCGGCCGCGGCGGCGCGGTACGGCCGGGGGCCGAGCCGGCCCTGGCCGGGCGCCGCGAGGCGATGGTCTCCACCAGCGTGATCAGCACCCCCTTGACCGACGCGACGTCGCGGGCGTCGCACAGCACCAGCGGGGTGCCGGGGTCGAGGTCCAGCGCCTGCCGGATCTCCTGCGGATCGTAGCTCGGGGCGTCGTCGAAGCAGTTGACGGCGACCACGAACGGCAGCCGGCGCGTCTCGAAGTAGTTGACCGAGGGGAAGCAGTCGCCCAGCCGCCGCACGTCGGCCAGGATCACCGCGCCGAGGGCGCCGTAGGCGAGCTCGTCCCACATGAACGAGAACCGCTCCTGCCCCGGCAGGCCGAACAGGTACAGCACGATCCTTGCGCCGAGGGTGATCCGGCCGAAGTCGAGGGCGACGGTCGTCGTGGTCTTGCCACCCACGCCGGCCAGGTCGTCGAGGCCGATGCTGGCGGAGGTGAGGGCCTCCTCGGTCTGCAGCGGCCGGACCTCGCTGATCGCGCCGACCAGCGTGGTCTTGCCCGCCCCGAAGCCGCCCGCGACGAGGATCTTGTGCGCGGTGAAGGCGGGGACGGTGGCGGCGGCGCCGCCGTGGGTGTCAGAGCGCGCGGAGGCCATTCAGTATCTCCTGAAGCACGTCATTGCCGGTTTTCTGGTCAGCCGATCGTTGCCCTACCACCGTGATCGCCCCCAGCTGGGTCAGGTCGGCGACCAGCACGCGCACCACCCCGAGCGGCAGTGCGGTGTCGGCGGCGAGGTCGGCCAGGGTCACCTGCGCACTGCACAGGCTCAGCAGCCGGTGATGCTCGGGGGCCAGCCGGGCGGGATCGTCGGCCGGCAGCGGCTGCCCGGTGGCGACGAGCATGGTGAGGAGCGTGAGCGTGTCACCATCGCCGGGCTCGGTCCGGCCGCCGGTCACTGCGTAGGGCCGGACCACCGGGCCCGACTCCCGGTGCGGCCACGCGTCGTCCGCGGGCACCGGTCACTCCGCCGGGAACTCGGTCGACCGGACCCGCGGCAGCGCCGCGAGGTGCGGCCTGGCCCGCTTGGCCAGCATCGCCATCTCGTAGGCGACGGTGCCGGCGTCCGCCTCCGACGGGCACAGGGCCGCCAGGCAGCTGCCCTGGCCGGCCGCGATGAGGAAGAAGATCCCGTGCTCGAGCTCGATGATCGTCTGCCGCACGCCGCCCGCGGAGAACCGGTCGCCGGTGCCGGCCGCGAGGCTCTGGACCGCCGCCGCGACCGCCGACAGGTGCTCGGCGTCCTCGCGGGACAGGTCCCTCGAGGAGGCGATGCACAGGCCGTCACGGGAGAGGATCACGGCCCGGCGAAAGTCGGTCAGCCGGTCGGCCAGATCGTCAAGCAGCCAGGCAAGATCTCGCGAGGGAGTTCCGCCGTCAGGCAACACAGCCATTACCCTTCCTCGCCACCGGATGGGCTGTCCGGATGGCTTACGATGCGTGGGTGTGCCTGGCCTGGTGGGCTAGGAACGCCCATATATTCACTCCTGCGAATTTCTGCCGGGGGTGGAACTGGAAGCGCCAAATGGTCGTCTCGACGCCAACGGGTCTGAGCGTACAGAACTGCCGTGGTGTTATGGCGACCTATAGCCAAATGCCTGAAATGGCCGTTATGATCGCACCGGCCCAGGGCAGGCGGTCCTGCCTGTTTACGTCCGCGTGCACGCGCACATGAGGAGAATCATGCCGGAGCCGTCCGCGACCGCGCTTCCGGGAACGACCTCGACAACCTCCGGCGGGCTCGAGCCAGACGCGATCGGCGTGGCCCAGGACACCATCATCGGCATGGCCTCGTCCGCCCCGGCCGCAGTGGTCGCGATCTCGCTGGCGGCGCTGGCCGCCGCGTCGGCCTACGGCGGCGGCCCGGTCCTGCTGATCAGCGCGATCCCGATGCTGATCATCGCGAACGCCTACCGCCGGCTGAACATGTGGAACGCCAACGCGGGGGCGTCTTTCGAATGGGTCGGCCGGGCGATCAACCCGTACCTCGGCTTCCTGACCGGCTGGCTGATGATCGTCGGCTTCGTGGTCGGAACCCTCAGCGGGGTGGTGATCCTCGGGCCCTCGGTGCTCGCCGTGTTCACCAACTCGGCCGCCAGCACCTGGCCCAACGTCCTCATCGCGACCGCGGTCGGGGTGGTGATGACCGTGATCGCGGTCGTCGGCATCCGGATCACCGCCCGGGTCCAGGTCGTCATGGCGGTGGTCGAGTACGCGATCCTGGTCGGGATGTCGATCTGGGGGCTGTTCTACGTGCTCGGGCATCACCCCGGCACGTACCACATCACCAGCGGCTGGTTCAGCCTCAGCGGAGTCGGCGGCCAGGGCAGCATCGTGGCCGGGTTCCTGATCGCGGTGTTCGCCTTCAGCGGCTGGGACGGCAGCATCTACGTCAACGAAGAGGTCAGGCACCGGCACGCCAACCCGGGCCGGGCCGCGATCATCGCGGTCGCGCTGCTGGCCGTCATCTACACGGTCGCCCAGGTCGGCCTGCAGGGCGTCATCTCCCCCCAGAACCTCCAGGCGAGCGCGGCCCCGCTGGTCTCGGTGGCGCAGGCGCTCGGCGGGGGCGGCTGGGCCAAGGTGATGGCGCTCGCGATCGCGCTTTCCGCCATCGCCACCACCGGGGCCGGCATCGTGGTCGGCGCGCGGATCATCTACGGGATGGCCAGCTACCGGGCGCTGCCCGGGTTCCTGGCCAACGTGAACCGCCGGTTCGCCACCCCCGCCTGGGCCAGCGTCGTCTTCGGGGTGGCAGTCGTCGCTCTCGGCTGGGTCTACCTGCTCGCCACCTCGGTCCAGAACGCGTTCAACGACGTGGTCGACATCACCGGCCTGGTGTTCGCGCTCTTCTACGTCCTGACCGCGCTGGCGGCCGTCGTCTACTACCGGCGGCGCGTCTTCTCCGGCGCCTGGGACGCGGTGATCCTCGGCATTCTCCCGCTCGCGTCGGCCGGGTTCCTGGTCTGGATGGTGGTGAAGTACATGACCACCGCCCCGGCCGCGCAGAACTGGTCGGTGGTCGGCATCCTCATCTCCGGCGTGGTCATGCTGCTCGTCGCCCGGTTCGGGCTGCGGTCGCCGTTCTTCCAGGTCCAGCGGGAGAGCGACGCCGCCTG
>DATCGA010000625.1:0-5030 GCA_036509215.1 Trebonia sp.
TTCGGCCCGCCGGATGGGTTCTCGGCGGGCCGAACGGTGGGGGGAAGCAGGCTGGCGTCAGACGCCGCTCTCGCGGAGGGCGCGGATGCCTTCCTTGAGGGAGGACATGGTGGCGAGGACGGCCGAGGGCTCGTAGCCGCAGTGGGCCATGCAGTTGGCGCAGCGGGGGTCCTTGCCGCGGCCGTACTTCTCCCACTCGGTCGTCTCGATGAGCTCCTTGTAGCTCTCGACGTAGCCGTCCGACATCAGATAGCAGGGCTTCTGCCAGCCCAGCAGCGAGTACGACGGGATCGACCAGGCGGTGCACTCGTACTCGACCTTGCCTTCGAGGAAGTCGAGGAAGAGCGGCGTGTGCATCAGGCGCCACTTCTTGCGGCGGCCGTCCGCGAACGCCTTCTTGAACATCTCCCTGGTCTGGGTGACGCCGAGGAAGTGATCCTGGTCGGGGGCCTTCTCGTAGGCGTACCCGGGCGAGATCTGCAGGTCGTCGACCTCGAGCTCGTCGTTGAGGAAGTCGAGCACGTCGATCACGGTCTGCGGGGTGTCCGTGTCGAAGAACGTGGTGTTGGTGTTGACCTTGAAGCCGGCCGCCTTGGCCATCTTGATGGCCTCGACTGCCGCGTCGAACACGCCCTCCTTGGACACCGACTCGTCGTGCCGCTCGCGCAGCCCGTCGATGTGCACCACCCAGCGGAAGTACGGTGACGGCTTGAACTTGTGCAGGTGCTTGGGCATCAGGAGCGCGTTGGTGCAGAGGAAGACGAACTTCTTCCGCTTGATCAGCTCCTGCACGATCACCTCGATCTGCGGGTGCATCAGCGGCTCGCCGCCGGCGATCGAGACCATCGGCGCGTTCGCCTCCTCGATCGCCGCGATCGCCTGCTCGACGGGCATCCGCTGCTTGAGGACGCTCGCCGGCTGCTGGATCTTACCGCAGCCGTTGCACTTGAGGTTGCAGGCGAACAACGGCTCAAGCTCGACCAGCAGCGGGAACTTCTTGTTGCCGGCCAGCTTCTGCTTCATCAGGTGTGCCCCGATGCGCATGCTGACGCGAAGTGGCATGGACATTTAGCGCCGTACCTCCCTAGGCAGGCCGAACTGTACTGATTCGGTAGTGGTGACCCGCTCGGTCACCGTCACCGTGCCGAGCCCGGACAGCGCGGTGATGATTTCGCTTACTACCGCCGGGGGCGCGGATGCCCCCGCCGTGAGCCCGACCACCGACGCGTCGGCCAGCCAGGACAGGTCGATGTCCGTGGCCCCGTCGATCAGGTGGGCGGGCGTGCCCTCTCGCTCGGAGCGCTCGACCAGCCGCACCGAGTTGGAGGAGTTCTTGGAGCCCGCTACGAGCACGACGTCGGCCTCGGTGGCGACCGCGCGGACGGCCACCTGCCGGTTGGTCGTCGCGTAGCAGATGTCGTCGCTGCCGGGCGCGCGCATCTGCGGGAACTTCTCCCGCAGGGCGCCGGACACGTCGGCCGCCTCGTCGATGGCCAGCGTGGTCTGCATCAGGTAGGCGACCTTGGACGGGTCCTCGACCGACAGCGCGGCCACGTCGGCGGCGGTCTGCACCAGCACCGTCGAGTCGGGCGCCTCGCCCAGCGTGCCCTCGACCTCCTCGTGCCCCGCGTGCCCGATCAGCGCGACCGTGTACCCCTTCTCGGCGAACCGGCGCGCCTCCGCGTGCACCTTCGACACCAGCGGGCAGGTCGCGTCGATGACCGACAGGGACCGCTCGGCGGCATCGGAGCGGACCGCGGGGGCGACGCCGTGCGCGGAGAACACGACCGTGGCGCCGTTGGGCACCTCGTCGAGCTCGTCTACGAAGATCGCGCCGCGCTGCTCGAGGTCGGACACGACCCGGGTGTTGTGCACTATCTGCTTGCGCACGTACACCGGCGCGCCGCGCAGCTCAAGGGCGCGCTCAACGATCTCGATCGCCCGTTCCACCCCGGCGCAGAAGGACCTCGGCCCGGCCAGCAGCACGGTTCGCGGCCGGCAGGCGGCCGCCCACCGCTCGGCGACCGGCGCGGCCGCCCGCAGCGAACGGAGCGCGGCCATCCCGCCGGTGACCATGCCGGGGCCGAACCCGCCGTCGGAGACCGCCCGGATCACGGCCACCGGATGCCCGGCCGAGGCGGCGGCGAGGGCCGCCGCGTCGACGGCATTGAGTGAGGGCGCGGCCGCACCGCCGACCTCGGCCGACGATGCCGGCGCATGGGCGGGCGCCGCCAGGCCCAGGTCGCCGACGACGGCCGGCTCCTGGGAGGAGAGCTCGAGGCCCTTGACGGCCGCCACCAGGGCGGCCGACTCCATGTCGGCGGCGAGGTAGCCGTCGGCAGCCAGCCGGGACCGTTCGGAGGACCCGATGATCTTCTTGACTTGGATGACGCGCCCGGCCCGGGCGTTCAGGCCGGCCCGCCGCAGTTCGGCCGCCAGCAGGTCGGCGCCGGGAAGGGTCACGGTGGTCTCGCCGTCGGTCACCTCGGTCGCGACGACCAGGTCGCCCGGGCTGAGGTCGTCGGCCAGCCCGGCCGCGGTGCCCATCACCACCATCGCCCCGAACGGACCGGGCTTGCTCTGGGCGGCCGACTTGCTCGATCGGGTGGCGCCCATGCCGGTGCGCTGGACGTGGCTGCTCGACCGGGTGAGGCCGCGGCGGACGGCGTTGGCCTCGAACCGGAGCGGGGCGTAGACGAGCAGCCCCGGTCCGGCGTCGGGAGAATCAGCCAAGGCCCCCTCCTCCGCCACCCGGGGCTGGGGAATGGTCTCAGTCATGACGTGAACCCCTTACGTATCTGCCGAGCGCGGAGACCGGGAACGCCAGCCGGTACAGGTGGTAGTTCAGGTAGAAGTCGCCAGGAAAGCCGGTCCCGGTGAAGTAGGGCTCGTCCCAGGTGCCGTCCGGGCGCTGCGTCTCCGCCAGCCAGCGGATGCCGCGCTCGGTCGCCTTGCCCTCGGCCTCGCCCGCCGCCAGCAGCGCCAGCAGCGCCCACGCGGTCTGCGAGGCGGTGGACGCGCCCCGGCCGGCCCAGTTCTCCGGGTCGTCGTAGGAGCGCATGTCCTCGCCCCAGCCGCCGTCCTCGTTCTGGTGCTCCTCGAGCCAGCCGACGGCCCGGCGGATCTGCGGCTTGCCCGGCTTGACGCCGGCCGCGATCAGGGCGGGGACGACCGCTCCGGTGCCGTAGAGGTAGTTGGCGCCCCAGCGGCCGAACCAGGACCCGTCCTCCTCCTGGTGCTTGAGCAGCCAGATGACGCCTCGCCTGCAGGCCGTCTCCTGCGCCAGCCCCTCGGCCGCGAAGGCCTCGACGATGTGCGCGGTGACGTCGGCGCTGGGCGGGTCGATGACCGCCCCGAAGTCGCAGAACGGCAGCTTGTTGACCAGCTGGCGGGTGTTGTCGGCGTCGAACGCGCCCCAGCCGCCGTCCTTGCACTGCATGCCCTCGAGCCAGCGCAGGCCGCGCAGGATCGCGTCCCGGTTGTCGGTCTCGGTGCGGCGCAGGGCCAGGATCACCTCGGCCGTGTCGTCGGTGTCGGCGTAGTTGTCGTTGTCGAACTCGAACGCCCAGCCGCTGGCGGCGGTGTGCGGGCGGCGGACCTGCCAGTCCCCCGGCTGGCGGATCTCCTCCTCAAGCACCCAGTTGGCGCTGGCGGTCAGCGCCGGGTGGTCCGGCTCGAGCCCGGCGTCGGCCAGCGCGATCATCGACAGCACCGTGTCCCAGACCGGGGACTGGCACGCCTCCAGCCGGCGGATGCCGTCCTCCTTGATCGTGAACCGCTCCAGGGCGTCGATCGCCTTCCTGACGACGGGGCTGTCCAGGCCGTAGCCCATCAGGTGCAGCGCCATGATCGAGTAGACCCAGGGCGGCTGGATGCCGCCCCAGCAGCCGTCGGCCTCCTGGCGGGCGATGATCCAGTCGGCGCAGCGCCTGCGGGCGGCCCGCCTGATCCCCTTGGGCATCTTCGGCTCGATCTTGTGCAGCGCCTTGTCGAGGGTGTTGAACGCGAGCGACCACGGGTCCTTGTTGTCGGCCTTGGGCGGCCGGCCGGGGACCTTGGCGTAGAGCTCCGCGAGCTCGAACGGGAGCGGCTTGCTCGGCTTGAAGCTGGACACCACCGCCAGCGCGACGATCGTCTGCCGGGCCCAGCAGCCCCAGTCGTAGATGTTGAGCGGCACCCAGGACGGCAGGTAGATGACCTCGGGCGGGATGACCGGCAGGTCGTCCCAGGACCACAGGCCGCTGATCGCGAGCCAGATCCTGGTGAACACGCGGGTCGCGGTGAGGCCGCCGCTGGCGGTGATCCAGTCGGCCGCGCGCTTCATGTGCGGCGCGTCGACCGGGTCGCCCGCCAGCTTGAGCGCCACGTAGGCCTCGACCGTGGTGGACAGGTCGCCCGGGCCGTCGTAGAAGTTGGCCCAGGTGCCGTCGGCCCGCTGCTGCGACCTGATCCAGCCGGCCGTCTCCGCCAGCTCGACTTCGGTCAGGATGCCGAGGAAGTGCCTCAGCAGCACGTCCTCGGCGTCCATGGTGACGTTGGTCTCGAGCTCGCCGATCCACCAGCCGCGCGGGTCCTGCAGGCGCAGCAGGTGGTCGCGGGCCTTGTCCAGGGTGACGGCGGCGACGTCGCGGATGCCCGACGTCGCTGCGTCCGGGGTCTGCGTGTCAGAGGTCTGCGTGTCAGAGGTCTGCGCGGTGCCGGGCGCGGGCGCGGCGGACAGGTCCGACGGCTCGTCGCTCGCCTCGGCGGCCGGGGCCGGGATCATCACGACCCCGGGGGCGCACAGCGCGACCTGCGCGCGGAACTCGGCGCCGATGGCCTCGGTGCCGCGCGTCGGCGCCCTCCGGGCGGCAGGTCCGAGATCGTTGCCTTTCCATCGGACATGCTCCGGGGGGTACGGGGGGTCGCCCCCCCGGGAGATATCAGTGGTCGTCATCGGCTACCACTGCCTCGCGGTGATGAACTCGGCGATGGCGATGAACTCGGCCCGGACGTCGGCCGGGACGCCGATGCCGTCGAGGGAGGCGGCC
>DATCGA010000626.1:0-11214 GCA_036509215.1 Trebonia sp.
CGCCACGGCGCTCTCGAACGGGCTGCTCGGGAGCACCCAGTTCTGCACCGCCGCGCCATCGCAGGTCCAGATGACCAGCTGCGTGCCGTTGGCGGTGCTGCTGTTCGGGTCGTTGATGCACCGGTCGGAGGCGGGGTTGACGAGCTCGCCGTACCCGCCCGCGATCTCCCACAGCTCGCTGGTCGCGCCGTTGCAGGCCCACAGCTGAAGCTTCGCGCCGTTGGCGGCGCTGTTGCCGGAGGTGCTCAGGCACTTCCCGTGGATCTTCACTGCGCCGAGCTGGCTCAGGCCCGCGTTGTTGGGTTCACCCGGCGCGGTGGCCGGCTGGAAGGAGAAATCCTCCCCGGCGTTGTTGCCGGCGCACTGCCAGATCACGACCTTGGCGCCGTTGGCCGACGAGTTGCCGTTGTCACCCAGGCACTTGGAGTCCCAGTCCAGCTCCACCAGCCCGGTCCCGGCGTGGTAATCGGCCGTCAGGGACGCCGACGACGGGAGCCTGAAGTACACCGTGGCGCTCGCCCCGGTCCCGTCGGCGACGGTGACGTGAACGGTGTCGTTCTCCACGAAATCGGCCTTGCCGCTGATCACCCCGGTGGCGGAGTTGATCGACAGGCCGGCGGGCAGCGCCGCCGTGTACTTCAGCGTCTGTCCGGACGCGCTGTCGATCGCCTTGATCGGCAGGCTGACGCTCGCGCCCTGCTGGACGGCGTAGGTGCCGGGGTTGACGACGGACACGACGTGACCGCTTGCGGTCTCGGTGAACGGCGTGAGGTTGCCGTTCGGGGTGCCGAGTCCGGCCGGGCCGTTGTAACCGTCGCTCAGGGTGTGCCCGGCGTTGCAAAGGTACTGTCGGGTGGACTCGCAGGTCCCGTCCGAACCCGACGTGACGTGGGTGAGGTCGGAGGAGTTGACGTACAGGTAGCTGGCGGGGTACGTGTTCGGCGTCGGCGTTCCCGCGAGGGCGTACATGGCGGTGATGATCGGCGTCGCGACGCTGGTGCCGTCCAGGGGGCAGAATCCCGCGCACTTGGGCTTGGAAACGGGGTCGGACGAGTAGACGTCTGTTCCCACCGACGAGTCGGCCACCGCAGACACGTCGTTCGTCGTGCGGTTGGCGCACAGGCTGCCGGACGTGTTGTCGGTGCTGTCCGGCCCCCACGAAGGCTGCGGTTCGCCGGCCGAGCAGCCGGACGCCGTGGCGCCGGTGTTGGCGGGGTCGTCCCATACGGTCGAGGTCCAGTTCGTACCGTCGTACGACAGGTCGGTGCCGCCGACCGACGTCACGAACTGCGAGGACGCCGGGTACCCGGCCGCGTAGCCGTCATCGCCGGACGCGACCGCGATCGCCACCCCCGGGTGGTTGAAGTACGCGTCCTCGGCGGACTCGCCTGGGTAGTCTCCCGGGAAGGATTGGGGAAAACCAGTGTTATCCCAGCTGTTGGAGACGAACTTCGCGCCCAGCGACACCGCCTCGTTCTCCGCCTTGCCCATGTCGGCCAGGCCGTCGCTGTTCGCCTCGATCAGGTCGATGGTGCAGTTCGGGCAGATGGCGGAGACCATGTCGACGTCGAGGGAGGTCTCGTTATCCCAGTCGTCGGCGGTCGTCGACGGCGGTGGGGCGGCCGCAGGATCGGTCCCCAGGTTGACGCCGTTCTGGTTGAAGACGTTCAGGCAGCCTGCCCTGGGATACGAGGCGTCTGAGCCGCACGCGAGCAACCCGAAGTTTGACCGGTACGTCGTGAGGTCCTGCTGGGCCTTCGGGTCATAAAACGCATCGACGATCGCGACCGTCTCGCCGAAGCCGTTTGACGACGAGGCGCTGGTGATGCCGTAGGCGTCCTGCAAGTCGGCCGGGGTCAGCGCCTCGTCCGAGCTCACCGCCGGGGACACGCCCTTGGCCCGGGCCGAGACCGCAGCCTCGGCCGCGTCCCTGGCGACGATCTTCGCCTTGGCCGACGTCACCACGATGCTCTGGCACTGCACCGTGAGAGGACTCTTCGGCGCCGCGCAATCCTTTACTCCGGCCGACTGGCCCGGCGACGGCGCGACAGCAAAGTGCGGGATCGTCGGCGGCGGCGTGGCCGCCGCGGCGGGGCCGGCGCTGGCCAGCCCCGGCAACGTGAAAGCGGCGGCCGCGAGGCATGCGCCGACGGTCGCGTACAACTTGAAACGCAAGGTGAACTCCCCGGAACGCGTTATACGGGAGGCTGTCGAGTCCAGCGACACCCGTGAGCAACCTAAGAACTCTCGCACGCGGACCGAGACGCAGAAAGAAGGCTAATGAAACAATTTGATAATGTTTGTTCCCGCAAACATGCGACCCCGGCCAGAACCAAGGATCAAACCCATGATCTCGAACGGACCCGGCCGGCTCTATCCAACTCACGTTCCCCTCGAAGGCCGGGCCACGGGCGAGCAGGATAATCATTGTGTTCCATTAGTGGTGACCTTCCGCCTAGTTGATCGTTATTGTGTTCTAAATGGGGCATTATACGACCCGAACGGCACACGCTGACGCCCGAACGCCGGCCAGCCTGAGCCAGAGTGATCCAAGGGACGGGTGCTGCCGATGCGAATACGTCTCTGCCCGACTCCGGCTAGAACCCGATCGTGGCTGGCTTGAACTCGCCGGAGACGTCCCCGCACAGGCCGATGTCGTACGGGTCGAGGATCCGGACCGGCTCGCCGTCGGCGAGGTCGAAGCGGTCCAGCTCCGCCCAGACCACGTTGGGCGCCGTCGCGAGCTCGAAGAAGTAGCGCCGGCTGGCCAGGTCGATGACCGTGCGGTACTCGGTGTTGTAGATGCCGAAATCGCCGTACGGCGCGCCGAACGGCACCGAGACGTTGCGCATGACCGACAGCAGGCCGGCCGCAGCTGCCCGCTCGTCATGCGGTTCCGGCAGCATCGCGCTGAAGTAGGCCGCGCGCTGGAAGCGGTCGACCGGGTTGACGTTGCCCGGGATCGGCAGATCGCAGCTCGGCTTGCTGAAGTCCTGCCGGTCCAGCAGCCTCAGCTGCTCCTCGTAGCGCGGGTCGTTCGTCATCAGCCGGTACCGGGAGCCGTGGTGGACGATGAGCTCGCCGTCGATGTTCTCCATGATGGCCGAGTCGCCGCCGGCGTCCTCGACCGCCAGGTGGATGGTGGCCTGGTGGCCGTGCGCCTCCACCATCACCAGCTGAATCTCACCCATCAGGGCGATCGCCTCATCGACGGTGGCCGCGTTGTCCAGCAGGTACTGCGCCCACAGGGCGATCTGCAGGGCCGGCTTGGCCGGGTCGCGCTCGGGGAGCTCGGTCGACTTCAGGTACAGCGCGTGGGCGGCGAGGCCCTTCTCATTGAGCCCGTCGACCGTCCCGATGCCGTACACGGAAACGATCAGGCTGCCGTACCGGCTTTTCCATTCCAGCGCGTTTTCCTTGACCACGTCAAGCAGGCCGACTTTACCGCCGTGCCGTTGATAACCACGCGGGGCCACCGTCAGAACCGGTTCAGTCGATTCTGGCCAGTCCATCGTCCGCCCGGAAAAGACACCCAGGTCATTATTGTTCCAGAGCACGCGAGTGCACACGGAATCCCCCCTAGCCCGACCGGCAATGTGTTACTTCCCCGGAGTTCAGTATCACCGGGCAACCTGTCGCTAAACCGTTGGGCCTTACGCTCCGGTTAGGCCTGTCATCAGGCGAAGCCCCCGTCAGACAGTGCGTGGGCGGGCACGCTGAACACTCTGTGCCGAGTGATGCCGTACCCGTCTCCGACCTAAGGATCGATCAGCGGGGCCGGGTAGCCGCGCGGCCGGCGGTCCAGCTTCCACGGCGCGTGCACCGCGCCGCCCTCGACCGCCGCCAGCTCCGGCACGTAGCGGCGGACGTACTCCCCGTCGGGGTCGAACCGCTGCGCCTGGCGGAGCAGGTTGAACTGCCGGTTCGGCCTCGTGTCATTGCCGGTCCCCGCGACCCACTGCCAGTTACCTGAGTTGTTGGCGATATCGCCGTCCACCAGCAGGTCGAAGAAGTGCCGCGCGCCTTCCGTCCAGTGGATGTTGAGCTGCTTGGTGAGGAACGAGGCGACCAGCAGCCGCGCCCGATTGTGCATGAAGCCCTCGGCCGCGAGCTGCCGCATCCCGGCGTCGACGATCGGATAGCCGGTGCGCCCGTTCTTCCAGGCATCCAGGGCGTGCGCGTCCTCACGCCAGCCGGCCCGCCGTGGCCGGTAGTCCCTATAGGGCAGCGCGGGGAACGCGGCCGCGACCTGCGCGTGGAAATCGCGCCAGCACAGCTGGCGGACGTAGGCCTCGCCGCCCTCTCCGCCGGCCTTGCCCGCCCGGACCGCCAGGTCAAGCGGGGACAGGCAGCCGAAGTGGAGGTCGGCCCACGCGCGCCAGTAGGGGGTGAACACCTTGAAGTGGTCGCCCCCGGCCGGGGTCACGGCGCCGGGCGGGACGACCGTGACCGACTCCACCGCCCGGAGCGCTATCCGCCGCTCCCCGCACTCCTTCTCCAAACGCTGCCAGCGACGGCGCGCGTAGGCGCTGACGTCCCGGGCCAGCACCAGCCCGTCGGCGTCGACGTCGGCCGCGAGCCGTAGCGCCTCCTCAACCGGGTCGCCTCGCCGCAGCACCAGGTCACCGCCCCGCTGGCGCAGGCTCTGCCGCAGGTCCGCCAGGCTTTCGCGCAGGAAGCGGGCCCGGTTGGGCACGGCGAACCTCAGCCCCTCGTCCACCACGAACAGCGGCACGACGTGTTCCGCCGACCGGCAGGCCAGCTCGAGGGCCGGGTTATCGTGGACCCGCAGATCCCTTGTGAAAAGGACGATCGCGGTACGCAACCGCGGTGAGTCGCTCATGGCCACGTCAGCCCCCCAACGCTATGACCTCGCTCGCTGCCCACTACATCACCGGCCTAACCGGTGCCGCTATCCGTGCTGAGCTGGGCGATTTCAATCGCGGGCAGCTTAGACCGGGATAAGGCGGGTAGTGCGGCGGCGACGAAGGGACTGTGAACATGTGGGCATTTTTCTCCCGGCGGCTACGGATGTGGCTGTTGCTGGCCATCGCCCTGCCGCTGACCCGGACGCTGGTCCATCGCCTGGCGCTGGCGGCCGACCGTCGCGACCCGGCGACCCGAACGGCGAGGACGCTGCACCACGCCGACTCCGTGGTGACCGGCGTATCCCGGCGGTCGGCCCGAAGGGCAGAGCGCCGCAAGGCAGATCGCTGAGCCGACCGGATAACGGACCTGAATATGTTCACGCCCGGCATGGGGGGGCTCATGGATCGGGCGCTCTACTCCGGAGGCGAGCTCGACCTGGCTGCGACCAGCCGGCGCGACGAACTGGCCGACGAGATCTTTCAGCAAGCGAGGGCATGGCTCGACGAGTACGGACCGCGGCAAGAGGGGAATTCCCGCCGCTTACTCGTGCCCGAAGGTCAGCCCTCGGCAGTGCGGGGTTCTCCCGGCCAGTAAGGCCATTCCTCGAACCAGCTGCAGCGCCCGTCGTCACCCAGGCGCACGATCCACAGGTCGCGATACTCCTGGCGAACCGGGTCTCCATAGCGGACCTCGGCCCGCACCACGGCGGTGGCGCCGTCGACGGCCAGGATCTCGGTGGCGATGGTGAAGACCTCATCCGGGCCCTCGCGCTCCTCATCCCACATCCGCCTGATCGCATCCAGGCCGACGACGGGCTCCTCGTACGGAGACTGAAGGTAACTGGCGTCGTCGGTGAAGATCCCGGCCAGGCCCTCGGTGCCGGCGGCCCGCCAGGCGGCCTCGTAGGCCGCCAGCCACTGTCTCACCATCACGCGATCGGTCACCCGGCCAATACTGCCCGCAGGGCCCGTGGCGCGGGGAAGAGTCGCCCGGGCCCGTTCGGGATAAAAATCTTTTTTCTCCGAACGGACGCGGGGTCAGGCCTTGCTGGTCAGGCAGAAGGCGCGTGAGTCCTGGTAATCTCCGGGCGTGTTCGCCCTTACTCTGGCGGTGCTGGCGTTCGCGGCGTTCCTCGTCAGCGTGGTCGCCGATTCGCGCAGCTTTCGTAACGCGGTATTCCTCGGTCTGGCGCTGGCGCTCGGAACCCTGGGCGTGGCCTACCGGCTGGCCGATACGCCCGGCCGTCCTGGGCGCCTGCTGCTGCTGGGACTGGTGCTGCTTGTCGCGCTGGTGCCATTCCTGGCGGCGTGCTATCTGGTCGCGAACGGCGTCACGATGGCCCGCCGGGAGAGCCTGCGCCTGGCGAACTTGCTGCCGCTGGTCGCCGGGGTCTGCATCCTCGCGGTGATCGGGCTGAACCTGGCCGCGGAACGGACCGGAAGCGTGAAGCTGGGGCTGCTCGCCACCGTGACCACGCTGGTGTTCGGCTACGTGTCGTTCCTGCTCGTCTCCTACGTGATCTACGCCTGGCTGTACGGCCAGGTGGCGGGGCTGGCGAGCCGCGCGGGCTACGTGATCGTGCTCGGGACCGGGCTGGGGGAGCGCGGGCAGGTGACGCCGCTGCTGGCCAGCCGCCTGCGGCGGGGGCGCGAGGTGTGGTCGGCGATCGCCGCCAGGGGCGGCCGCCCGATGATGATCGTCTCCGGCGGCCAGGGCAGCGACGAGCGGACGTCCGAGGCGGCGGCGATGGCCGCCTACCTGACCGAGCGCGGGTTCCCTGCCGACCGGCTGACGTGCGAGGATCAGTCCAGCACGACCGAGGAGAACCTGGCCTTCAGCAAGGCGATCATGGACGCGGCCCGGGGGGCCGGCTCCGATGGAAGGGGCCCGCGGTGCGTGATCGTGACCAGCAACTACCACGTGTTCCGCACGGCGATCATCGCGCGCAAGGCCGGGATCCGGGGCCAGGTCACCGGGTCGCGCACCGCCGGGTACTACTGGCCGAGCGCGATGCTGCGCGAGTTCGCGGCGGTGTTCCTGCGCTACTGGGCGGTGAACCTGGTGATCTGCTCCGCGCTGGCGGTCACCCCGGTCGCCTACGCGGTGGCCGGGCGCATCTAGCGGAGGAGACGGCGACACCATGACCCCTGACGAGCTCCCGATGATCCCGGTGTCGGCCGGCGCACTGATCTTCGACTCGGCCGGGCGCCTGCTGATTCTCAACCCGACTTACAAATCGGGCTGGACCATACCGGGCGGCGTGATGGAGGCAGACGGGGAGACGCCGTGGCAGGCGTGCCGCCGGGAGGTCCGCGAGGAATGCGGCCTGGACGTGCGCGGCGGCCGGCTGGCCTGCACCGATTTCCGCCCCGCCCGTCCGGGCCGCCCGGGCGGCATCCGCTACCTCTTCGACTGCGGGCAGGCCGACGACGCCGCCCTCGCCGCGATCGCGCTGCAGCCGGAAGAGATCTCCGAGTACCGCCTGGCCTCGCTCGGCACCGCGCTTACCCTGCTCAGACCCGCGCTCCGGCGCCGCGTGCGGGCCGCGACGCGGCGTCGCCGGTGCGTCTACCTGGAAGACGGCCGCCCGGTAGCCTCGGTCCGTTAGGCGCCGGCGCCGCCGTCGACCGGCACGATCGCGCCGGTCACCATCGAGGCCCGGTCGCTCAGCAGCCACGCGGCCACCTCGGCGACCTCGCGTGGCTCGGCCATCCGGCCGAGCGGGATGCTCGCGTTGATGCGCTCGATGACACCCGGGGACGCCGCCTCCCACTGGTCGATCATCTCCGTCGCGGTGCCGCCGGGGGTGATGCCGTTCACCCGGACGCCCTGCCTGGCCCAGGTCACGGCGGCGGTCTCGGTGATGCTGTTGAGGGCGCGCTTCATCGCGCCGTAGGCGGGCAGGTCGGGGTTCGCGCGGCGGCTGCCGATGCTCGAGGTGTTGACGATCGCTCCGCCGCCACCCCGTCGCATGAGCGCAGCCTCGGCCGTCATCGCGGTCCAGTGCGCCCGGAAGTTCACCGCGAATTGCCGTTCGATGTCCTCGTCGCTGGTCGTGTCGAGCGGGCCGGGCTGCTGGATGGCCGCGCCGTTGTTGAACGCGCCGTCGAGCCGGCCGTGCAGCTCATCGACGCGGTCGACCGCCGCGCGGATGCTCGCGGGGTCGGCCAGGTCCACCGTGACCGCGTCCGCGATGCCGCCGCCGGCGCGGATCTTGGCGACGATCTCCGCCAGGACGCTGGTGCTGCGGGCGGCGATCACGACGGCGGCGCCTTCGGCGGTGAAGAGCCGGGCCGCGGCCTCCCCGATGCCGCGGCTGGCGCCGGTGATGAACACGACCTTGCCGGTGAGCAGGCCGATCGGGGCGATGTCAGTGTCGTTGGTCATGACGACAGTGTCGGTCGGCCTCGAGGCGGGATGCAGGCACAGGCTGTACCAGGCTCCGTCGCCAGGCAGGATGCAGACTTGGGGTATGGACAAGCAGGAACTCGGGGCCTTCCTCCGCAGCCGTCGCGAGCGACTTCGCCCGGAGGACGTCGGCCTTCCCTCGGGCTCGCGGCGGCGCACGCCGGGACTTCGGCGTGAGGAGGTGGCGGTCCTCGCCCACATTTCGACGGAGTACTACGTCCGTCTCGAGCAGGGCCGGGCGCCGCGCCCGTCGGGCGAGGTTCTCGCCGCGATCGCAGGCGCGCTGCGGCTCACCGACGCCGAGTCCGATCACCTCCACGTTCTCGCGGGCACGGCGCCAAGCCGCACCGGACTGCACCGGCGCGACGTCCGCCCGAGCATCCTCGCGCTCCTCGAGCGGCTGCCGCAGACGGCGGCCTTCGTGACCTCGGCCGCGTTCGAGGTGCTGGCGTGGAATGACCTGGCGGCGGCGCTGATGGAGAACTTCGCCGATCTGGCCCCGGAGGACCGCAATCTCGCGCGCCGGGCATTCCTCGGGCCGGCGCCGGGCGCTGCGCCGCTGTACGGGGTCTCCGACGGAGCGCAGTTCCGGCAGCACGTCGTCACGGACCTCCGGCTGGCGCTGACCCGGTACCCCACCGATCCCGTAGTCGCCGACCTGGTCGACGAGCTCCGACAGGGCAGCCTAGCGTTCGCCCGGCTCTGGGAGCGGCACGACGTTCAGACGGCGCCGATGCTCACGAAAACCTTCCGGCACCCGGTCGTCGGGGACATCACCGTCGACTGCGACTCGCTCACGCTCACGGACCGGGACCAGCGCCTGGTGCTCTACACCGCGCCGCCAGGATCGCGTGACGCCGAGGCTCTGGCGCTGCTGAATGTTCTCGGGGCGGAGGGCGTCAATGCCGGCGGGCACCTCTGACGAAGCCGGAAACGAGGATCGCTACTCGATACGGCAGGTCAGAACTTGCCGCCGGCGATGTCGGCCAGGCTGACGCGGGTCACCACGTAGGTGACGGTGACGTCGACCTTGCCGGCCGGGCCGCCGACGATCTCCAGCGGGATGCCGGTGTCGGCGTTGATGGTGATCGCCTCCTGGTAGGCCGGCCCCGTCGCAGCCTTGGGGTCGGCCGGGTCGATCCCCACGGTCCCCAACTCGGCTGCGCCAGCGGTAAGGGTGAGCGTGGGCTGGCCGCCCACCGTCGCATGGGTGACGGTGATGCCCGGCAGCGCGGACACCAGGCGCAGCACGCCGGCCCGCACCTGAGGGTTGCCGGAACCCGCGACCAGCGCGTCCTCGGAGCTCTCCCAGACGTAGTTGTCGATCTGCAGCCCGCCGGCCGAGATGTTCTTGACCTGCGCCGAGAGCCAGGCCGGGACCGGGGTCGTGTCGGGGGCCCAAGCCATCTTCAGCACGGCGGTGCCCAGGTCGCCGGTCGCGGCGTAGGTCGCCGCGGCGATCTCCCGTCCGAACATGCCGTCTCCCTGGTTGTTGTCCTCGCTGACCTGGGCCGGCAGGCCGGCCTCGGTTCGCGAGAAGAAGTACCGGCCGTCGTCGGTGTACAGGTCCCAGACCTTGATGCTCGCTTGGCCCGGCGCGCCCGTCTCGCGTTCCACCAGCGTGGCGTCGCCGTCCGGCTTCGGCTCGGCGACCAGAACGTTGGCCAGCGTCGTCAGCGGCTGCTGGGCATCGGGCGATCCGGTCGGCGAGGCCGGCGTGCCGGCGTGCGTCGGATGCGCGGCGGCGGCCCGGGCCGCCGGGTGCGCACCGCCGGCCTGCGCCGTTCCGGTCGGCGCGGACGGGACGGCGCTGGCCACGCCGACGGCCGCTACCGCCGCCGCAGCCACGCCGATGCCGCCCAGAGCGATCCGGTCGCGCCGGCGGGCCTGCCGCCCGCGACGCTCAATATCCGACATATCCGGGGTGAAGGGCTGTTCTGCGACCAGGTCGCAGAACGCCGCGCCCAGCTGCTGTTCGGTCAGGGACTTCATAGTGGCGACTCCTTGTGGTTCAGGCAGCCTCCGAGCGCGTTCAGCGCCCGGGCAGTCTGGCTCTTCACGGTGCCCTCGCTGCACCGCATGACCGCAGCGGTTTCCCGCTCGCTCATCCCCTCCAGGTAGCGAAGGACGACGGTGGCCCGTTGACGGGCCGGGAGGGTCAGCAGGGCGCGCAGCAGATCGGCGCGGTTGACGACCTCGTCAGAGACGTCGGGGACGGCAGCCTCGGCGCGGTGGTCGGCGTCGGGGCGCACGGGCAGTCCGCCATAGCGCTGCCAGTGCCGTTTGAACTCGTTGATCAGGATCCGCCTGACGTAGGCGCTCTGGTTGTCGGCCCGCTGTACCCGCCGCCAGTGGCGGAAGGTCTGGACGAACGTCTCCTGGACCAGGTCGTCAGCCAGATGCCAGTCGCCGCAGAGCAGATATGCGGTGCGATGGAGCGAAGCCGCCCGGCTGCCGACGAACTCCCGGTACTCCTCTTCGGGGCGACTCATCGCCGCCAGCTCCCGGTGGTCACACTTGTCTAGAGGCCGATCCCACCGAAAAGGTTGTCGCTCATTCCCGCCGGGTTATCCCGGTGACCTCCCATGCGCGGCCGAGGGCGCTGCAATACAGAGCCACGACGAGGGCGAGCGCGTCCGCCAGGGCGGTCACGGTCCGGTGCTGGGGCCCCTTGCTCCGTCCGCGCTCCATGTCGGGCAAGGTCCTCGCGCTGACCCCGGACGCCTCGGCCAGCTGCTCCAGCGTCAGCCGGGCCGCGCGCCGGTGACCGCGCAGCGCGCCTGCGAAACCCAGACCGCTCATGGTGGCAAACTACACAGAATGCCCCCGATGCGGTGGCGGGTCAGGAAGACGCCTGTAGCGCATCCGTCAGCAGCGCCGCCAGCGCCTCGGCCTGCACGTCGGACGACGACGAGATCTCCTCGTCGGACCCGTCCA
>DATCGA010000627.1:0-18903 GCA_036509215.1 Trebonia sp.
AACGGGTGCTCGGGCGCGAGCCGGTAGTCGGGGACGAGCGACCAGCCGCCGGCCGCCGCCGCCAGCCGTCCGGCCAGCGGCGCCGCCAGCTCGGCCGATCCCATCACGTAGCCGCCGCCGTGCAGGTGCAGGATGGCCGGCGCGCCGTCCGGTCGCGGCCGCCCGACCCGCAGGGCTTGTGTCCCGTCACAGCTGACCGCGGCGATCGGCTCGTCCCCGTCGGCCGGGGGGAGGGCGCGCCGCAGGAACTCGGCGTAGCCGCGGCGCTCGCCGAGCCAGCCCGCCGCCCGGTGCTCGCCCGTGAGCGCGCCGCGCCACAGGTCGTAGGCCCGCTTCGACTCGCGTCGGCGCATCGGGTTGGCTGGCACGACCAGGTTCCGCTCGAACTCGGCCGGCGACTGCCGCGCGGCGGCGACCGGGTCGTGCCCGAGCAGCCATTCCTGCATGGGCGGCCCGGCCGGGCTCAGCCGCCGCAGCCCGCGGTAGTAGCCGTCGCGCGCCCGGACCTGGACCGGGTCGCTGGTCTGGCTGTTGCGGAGGTTAACCCGGGAGGAGAGCAGCATCCGGGCGGTGCGCGGCTGGCGGCGGAACGCGTATTCGCGCACGGCCGCCCGCTCGTTCCCCGGCCCGGCCCGCCGCAGGCAGGCCGCGAGCATGACGGCGTCCTCGAGCGCCATGCCCGCCCCCTGCCCGGCGCTGGGCGGGGACGGGTGGGCGGCGTCGCCCAGCAGCACGACGCGGTCCGATCCCCAGGTCTCGAGCGGGTCGCGGAAGTAGATCCCGGTGATCAGCGAGCTGTCCATCAGGCCGAGGAGATCGTGCATCGCCGGGCAGGCGCCCGCCAGCGACGCGTGCAGGTCGGCCACGTCGCCGGAGGTGGCCCAGGACTCCCGGTGCACCTCGGTGGCGGGCACGAACGCGCTCAGGCTGTAGACGCTGTCCGGTTGCCCGGCGTGCCTGAGCGGGTAGAGCAGCGCGTGCCGGCCCGGCCCGAGCCAGGACACGATCTTCGCGTCGTAGCGCTCGGGCACCTTGCGCCGGGGGATCAGCCCGCGCCAGACCACGACGCCGGTCGACCGGGCCTCCCGCTCGCCCATCAGCAGCGTGCGGATCCGCGACCGGAGGCCGTCGGCGCCGACCAGCAGGCCGCCGCGGACCTCCTCGCCGTCCGCCAGTTCCACCCGCACGTCACGCGCGGTCTCCTCGAAGGCGACGACGCGGCTGCCGGCCCGCACGCACTCGGGCGGCAGCGCCCGCAGCAGGCTGGTCATGAGGTCGGCGCGGTGACCGCAGATGTAGTGCTCGCCGTACTTGGCCGTCTGCGGGTCAAGCGACGAGGAGGTGATCAGGCCGTCGTCACCGAGGCCGCGCTGCTCGGCGACGTCGATCCTGGCGGCGGTCTGCCGCCAGTACGCGTCGGCGCCGAGGTAGGTCAGCGCCTTCATGGCGTTCGCGTAGAGCCCGAGGCCGGCCCCGATCGCGGTGAACGCGGGCGCCTGTTCCAGCACCAGCGGCTCGAGGCCGGCCTTCCTGAGGGCGATCGCCGCCGCCAGCCCGCCGGTGCCGCCGCCCGCGATAAGCACGCGCACTGTCATCTCCGGCGGTCACCGAGGCCAGAGGCGCTCGGACGCGATCCTGGCCCCCTCGGCCAGGGCGGAGAACTTGGCCCAGCCCACCTTCGGGTCGATCTCCCTGGTGGCGGCCTGGGAGGCGAAGCCGCAGTCGTTGCCGATCATCACGTTCTCGCGGCCGACCAGCTCCGCGTACCGCACGGTGAGCTCGGCGATCAGCTCGGGGTGCTCGACCCAGTTCGCGCCGTTGCTGAGCATGCCGGGGATGATCACCTTGCCCGCGGGCAGCTTGACGTCCTCGAAGGCGTGGTAGTCGTGCAGGTGCCTGGTGTTCATCACCTCGAACGAGAACGCCTGGGCGTTGACCCGCAGCATCGGCTCGATGAAGTCGCGCAGCCGCAGGTCGTAGACGTGCGGGCCCTGGTTAATGCCGTAGCAGGTGTGGTAGCGGATCTTCTCTGGCGGGATGTCGCGGAGCGTGTAGTTGATCAGCTCGACTGTCTCGGCCGCGCGCCGGTCCCGCTCGGCGGGCTCGGCGTCCTTGTGTCCCCAGAGGCTCGAGGCGGCCGGGTCGTCGAGTTGGATGAGGAAGCCGGCGTCGATGATGGTCTGGTACTCCTCGTGGCACGCGTCGGCGAGCGCGGTCACGTACTCCTCGCGCGAGGAGTAGAACTCGTTCTTGTAGTCAGCGAGCCCGGTCGGCAGCGCCGCCGACATGAAGACCTCGGTGTATTCCTTGCCCGCGAGCCCCGCCCGCAGGTTGGCGATGTCGATGGCGAGCGCTTCCTGGCCGATGTACCTGACCGGCCCCCGGCAGATCACCCGGGCGGGCGGGCTCAGCATGGCCCCGAACATCGCGGTCTTGAAGTAGCGCTCGTAGTACTCGGGGAACTCGGCCACTTCCGGCCACGAGGCGGGGGACTCGCCGGCCGCGTAGGGCACCGCCTCGAACCCGGCCAGCCGCTCCTTCAGGTAGGTGGTGAACCCGCTCTTGCGCTGCTCGCCGTCGTTGACGACGTCGAGGCCGGCCTCGACCTGGCGGCGGACGCACTCCTCGACCGCCTCCGTCGCGCGGGCCTCGAACGCCTCGCGGTCGTAGGGCCGGCCGTTCTCCCGGGCCCGCATCAGCTCGATCAGGCCGTCCGGCCTGGCGATGCTGCCCGTGTGGGTGGTCAGGATCCGATCGGTGCTCGTCTGCACGGGCGAGTCCCTTCGTCGCGAGTTTGAACTTTATAATATAAAATGTCCGCGTAAGGACAAGAGCCCACCGAGGAGCAACCGGACACACCGTGACGTACGGCGATCTGACCCGTGGCGCGACCACCAAGGCCGACGGCGCCTATCTGGAGCTGCGAAACCAGATCCTGCTGGGCACGCTCGAGCCGGGCAGCCGCGTTGACTACGTTCAGCTCTCGACGGCGCTTGGCGTCTCCGTCACCCCGCTGCGCGAGGCCCTGCGGCGGCTCGAGGCGGACCACCTGGTCGTCCGCAGCGCCCACCGGGACGTGGTCATCGCGGCGCTGAGCCGCGAAGAGGCGTCCGAGCTGGTCGCGGTCAGACGGGAGCTCGATCTGCTCGCCGCGCGGCTCGCGGCCGCGCAGATGACGGCGGGCGAGCTGGCCAGGGCGCGAGAGCTGGTCGCCGGCCAGGACGAGCGGGAGGCGGTCCGCTACCTGCGCGAGGCCGGGCTCCCGGTGGCGGCGGGCGGCCTCGGCAGCGTCAACCGGGCCTTTTACCGGATGGCCTACTGCGGATCGCACAATCAGGTGCTGATCCAGTACCGGGACGCCATATCGACCAGGACCGAGCGGTACGTGATCCTCGCGCGCCAGATCAACCCGGTCGCGACCGAGGCTTTCCGGCTACTGCACGACAAGCTGCTGGCGGCGCTGGAGAGTCACGACGCGGAGGCCGCCGCCGAGGTAATGCAGGCCCACTACCGGGAACTTGACCTCGACTTCGCCAACGTGATCTTCGGCCGGGTCCCGGCGAACTGACGGCCGCGCGGGGCGGAGGGAGACCGCGCCACGGAGTCCGTCCCACCGGCCAAGCTCCTAGGCCGGGAGCCTGTCGTCCGTGAGCGTGGGCTGAGCGGTTCAGGAGGCGGTGAATACCCCGGCCCTGGCGGCGGCGAGGGTGGCGGCAGTGCTGAGGTTCGCGTCCTGTTCGGTGACGGGCACCCGGGCGACCAGGAGCTGGTAGTACAGCGGGGCCGCCATCGTGCGCATCAACGCGACCGGGTCGGTGCCCGCTGGCAGCTCGCCCCGGCTGACCGCGCGGTCGACGATCACGCTGATCGCCTCCAGCCTGACCTCCCAGAACTGCCGCATGAGCTCGGCCAGCTCCGCTGACGCGATGCCGCCAACGATCAGCGCGGTCGTGATGGCGGCGCCCTGCGGCGGGGAGAGCACGCTCTGGACGGCCCGCGCCAGCAGCAGCAGGTCGCCGTCGACGCCGCCGGTGTCCGGTACCTGAATGTGCGCGCCGGCCGCGCCGACCAGCGCCTGCTTGATGATCTCGACCTTGCTGCCCCACCGCCGGTAGACGGTCGTCTTGTGCACGCCGGCCCGGGCCGCGATCGACTCGACGCTGACGTCGGCGTAGTCGCGGACAGACAGTTCCTCGATCGCCGCGGCCAGCACCGCCGTGGCGGTCCTGGCCGTGCGGCCGCCTGGCCGGGTCGTCGGTGGCGCATCATCCATCCCGGCATCTTACAGCAACTGAGTGTTGCGTTTACAACGACGCGATGGCAAGCTGTAATTGCAACAAGATGTTGCAACAAGGTCGCGAACATCACTCCGATTGGCGGCGAGCATGACCATCGCACCACCTACCGGCCGTACGGACTCCAGGCCCGACGGCTCGTTCTGGCGCGCCAACCTGCCGGGCACGGCGGGCGTGGCCTACGTCGTGGCCTGGGCCGTCGGCCTTGCGGCGTGGCCGGTCAACCTGGCGCTCAACGCGACCGCCGGGCAGACGGCGGCGAGCTACCGCGCGCACCCGGCCGGCGCCATCGTCCAGTACCTGCTGGTCGAGGGTCTGGCGGGCGTGCTGCTCGGGATCGTCCTCGCCTGCGTGCTGCGCGCTGCCCGCGATCGCCTCGGCGGGCGGGTAGCGGGACCTGCGCTGCTCGGCGCGATTGCGGTGATCACGTCGCTGGCCCAGTGCGCCATCGGCCTGCTCGCCACCGCCGCCGCCACGAGCGGTCACGCGGCCGACTGCGGCTCGCTGTCCGACGTGGTCAACCGCCTCGACGGTGTCAAGATGCTCGCGCTGGCCGCTACCGCGGCCTGGCTCGCCATCAGCGGACCCGTGCTGCCGCGCTGGCTGCGCGGTGTCTCGATCCCGCTTGCCCTAGCGCTGATCGCATCCGGCTACGCCTACCTCACGCTGTCGAACGAGCTGGCCTCGACCGCCTACATCTCCGGCCCGCTGCTGCTGCTGTGGGTAGCCGGCGCGGGCATCGCGCTAACCGTCCGTCGGCGGCGGTGAGGGTGTCGAGGCTTAAGCCAGACTGCTCGGCGGCCTGGCCGGGCGAGACGCAGCCGGGCGGGCCGGTTGCTACTTCCCGTTAATGCCGGCGGCCCAGAGCGTGGCGCCGGACGCGCTGTAGCGGCGGGATTCACACAATCAGGTGCTGATTCAGTCGCCCCGAATCGTGAAAGCGGCTGCTCGTTCGCGCTCATGGATCGTACAGGCCGCAGGTCAGATGGCCCGGGCAGCCGAGCCCGGCCGGCCGACCATGTACTCGCGCACGATGTCGTCGAACGATCGGTCCGGGCGCAGTCCGAGCGCGTGCGCCCGCCGGGTCTCGAACCGGGCGGGCCAGCTGCCGACGATGGCGCCAATCACCGGGTCGTCGGTCCAGTCGATGAGGTCGCTGGCGGCGTAGCCGGCCACCCGGTCCATGGCGGCCGCCATGGACCGGGGCGTCGTGGTCAGCCCGGGCAGGGTCATTGCGATCCGGCTGCCCCAGTCGGCGTCGGTCACGGCGGCGGCGCGCAGGATCCCCGCCAGGGCCCGGCCCGGCGAGGCGAGCGCGAGGGGGGTGTCGGGGGGCACCGGGCACGGCGCCCGCAGCCCGGCCAGTGGTTCGCGGATGATTCCCGACACGAAGCTGGACGCCGCCGCGTTCGGCCGGCCCGGCCGCACCGCCACGGTCATCAGCCGCACCGATCGGCCGCGGACGAAGCCCTTGCGGGTGTAGTCGGCGACGAGCTGCTCGACGATGAACTTCTGCGTGCCGTAGCTCGACTGGGGCTGGGGAAGGGTGTCATCGCCGACAATGCCGGCCGGGCCGGGCTCGGCCTCGGGCCCGAACACCGCGACCGAGCTCGAGAAGACGAGCACCGGCGGCGCGGCCTGCCGCCTGGCCAGCTCGAGGACGGCGCGCGCCCCGTCGAGGTTGCCGCGCATCCCCAGCTCGAAGTCCGCCTCGGCCGCACCGCTGACCACGCCGGCCAGATGGAAGATGATGTCGGCGGGGCCGAGATCGCCCGCCCCCGTCGCCAGGTCGACGATCGCGGCGCGCACCCTCGGATCGGCGGCCACGTCAGGCGCGGGCGCCGCCAGATCGGCGAGGAGAAGCTCATCCACGTCGCCGGGCTCGCGACCGCCGATCCCGACCGGCGCGGCGAGCAGCCGCCTGGCCAGCAGGGTACCGACGAACCCGGCGCCCCCGGTGACAATAACGCGCATCCCGCCGCCCTCCCGTCACGCTGAGGCTCAGCCTACGCTGAGCATTCATGCGACGGCGGTACGTAGGCGCTAAATCGCCTTTTTAGCCGACATTCGCTGCCTCATGTTCGGAAGTGGTTCCGCGCCGTGCTGGTGCGGCCAGGCCGTCTACACCTGTGCGTCCGCCGGGTCACCGGCCGTCGGCGGCGGCGATCTGGGTGCGGTACCAGTCGATCTTCTCCTGCAGGTGCGCCTGCTCGGCCTGGAGCACGGCGATGCGCTCCCTGACCTGCGCATCGTGCTCGATGAGGAGCGTCAGCCGGTCGGCCAGGGTGGGCTGCCCGCAGCGGGCGAGCTCGGCGTACCGACACATCTGCGCGATCGGCATGCCGGTGTCGCGCAGGCAGCGCAGCACGCCCAGCCACTCCAGGTCCTCCTCGCGGAAGCGGCGATGCCCGCTGGGCGCGCGGCCGATGTCGTCGAGCAGGCCGATCCGCTCGTAGTAGCGCAGGGTGTCGAGGCTGAAGCCAGACTGCTCGGCGGCCTGGCCAGGCGGGATGGTGCCGGTCATAACTCCCGATCATGGCACCTGGAGTGCGCTCAAGGTCAAGGGGATTAGCAGCCCGGCCGCACCCGCTTTGCGCGGATGCGGCCGGGCGCTATCGGGCTTGCCCGGCTACTTCCCGTTGGTGCCGGTGGCCCAGAGCGCGGCCCCGGAAGCGCTGTAGATGACGACGTTGCCGTCGTTCTGCACCACTAGGTCGGCCCCGTCGTTGCCGACGGTGCCGCTGGCCCACACCGGCGAGCCCGAGCTGGTGTAGAGCACGAGGTTCCCGTCGTCCTGCATGATCGCCTCGTCGGCGGCGGATCCCGAGGTGTTCGACGCCCACAGCGGGGTGCCGTTCTGGTACAGCACCAGGTTGCCGTCGCCTTGCATGTCGATCGTGTAGTCGCCGTTGCACGAGGCGAGCGACTGCCCGGCGGTCAGCTGCTGGCCGGCCGGCAGCGTGCCGCAGGGCACCGGAACGCTGGCACCGCAATTCGACGGGGCGGCCGTGCCCGAAGGGGCCGCGCCGGGCACCACGCTCCACGCGGCCAGCGAGGCCGCCGGGAGGTCCGCCTCGGCGCAGACGCCGCCGGAGACCGCTTCCTGCGGGACGGCGGCTCCGCTCGCGTTCACCACGTGGTAGGTGCCGGCGGTGAGGCCGAGCCCGGCCACCTTGACGGTGACCGAGTTGTCGTAGGCGGTGCCCGAGGTGATGTTCGCCAGCGTCAGCTGCGCGCTGGTCCCCGAGGACGCGACGACCGGGACGATCTGCACGACGCCGCTGTTAGCCAGGCTCGCGTAGGCAGGCGCGTACTGCGAGAGCTGGGATCCCGTGGTCAGCAGGGCGCCGCCGGCGTTCTTATAGGCGGTCAGGTTCGCGTCGACGCCGTTGGCGGGCAGGATCGCCTTGTACTGCGAGAGCTTGACGATGCCGCTGTCCACCTCCTGGCTGGTGACGACGGCGAAGCCGGCCTGGTAGCCGTCCCAGAGTTCGGTGATCTCGTTCTCCGGGGTGGCCAGGCTGCCGCCGGAGGCGTTGCCGTAGGCCTGGGAGTAGTCGACGTAGACGGCGACCGGCTGCTGCGGGTACGAGCCGGACAGGTCCTTGATGTCGGGCAGCCAGTTGGTGTAGATCGGGAACCCGACCACGTCCTTCTCGGTCCCGTCGTGGATGAAGAAGTCCTCGCCGCCGCCCTCGGGCAGCGCCATGCCGTAGTTGTCGATCCACTGCACCGCCTGGGCGGCGAGCTGGGTGTTGTCGCTCGGGGCGGTCCACTCCATCGCCACCTGCACCCCGTAGGCGCGGCCGAGGCTGCCGAACAGCAGCGCCAGGCCGGGCGACTGGGCCGCGTCCTCGATGACGGTGACCGTGTACTGCCTGGCCAGGCTGAAGAACAGGTCGGGGATGTTCGCGTAGGTCACCCCGTTGCCGATGTGGCCGCCGAAGTAGTAGTACAGCGGCGTGCCGCTGGTGATCGCGCGCACCTGCGCGGTCAGCTGCCCGTACACGGTCTGCACGCTCCAGACCCGGAACGCCTGGTAAACACTGGCCAACGCCGCTCCGGGGGTGGCCGCGGGCACCTGCGAGAAGGCGGTGTAGGAGGTGCCGTTGGCGGTGTTGAACGCGCCGATGCTGCTGTAAGTGTCGGGCAGGTAGACGTTGTGGAATTCGGTGACGTCGACGGTGGCCCAGCCGGCCGCGTCCCCGTTGCCGTCGTTCAGCTGCGAGTCGAGCTCGCCGTAGTTCAGGATGCTGCCGCCGTACCCGGCCTCGCCCGCTATGTGCTTGACGGTGTCGGTCACGTAAGTGACGTAGGCCGGCTCGGCCGTCGGGTCCCACCAGGCCGGGGCGGTGCCCTGAGCGCCGCTACTGTTCACCTCGTGGCTGGTCACCCACGAGGCCGGGCTTCCGCCCCAGCCCGCGTACCAGAAGATCGGCACCAGCTTGATCCCGGCGGCGGCCGCGTTGGCCAGCTCCTGGTCGAGCTCGGTGAAGGAGAACGTGCCCTGGGTGGGCTCGATGGTGTTCCACGGCATGTCGATCTCGGCCGTGCTCAGGCCGTCCGCCTTGAGCGCGGCGAAGCTCGCCTCGGACCAGGGGGCGGCGTTGTCGTCGAAGTCGAGCTGGGTCGACCACAGCGGCGTGGTCGTTGATGCCGCCGCCGACATCGCCGTCGACTGCGCTGCGGTCGACTGCACGGTCGTCGTCTTCGCCTCGGCCCGCGAGCCGGCCGTCGAAACCGCGATCAGGCTTCCGGCCACGGTCAGCGCGGCCACGGTCCAGGTGATGGCGTGCGCCCGCCGGCGGGGGGCTACGCGAGTTCGGTTGCGCATTCTTGTCCGCTTCTTTCGTCAGAAACGGACCGGGGCCCAGTGGAGTCGTCCACAGGCGCCCCGGTCCGTTCCAGATCATGGTTGGGACTTGGACTTTCTAACTTCTGACTTCGCTGGGCCCTTCGCTCAGCTGTAGCTGGTCAGGTCGGCCACGGTGCTGCTCGAGTTGACCGTGCCGCCGGTGCCGTTGATGATGTGCTGGATGGTTCCGGTGCCGCCCAGCGAGACGGTGACCATGTCGTGCCACTGCACTCCGGACGAGGTCGGCGAGGTGAGCGCGTTCGCGCTGACCTCACTCGGGTTCACGTTGAAGAAGCAGTACACGCCCAGGCCGTAGCCCTGGAAGCTGGTCACGCTGTTGGCGACGGCGATCGAGGGATAGCCGTCCGAGGATCCGTCCATCCAGGCGGACTGGCTGGGCGGGTCGTAGGGCATCTCGCTCTGGTAGAAGTAGTCGGCTCCGCCGTTGCCGTTCCACTGGGTCTGCACGGCCTGGTAGTGCTCGACCGCGAGTCCGTACATGGTGACGTTGGCGCCGTTGACGACCAGGCCGTTGGCGGCGGTGTTGGTCGTCCAGCCGACCGTGCCGCCGTTGCCGTGGTCGGCCCGCCATAGCCACAGGTCGTCGCCGACGACATTGGCGCTGTTGATCTGCAGCGTCTCCGTGGCCTTGCCGACGGTGGCGCCGCCGATGCGGGCGAAGACGTCGGACAGGACCGTCGGGTCGGAGGCGTGGCTGGCGCTCGAGCCGGACGGGCCGATCTGGACCAGGACCGAGCTGTTGGTGCTGCCCGCGTCGAAGATCAGCCCGCCGACGCGGATGCCGTTGACGTCAGCGGTCTGCAGGATCGTATTGCCGCCGTTCGACACCAGCGTCGCCAGGCCGAGGCCGAGCACCACGGCGTCGGGGTTGTTGACGTCGATCGTGCCGTTGATCTGGTAGACGCCCGGGGTGAACAGCAGGTCCTGTCCGCCCGCGAGCGCGGCGTTGATCTGGGCGACCGTGCTGCTCGGCGTCGCGATGTAGAAATCGCTTATCGGCAGCGAGGTCCCCGGCGTGTTCCCGTTCGCCCACGAGACGCCCTGTGCGTTCGTCCGGTTCGAGGGCACGAACACGTCCCAGTTCCCGGAGGAGTCGATGTACAGGTACGGCTTCTCGTCGGACGTCGGGGTCTGGTTCACCGTCGTGTACGCAGGGAAGCTCTGGCCCGGGACTCCGGTGCTGCCCACGAACACCATGTTCCAGTTGGAGCCGGTCCAGCTGCCCAGTTGGTCGTTCCGCATGATGAACTGCTGCTGGGTGCCGGAGTTGACCTGGCCGGTGACCTTCGAGTCGCTGATGAACCCGCCGGAGGACCAGTTGCTGCTGGTGTTGCCGGAGGTGTCGTCGTCCAGCACCATGTTGCCGTCGATCTGCACCCGACGCATCGGGTCGGCCTGCGAGACCGCCCACTCGGTGCTGCCGGACGACGGGTCGTTGGTGATGTTCTCCACGCCGCGCCAGAAGTTCGTCGTCGCGTTGCCGCCGCTCCAGGCGGCGTTGGCGAAGATCCCGCCGCCGGTGATCACCGTCTGCGTCGGGTTCTGGCCGAGGCCGACGACCTCGGTGTAGAAGCCGACCGGGACGCTGACGTTGTAGGTGCCGGGCTCGAACATCAGCTCATAGCGCTGGGTGCCGAACTGGTTCGACTGCTGCGTGTTGTAGACCGCGTTGATGTCGCTCTGGATCGTGGAGGTCGACATCGAGGGGGTGAACACGTAGACATTCGGGCCGAAGGCCGGCGTGTTGCCGGGGGGCGGCGTCGTCGACCCGCTCGGTAGGGTCCATTGCTGGTTGGAGCTGTCGGCGCAGGCCCAGATCTGCACCTGGGTGCCGGCGCCGCCGAAGCCGGTGTCGTCAAGGCACTTGCCGGAGTTGGGGTTGAGGAGTTCGCCGTTGGCCTGGGGTTCCCAGACCTGGGCGGCGGTGCCGTTGCAGGTGTACAGGTCGACGAGGGTGCCGTTGGCCGTGCCGGCCCCGGCGACGTCCAGGCACAGGCCGAGCACCTGCAGGGCGTTGCCTGACGCGACGGTCCAGGTCTGGGCGCTCGTCCCGTTGCAGGTGTAGACCTGGATTGGGTTCAGTAGCGCGGTGCTGGCCGAGCGGTCATCCAGGCACAAGCCCTCGTACCCGGTGATCGCGCCGGTGGCCCCGGTCGCGGCCGCTGCCGATTGCGTGTGGTAGGTGGCGACGGCCGTGCCAAGGCCGAACACCAGGGCTACCGCCGCGAGGATCGTGAGGAGTCGTTGCTTCACGGGATGTTCCATTGCTGGTTGGAGGAGTCGGCGCAGGCCCAGATCTGGACCTGGGTGCCCGCGCCGCCAAAGCCGGTGTCGTCGAGGCACTTGCCCGAATTCGTGTTCACGAGCTCGCCGTTGGACTCGTGAGTCCAGGACTGCGCGCCGGTGCCGTTGCAGGTGTAGAGGTCTACCTTGGTGCCGTTGGCGGTGCCCGCGCCGGCGACGTCAAGGCAGTCGCCGAGGACCGTCAGGGAGCCGTTGCTGTTCACGGTCCAGGACTGCGCGTTGGTGCCGTTGCAGGTGTAGACCTGGATCGGGTTGAGTAGCGCGGTGCTGGCCGAGCGGTCGTCCAGGCACAGGCCCTGGTACCCGGTAATCGGACCCGACCCGGGCGGTGGCGGAGTGGTCCCGCCGCCGGTGATCTTGTTGAAGATCGACGAGTACTGGTAGCCGGTCCCCTTGTCGTAGCCGTCGACCTCCCAGAAGGAGAGCTCCTGGACGCCGTTGGAGGCGGCGAAGCTCTCCAGCGACTGGGCGTTCGAGATGGAGAAGTCGGTGCCGTCGTCGTTGACGCCGGCGATGGGCGTCAGGCCCATCATGTTGTAAGCCGCCGAGGTCGAGATCCCGTACAGGCTCGATAGCTGGCCCGCGGCGCCCTGCGCGGCGGATTCAGCGGCCGCGAGGTCGTTGGTCCCGGCGCCGAAGTCCATCGTCATGATGTTGACGGTGGACACCTTCACGCCCTTGGCCTTCGCGTCCTGGAGCACCGCGTACTGGGAGCCGTTGCCGGTGGGCAGCCCCTGCGGGGAGACGCCGAGGGTGAAGTCGACCTGCACGGCCGGATCCTGCGCTTGCAGCGCGGCGAGCGCCTGGTCACGCAGGGACGTGGCAGAGGTGTCCGCCAGGTCGGAGTCCTCGATGTCGAAGTCCAGCCGGGTAGAACCGGTGGTGTTCACTATGTTCTGGTAGGCGGCGGTGAGCTGCGAGACGTTCGTGCAGGTCTGTGCGAGCTCGGTGGCACCCGCACCGCCGGACGAGATGATGACGTTGCCGCCGGCCGCCTGAAGGGCGCTGATCTGCGAGTTGAAGGTGCCCAAGCTGTAGCCGCCGTCCTCCCAATCGGGAGTGCAGCCGGACTGGGAGACGAGGAAGGCCAGCGTGTAGTACTTATCGCCGGTCGCGGCCATGTCGGCGGCCATGTCGCCGGCGTCCGACGAGGAAATCTGCAGGTACGGCGCGGCGTAGTGCGCCGGGAAGGCAGAGCCGGCCGCGGCGGCGGGCCCGGCGGCGGCGACCGCGAGGCCGGCCGCCCCGAGCGCGGTCACGGCGGCCGCGACAAGCGCGACTGACCACGGCTTCCTGGAGATTCTTGGTGTTCGCATGGTGATCCGGCGATCCCTTCGGCCGAGCGGTCCGGCGGGAGCGGGGTGACCCGCCGGGATAAAGCGTGAGGACTTGTTTCTGAAACAGTAAAGAAACTATCCTGTTTACGAGGATTGGAGCATTAGCCTGAGGGCGCGTCAATATGTACCGGCCATGTTGATAGGTTGTTAATTTCTGCCTAAGGAACTCTTATGGTGAAACAATGAAACAAGAATCTGTTTCAGATCTTGTTTCAGAGACCGGCCGGGTAACCGTGCGGGCAATCGCGGCCGAGACCGGGCTCTCGATTGCGACCGTTTCCCGCGTGCTCAATGGCGGTGAGAATGTGGCCGCCGTTACCCGCCAGCGGGTGTCGGAGGTGGTCGAACGGCTCGGCGACCGGGCGCCCGAGCCGCGTCGGCGGGCGACGGCCCGGGCTACCCGCCCGCCCGTCTTCGTGCGCTGCCCCTACCTGCTCACCGATTACTTCGGGCACATCGTCACGTCAATCGCCGAGACGCTCGCGCTGCACGAGCAGAGCATGCTGCTGGACGCGGGCGACGCGGTGGTCAGGTCGACCGTGCTGCGCGAGCTGCCGCGGCGCCGCGGCGTGCACGGCGCGGTTCTGATCCTCCCGCCGGAGCCCCGGGCCGACCTCGAGGCGCTGCTCGCCCGGGGTTACCCGCTGGTGGTGGTGGACCCGCGGACCGACGTGCCGCGGGGCATGGTGTCGGTCTCGGCGGCGCACTTCTCCGGCGCCCGGGCCGTCACCAGGCATCTGATCAAGCTCGGCCACCGCCGGATCGGGGTGATCACCGGGCCGCCGAACTGGCACACCCGCGACGACCGGCTCGGCGGGCATCTGGCCGCGCTGGCCGAGGCCGGGGTCCTCGGCGACCCGGAACTGATGCGGGCCGGCGAGCCGGCCACCAAGACCGGCGTTTGGGCCGGGCAGGAGCTGCTCGACCTGCGGCCGCGGCCGAGCGCCGTGGTCTGCTTCAACGACAAGGTCGCGGTCGGGGTGATGCAGATGGCGGCGGCTCGCGGGCTGCGGGTGCCCGAGGACCTGTCGGTCGCCGGCTTCGACGACATCGACGTCAGCCGGGCCACCACTCCCCGCCTGACCACCGTCCGCCAGCCGCTGCAGGAGATGGGCCGCACCGCCGTCACGATGCTGATGCGCCAGCTTGACGGGCACGCTCACGAGGCGCTGAGCATGGAACTGCAGACGCGTCTGGTCGTGCGCGAGAGCACCGGCCCGGCGCCCGGGCCCGGTTAGGGCGGTCAGGCCCTGTCCCTGCGCTCGCGCAGCGCGGCCGGGAGCGCGGCGAGCACGCCGACGCCGGTCAGCGCGAATCCAAGCGGGTAGCCGGTGTGGCCGCTGACCAGGCCGAACATGACCGGGCCGACGCCATAGCCGGCGTCGTAGGCGAGGTTCCAGAGCGCGCTCGCCTTGGCCTCGGGCAGCCGCTCGATCAGCAGCGCGAAGGTGGAGTTCTCGACCACGCCGAAGCCGGCCCCGAACAGCGCCATGCCTGCCAGCACCGCCGTCGGCGAGGCCAGCCAGATCATCACCGCCAGGCCGGCCGCGGACCCGACGAGGGCCGGGACGAGCAGCCTAGCGTGGCCGTAGCGGTCCCCGTGGCGGCCGGCCTGCCAGCGGCTGATCGTGGCGGTGATCGCCTGGACCAGCAGCGCGGCCGAGGCGATGCCGCTCGGCACCTCCCTGGCGAGCGGGAGGAACGAGTCGATCACGCCGGCCGCGACCGTGCAGACGGCGAAGACCAGCGCCAGCCGGAACACCCCGCGCCCGCCCGCTGCCTGGCCGTCGCCCGGCTGGCAGCCGGGGCGGCCGCCGGGCAGCCAGCGCAGGGCCGCCAGCGGGGTGAGGCCGGCCACCGCGGCCACCGCCACGGCCACCGTCGCCTGGTGGTGGCCGGCCAGCCAGACGCCGGCCGGCAGGGCCACGATCGCGGGGACCCCGGAGACGATGCCGAGCAGGCCGAGACCCTCGCCCCGGCGTTCGGGCGGGAGCAGCAGCGCGGTCAGCGCCCCGGCCGCGACGCCGCAGAGGCCGAAGCCGAGGCCGCGGACGAAGCTGACCGCGACCATGACCGCCAGCGGCTCGCGCGGCAGCAGCGCCAGCGTGGGCGCGCCGAGCAGCAGCGCCCCGGCCGCGAGCGCCACCCGGTAGCCGAAGCGCCTGATCACGAACGCCGCCGCGGCCTCCGCGACCACGGTGCCGCCCAGCAGCGTGCCGGTTACCAGCCCGGCCGCGGCGCTGCTGGCGCCGCCCGCGGCGGCGAGCATCGGCATCACCGAGACCAGCAGCAGGAAGCTGGTGAGGGAGGCGAACTCGGCCAGGAACGTCAGCGCCAGCGGCGCGCCCACCAGGCGCGGCCCGCGCGGCGCCCGGCGGCCGGCGCCCGGCCCGGCCTGGGTCAAAGTGCTCATAACAACGACGCTACGGGCGAACTGGCACTCTGGTAAGGTCCGATTTCATGGCGATAGAGTGGTCCGGTTTGAGTCCGGAGCTGCTCGTGCGGCTCGACCGGTCGGCCGGCCAGCCGTTGCGCGCGCAGCTGGAGGGAGCCCTGCGGGACGCGATCAGGAGCGGCCGGCTGCGCGGCGGCGAGCGGCTGCCGTCCTCGCGCGAGCTGGCGCGGGAGCTCGGCCTGTCCCGCGGCATCGTGCAGGACTGCTTCGGCCAGCTGCTGGCCGAGGGGTACCTGACCAGCCGGACCGGCTCGGCCACCCGCGTCGCCGAGATCGGGGACTGGTCGCCGGAGGCGCTGCCTCAACCGGCCGCCGCCTCGGCGGCGACGCCCCCTTCTAGCATGGGGGGCTCCCACCCCCCATCCCCCCTGGCGCTGATCGCGGACTTCGCGCACGGGGTTCCCGACCTGTCGAGCTTTCCGAGGGCGGACTGGGTGTGGGCGGTCCGCGAGGCCTGCGGCGCGGTCGCCTCGGCCGACCTCGGCTACGGGGACCCGCGCGGCAGCGCGGTGCTGCGCGAGGTGCTGGCCGGGTACCTGCGGCGGGTGCGCGCGGCCGCCGCCGACCCGGGGCGGATGATCGTCTGCACTGGCTTCGCGCAGGGGCTCAACCTGGTCCTGCGCGCGCTGGCGGGCCAGGCCGGGGTCGGCGCGGTGGCGTTCGAAGATCCCGGCTACGGCAGCGCCGCGACCGACGAGACGGTCCGCGCGGCGGCCGCGATGGGCCTGCGGGTGGTGCCCGTGCCCGTCGACGAGGAAGGCCTTGTGGTCAGCGCGCTCGCCGCCGGCGGCGCCCGGGCGGTGGTGGTGACGCCCGCGCACCAGTCGCCGACCGGCGTGGTGCTGACCGCCGAGCGGCGGCACGCGCTGGCGGACTGGGCCCGGCGCGGCGACGGGTTCATCGTCGAGGACGACTACGACTCGGAGTTCCGCTACGACAAGGAGCCGGTCGGCGCGCTGCAGGGCCTCGCGCCGGACCGCGTCTTCCTCATCGGGACCGCCAGCAAGGCGCTCGCCCCGGCCGTGCGTCTCGGCTGGGTGCTCGCCCCGGCCGGGCTGGCCGCCGCCGTCGCGGCCGAGAAGGAGATGAGCGATCGCGGGTCGTGCACGCTGGACCAGCTGGCGCTGGCGGCGCTGCTCACGTCGGGCCGCTACGACCGGCACCTGCGGCGGATGCGCGCGATCTACGCGGGCCGCCGCCGGGCGCTGGTGGCGGCGTTCGCCCGGCACGCGCCGGCCATCCGGCTGACCGGGCTCGCGGCCGGGTTCTCCGCAGTCGCGCAGCTGCCCGCCGAGCCAGGGGAGGCGGCCGTGATCGCGGCCGCCCGCGCGCGGGGGGTCGGCCTGTACGGCATCGCGGAGTACCGGAGCGCGCCCGACCCGGGGGCGCCGCCCCAACTGGTGATGGGCTTCGGCAACACCGGCGAGCGGTCCATCGAGCCGGCCATCGCCGCGATCGCCGACCTGCTGGGCTAAGCCGGGCCGACTGCCCTGACCCTGAGCACCAGGTAAGACCACCTTCCGTTCGGGCAAAAGATCTTTTTTATCCCGAACGGAAGGTGGCTTTTTCTTTCCCGCGGGTGATGCTGAACATGAAGCATCCGGCGTACACGTTGCGGGTGTGAATGAAGTTGATGGTGGGGTCAGCGAAGATCGTGCCGATGAGGCTCTCGGCGGCGGCGCCCCCGCCGATCGCAATGGCGTCGTACGCGATCGCGTCGCAGTCGAGCTCGGCCTGATGACGGTAGGGGCGGAAGACCATCGGGGGCCAGTCCCGGTAGCCGGCCGGGTAGGCGTCGTTCTCGTGGTACCCGGGGCACGCGCTGGCGTGCACGAAGACGGGTCCGGCCTCGGCGTACGGGCCGGGCCGGGTGAACGGGCGGTGCGCGATCAGGTACAGCGTCTCGCCCGGCGTCGAGCGGCGCAGGCAGCAGCGCAGCGGTGACCCGCCGTCGGCGTCGACGATCGGCGTGAGCGCGTTGCCGAACCGGTCGTGCCCAGCCAGCCGGATCTCGGCCAGCGTGCGGGACGGGATCGCGTGCACGCGGAACGCGATGCCGGCCGGCGCTTCGATGATGGTCATGACGCTCCTGTTTCTATCGGGATCGGCTGCTCCGCGGCCGCGGCCGCAGCCGTCGGCGTTGCCGCTGTCGGCCCGGGGCGGGGCGCCCGCGGCCGGGTGGCGAGGCGGGCGGTAAGCGCCGCCGCGAGGGAGACCGCCGCCATCGCGGCGGTGGCGATCGCGGCGGCGTGGGTGGCGCGGGCAGGATCGGGGGCGCCCGCGATGGAGAGGTAGAGGCTGCCGATGCCGGCCACCCCGATCGCCCCGCCGAGTTGGCTGAGGGTGGAGCTGACGCCGCTGATGTCGGCCGCGAACCGGGCCTCGACGGCGTTCATCACGTGCCCGACGAGGGCGGCGAACTGCAGGCCGAGACCGAAGCCGCCGGCCGCGAGCAGGACGAGCAGCAGCGGCTCGCCGCTCCCGCCGTCGAACAGGCTGAGGCTGATCGACGCGTAGGCGAGGGTGAGCAGGGCGCAGCCGGCCGCGGGCAGCGCCCGCGCCATCCGGGCGCCGGCGCGGGCGGCGAACCGCCCGGCCAGGCCGAACGCGGCGACCCAGGGGACCAGCATCAGGCCGGAGGCGACCGGGCTGCGGCCCAGCCCCTGCTGTTCGTACTGGGCCAGCGTGAACAGCAGGGCGAAGTAGGTCGAGGTCGCCGCGGCCAGCGCGATGAGCCCGAGGGCGACGGGCGCGGGCCGGACGGCGGTGAGGTTGACGAGCACCGGCCGCCCGGCCGCGGCCGCGCGGCGCTGGGCGGTCAGGAACAGCCAGAAACCGGGCGCCGCGGCCGCCAGGCAGATCCAGGACCAGGTCGGCCAGCCCTGCTGCTGGCCGACGACCAGCGGCACCACGATCAGCAGCACGCTGCCGGCCAGCAGGCCGACGCCGGGGAGGTCCAACCCGGCCGCGACGCGGTCGCCGTCGGCCGGCAGGCAGCGCCGGGCGGCGGCGACGGCGGCGAGGCAGACCGGCACGTTGACCAGGAAGATGGCCCGCCAGCCGACGCCTGCGAGGTTGGCGTCCACCAGCAGGCCGCCTGCCAGCTGGCCGGCTACCGCGCCGGCCGACAGCGCGATCGCGTACCAGCCGATCGCCCGCGCCCGCGCGTGGCCGGCGTAGGTCAGCCGGATGCCGGTCATCGCCTGCGGGAACATCATCGCCGCGGCCGCCCCCTGCAGCACCCGCGCCGCGACCAGCGCGGCGGCGTCGGGGGCGAGCCCGGCCAGCAGCGAGGCGACCGCGAACCCGGCCATGCCGAGCAGGAACAGCCGCCGGTACCCATGGGTCTGGCCCAGCCGCGCCCCCGTGATCAGCAGCGTGGCGTAGGCGATCAGGTAACCGCCGATGATCAGCTCGGCCGACGCGCCCGACGCGTGCAGGCCGGCCCTGATGGCCGGCGTGGCGACGTTGGCGATGGTCGCGTCGACCGAGGAAAGGAACGGCGCCGCCAGCAGTACGGCCAGCAGCGCCCGTGGACGGCCCGAACGGGCCTGGTCGGTATGTGGCACACCCGGGAGACGGTGCGCGCGGGTCGTTCGTGAGGTCGGTTCCACATGAAACGTCCCGCCCCGGTGG
>DATCGA010000628.1:0-28658 GCA_036509215.1 Trebonia sp.
GAACTCGTCGGCCAGCAGCCACGCCACCAGGGCGAGGCCGACCACCGCGAAGCAGGCGATCTGAATGGCCACGTCGACCGACTGATCCCGCTGATGCGGCTGATGTGGCTGCCCCGGCGGGTTGAGCAGGGCCACGATTCCGACCAGCGCGAAGCCGCTGAACCGGATCACCCAGTAGCCCCTGCTCCTCATGGGATCAGTATCGCGCCGAGTGATCGCGGCTGCGGCCATTGAGCCCGCCGGAGCCGAACGTCCGGCCGTCCTTCTCCGGCGCGAACGCGATGCCGGCCGCCATCGCCCGGGTCGCGATGACGGCGGCCTGGCCGAGCCGGTTCAGGCCCAGCGTGAACAGCAGCGGGGTGGCGGAGGCGGCGACGTGCGCGCCGGACTTGTAGGCCAGCGCCATGACCAGCCCCCGCCAGGCGATCAGGCCGATCCAGAGCCACAGGCCGCGCAGCGGCAGCTGCGCCCGCAGCGCGCCGTCGCGCTCCTGCAGCCGGGTGATCGCGCCGAAGGCGAGCCCGATCAGCAGGGACCCGATGGCGCCGACGGTGAGCCAGACGATGTCGGCGGTGTCGATGTGCTTGGCGTTATGCAGGTCGAGGAACCCGACCACGGTGAGCACGGCGGGCAGCACGATGAGGCGCCTGCCCCGCACCGCCTGGCCCGCCACCTGCTGATAGATGACGAAGCCGACGACTCCGATGACGACGAGGATTTCCAGCCAGGACATCTCACTTGCTCCTAATCACGGGCCTTGGACGACTGGTTCCGACGCTACGGAGCGGGCCGGTACTAGTGCGCCGGCCCACGGGACCGGTTCCGGGTTGAGCATCCGCCCGCCCGTGCCTGGTACCGGCGGTCGCGCCTGGTACCGGAGACCAGCCCGCGCTCCGACGCGCCGGCCGGGGTCGCACGGCGAGGGTGGGTGACGTCACCACTACACAATCCGCCAGCAGAACAGGAGCACCTCATGTCTCCCCTCATCGAAGCCATGATCATCAACGGCGCCGTGCTGATCGCCGTCCTCGAGGGCGACCTCGGCCCGCACCGCAAGATTGGCAAGCTCCGGATCCTGCGCCCGCTGATCACCGTCGCGGTGATCATCCCGCTCTTCATCGACTCGCCCGTCACCCACGGGAACGGGCTGCTGATCGAGCTGGCGGGCGTCGCGGCCGGCCTGCTCGGCGGCGCGGTCGTCAGCGCGCTGATGCGGGTGTACCGCAGCCAGCAGACCGGACGGCCGGTCAGCGCGGCCGGCTTCCCTTACGCGATCGTCTGGGTGGTCATCGTCGGCGCCCGGGCCGCGTTCTCGATCGGCGCCACCAACTGGTTCCCGGCCCAGCTCGACCAGTGGTGCCTCGTTCACCAGGTCAGCGGCACGGCCATCACCGACGGCCTGATCTTCATGGCGCTGACCATGGTGCTGGTCAGGACCGCCTCCCTGGGCAGCCGGGCCCGGCGGCTGCAGCACGCGCCTGCCGCGACGCTGGCCGCCTAATGACGGCCGCGCGGGCGCGGCACTTCTTCGACCCCGGCGTGCTCCGGCTACGCGCTGAGCGGGGCGGGGACGTCGAGCCCAGTGCCCGTTCGATATGACGGTTTTTGGGGTATTTCTTTGGTTTGGCCGGGACTGGACATGACCCTTGACGGTACGTGACCTCCGATTTACTGTCGCGGCAACGAATTGAAACATTTCAAGCACGCGCCGTGTCGGTCGTGCGCCCCCACCACCAAGGAGTGCCGTCATGTTCCTTCAGCATGCGCGTCGACGGCGTCGAGGCCGGCTGACCGCGGCCGTCGTGGTGCTGGCCGGGGTGCTGGCCGGCCTTGGCGCGGCGCCCGCGGCCTCGGCCGCGTCGGGCGCGCCGTGGCCCTCATCCCCCGACTGGCAGCAGTACGACGAGACCCCGACCAGCGCCCAGGTCTGCCCCGCCGCCGTGCGCAGTACCTCGGGCACCGTCACCGGGGCGTCCACCCTGCTCTGCGGCGGTTCGGCCGACGCGACGCTCGCGTACGCCGCCGGCGGCGCCGCCCCGACGATCGTGTACGACTACGGGAAGGAGGTCGGCGGCGTCCCGTACTTCTACGTCAGCTCGCAGAGCGGGTCCCCCACCCTGCGGGCGGGCTACTCGGAGAGCTCGCTCTCCATCAGCCCCACCGGCGACGGCACGACCCCGTGGGCGGAGGGCGACCCGTCGCGCTACGACGACAACGCCGTCACCGGCGCGGGCACGATCACCGGCCAGTTCGTGCAGGGCGGCGAGCGGTACGAGGAGATCACGCTGACCACCCCGGGGACGGTCACGCTGAGCGGGATCGGGGTCAACTACGTGGCCGACCGGACCCAGGCCAACACCCTGGCGGGCTACTTCGACTCGAGCAACAGCGAGCTGAACCAGATCTGGTACGACAGCGAGTACACCGACCAGCTCGACTCCGTTCCGGCCGACTCGCTGCCCGGCAGCTGGTCGATCGTCAACGGGGCGCTGCAAGCGAGCGGGTCGCTGGGCGGGGTTTCCGCGGATTCGGTCGGCCTGCTGTCCGGGGGCTCGTCCTGGGGCAACTACACGATGAGCTTCCAGACCCAGATCGTCAGTAACCAGTCCGGCTGGTTCGTCCGCGGCCAGGACGCGAACGACGGGTACGCGTTCATACTCAACGACAGCACCGACACCGCGGGCACCCCCAACACCCTGCAGGAGTTCGACGAATCGGGCGGCACCTACAACTCGATCGGCTCGGTGACGCTGCCCGGCTCGCTGCTGGCCGGCACCTGGCACACCGTGACCGCGACGGCGTCCGGCTCGACGCTCACCGTCTCGCTGGACGGCACCCAGCTCGCCTCGCTGACCAACACCGCCTATTCGACCGGGACCGTGGGCTTCCGCGAGTACCCCGACGGCGAGGTGGCCGACTTCCGGGACCTGACCGTCACCAGCTCGACCGGGTCGACGCTGTTCAGCAACCCGCTGAGCTCGTCGTCGGCGCTGTCGGACTTCACCGTCCCCGGCGTCAACGCGTCCGCCTCGGCGGTGGACGGGGCCAAGCGGGACCGGGCGATCTGGTCGGGTGACCTGAACGTGGAGATCCCCAGCATCGCCTACTCCACCGACGACGCCGCCTACGCTAAGGGCGCCCTCACGCTGCTCGGCGATGACCAGCTGACCAGCGGGTTTGTGACCGGGGACCTGCCGCCGCAGAACCCGGCGGTGACGTCGGACCCGGTCGGAACGACCGGCTCGTACTCCGCCAGCTACTCGGTCTACTGGCTGCTCGACCTGGCCGACTACTACCTCTACTCGGGTGACACCGCGTTCGTCACCCAGCAGCTGCCGATCGTCAAAAACGAGCTGGCGTGGGACGCCGGCCAGGTCAACTCGACCGGCCTGCTGGTCACCACCGGCAGCGACGACGCCGACTGGGACTTCTACGACCCGGGCAAGGCCGGCGAGGTCACCGAGTACAACCTGCTCTACTACAAGGCGCTGCTGGACGGGGCGGTGCTCGCGACCGCGGCCGGCGACAGCGCCGACGCGGCCACCTACGCCAGCGACGCCGCCGCGCTGAAGACCGCGATCAACGACCACCTCTACGACAGCGCGACCGGCCTGTACTACCTGAGCAACACCGACACCAGCACCGTCGCCCAGGACGCGAACTCGCTCGCGGTCCTGTACGGCGTCGCCCCCGCCGCCGACGACGCGACGCTGCTGGCGGCGCTGAAGACCGACCTGTGGACCACGCCCTACGGCCCCGAGCCGTTCTCCGGCAGCACCTACTCCAGCGTCATCAGCCCCTACGCCAGCGGCTACGAGGTCGACGCGAGCATGGCTGCCAACGACACCGCCGACGCCGAGTCGCTGCTCGAAACCGAGTGGGGCGACATGATCAACGCCGGCAACCCCGACGACACCGGCACGATGTGGGAGAACATCTCCGCGTCCAGCGGCCAGGTCGGGTTCGGCGCGTCGAGCAGCCTTGCCCACGGCTGGGCCACCACCCCCGTCTCGGCCCTGTCCGGGTACGTCCTCGGCCCGCAGCCGGCCACCGCCGGCTACGCCACCTGGACCGTCGAGCCGCACCCGGGCGACCTGAGCTGGGCCGAGGGCAGCGTCCCGACCCCGCACGGCAGCATCGGGATCAACTGGGCCGGGCAGAGCGGCACCGGGCAGTTCGGCATGAACGTGACCGCGCCGTCCGGCACCACCGGGACCATCGCGGTGCCGACCTACGGCGCGACCGACCCGATCATCACGGTCGGCGGCGTCGTCGTCTGGAGCGGCGGCGCGTTCACCGCCACCACGGGCATCACCGGCGCTTCCGCCAACGGCAGCTACATCGACCTGACCGGGGTGCAGCCCGGCACCTACACCGTCGCCGCCAACCCCGGCAGCTACGGCGCGCCGACCGGGTTCGCCAAGTGCGCGGCCGAGAACGGCACCTGCGCGGTCACCGGCACCGAAGAGGTCGCGTTCGGCGCCGACGGCATCTACAGCTACGCCACCGAGTCCGCCTCGGTCGACTGCAACGACGCCTCGTTCGGCGACCCCGACTACGGCGTCGTCAAGTCCTGCTACGCCGGCCCGGTCACGGCCGGCCCGAGCGGCACGACCTACTGCGGACCGGAGAACAGCCTGTGCTCGTTCTACGGCACCGAGACGGTGTACTTCGGCGCCGGCGGCGACTGGACGAGCAAGAGCGTCAGCGGCGGCGCCCCCTGCACCGACGCCGTGTTCGGCGATCCCGACTACGGCGTGGTCAAGGCCTGCTACGTGGCCACATAGCCGTCAGACGTGAGGGGTCTCCTGTCCGTGCTGCCGGGCCGGAGACCCCGGACGGCGTCAGGCGGGGCGGGGTGACCGCCGAGGGCCGGGAAACGCTCGCACCCGGCCGGCCATCGCCCGCGTCTCCTGCCCTGGCATCTTCAGCTGCCGCCACGCGGTCCAGAACCGTTCCCGGTCCTGTTCCTCGCCGCCGCAGGCGGTGATGATCGCGTCGATGACCTCGAAGCGGACCGGGAGCTTGCCCGCCGTCAGCACCTTGCACATGGTGGAGGCGGCCGGGCGGCCGTTGCAGGCGCGAGCCATGTCGCGGTACGAGGGGTTTCCCGCCCATATCCGGAACTGACGGAGCGCCTCGATGAGCTCGGCCGATGTCCGAACGCGGGTGGGGTCCGGGCGCAGCCTGCAGCCGGGCGCGTCCTGGGCCGGGCCGAGGGCGGGGCGCTCGCGTCCGGCTCGGGCCTCCTCGAACACCCGGGTCGCCTCCTCGTGCAAGAGCCGGGCGCGCGCCTGCTCCTCGGCCGCCTGCCGCGCCAGTGCCAGCGCCTGCTCCCGCTCGCTCATCGCCAGCTGGTAGAGGTTTTCAGCCTCGGCCATGCACACCCGGACGGCCTCGGCCGCAGAGCGGACGTCGCCGGAGGCGGCGGCGCCCTCGGCCAGCCTTCGCATCAGGGCCATGGTGACGTCGGCGCCGGGCGCCGGGCCGGCCCCCTGGCGCCGGTGCCGGGCCGATCCCCGCAGCGAGGCGAGCTGCCGCGGGTCGTCGCCGGCGCCGCCGTTCACTGGCCGCCCCCAGCAGCGACCCGGCGCGGGGCGAGCTGCGTTAGCGCCCCGCCGCCGGTGAGCGCGACGATGACGCCGGGCGGGCCGTACCAGGCCCATCCGGCTGCGGCCAGGATCACGATGATGATGATCGTTACCAGGACGCGTGGCCACACCCCAGGATGGGGGTGGGTGACGACTCTCAGAGAGAACTGCACTTGTACACTCCTCAATATTGAGATATTTAACTGCTTGGGTGATGCAGCGATTTGGCGCGGACTGGCTGCGGAAATACCGCTAGTCGGACCTTTGGGTCCGTACTAGCAGGACTTCTGACGAGTCACTGTAACGGCGTAGAAATCGGCGCGCGCTGGAGAATCGCAAGATTGCCAGTGTCAAAATGTTGACACTGGGCACGGCCGTCTATTCGACAGCAAAATGTCCCTGATGAGGTGCTTCATGGCAGATCATGGTGATATGCCATAGCATTCCGTTCCCCATCGGTGCGGGTCGTTGCAGAACGTTTCCTAGCGTTTTTGCACCTTGCACGGAAATAAGCCAGAAGGCACTATAGGAACGGACACCTGCTCCGCGAATGTGCCGTTCCGCTTGATAAGGCGCATTCCGGGCACTCCGGAGATTCTGCTTGTTGGCGCGGGCTGGCTGCGGGGAAACGGGCGTCTGCGGGGGCCGGGCCGGCACGCGGTCCGGCCCCCGGCTAGCTCGCGGCGGGCGCCTCGCCATGACCATGACCCTACTGAGCGCGCTCCTTCAGGCTGCGTTCCACACAGAACTCGTTGCCCTCGGGGTCGGCGATGGTCACCCAGCCGGCGCCGTCGGCCTTGCCGTGGTCCTCGACCAGCGTCGCGCCGAGGCCGAGCAGGCGCTCGACTTCCTCGTCGCGGCCCCGGTCGGTGGGCGGCGGCGCGGCGGAGCGGTAGCGGGGAACAAACGGTCCGTTCGGAGCGATCACGCCCGCTGATCGGCGGCCGTGCGCACCAGGTCTCCGTTGGCGGTCAGCCACTGGAGCGCCAGGATCAGGTCGAGATCGCGCACCGGCTGCGCCGCCTCGGCCCGGTAACCCGCCGCAAGCTCGTGACTCGGGCTGCCGGCTGCCGCAAGCGCGAGCAGCCGCGCGGCGTCGACGTGGCGCAGGTCGGCGGGCAGCCGTGGTTTCCGCGGTTCCGGGCCGGCCGCCGCCAGTGGCTGGCTGGGGTCGAGCGACACGAGACGATGGCGGCGGTGCCAGAAGGGCGCGGACGGCCAGCGCGCCTCCATCCGGTAGTACGCGGTGCGGGTGTCGCAGTACCGGTCGAACGCCCTGTCCTGGCGGCGGTCGTACTCGGCGAGCGCATCCCGGTCGCCGCGCACCAGCGTCGCGTGGATGGCGCGGGCCGCATGGATACCCGACTCCAGCGCGCGCACGATGCCCGTCGAGGACAGCGGATCGTGGCTGGCCGCCGCGTCGCCGACGGCCGCCCAGCCCGGTCCGGACGGGCGTGCGAGGCAGGCTGAATGCGCTGCGAGCACCCGGGGCGCCTCGGCCGGCCCGCCTCCCGCCAGCCTCGGCCCGGTGTGCGGCAGGCCGGTCAGCAGGCCCAGCCACGCGTCCGGACGGGTCAGGTCAAGCCGACGCGCCAAGCCAGCGTCGGTCATCACCACGGCGATCAGCTCCCGTCCGGGCAGCGGCGCGGTATAGCTCCACCCGTGCTCGAACGACTCGACCAGAGTCAGCGACTCAGCCGGCGGTTCATCCCGGTAGCGCATGGTGGCCGCGATGCCCACCAGGCCATCCAGCCGACGGTGGTCGCCGCCTAGCCGCCGCGCGACCGACGCCGCCTTGCCCGTCGCGTCCACCACGAACCGCGCCCGCACCGGCCGAGTGCCGCCGTCCGCGCGGCGCACCGAGGCCACGAAACCGTCCCCGTCCCGCCTCAGGTCGCGCACCCGGCTGCTCGTCCACACCTCGGCGCCGGCCTTCCGCGCCGCCGCGGCGAGACGCTCGTCGAAACGGCGGCGGTCGAGGTGCCAGCCCGCCCCGAACGGCGTCATCAGGAAGTCGCGGGTCACGAGCTGGGCGCTGCCCCAGGCCGCGGACGTCCCGTAGGCCGGCCGGTGCCCGTCGTCGTAGGCCGGCGCGCGCAGGTGGTCGAGCAGGGCGCGGGCGGCGGGCGAGAGCGTCTCCCCGATGCGCGGCCGGTCGTAGTCCGTGCGCTCGACTGCCAGCACCGACAGCGAGCCGCGGCGGATCAGTTCCAGGGCGGTCGAGGTGCCGGCCGGCCCGCCGCCGACGACGAGCACATCCCAGTCGGGCATCGCGGGCATCTGCGCGCCGCCCTATTTGATGCCCAGCGCAGCGCCCTGGGCGAGGAAGCGGGTGTTGCGCTCGGACTCGACGAAGAACGGGTAGTCGTCCGGCCCCTGGTTGACGATGAAGCCGAGGTCAGCCCACGAGCTCGTCATCTGGCTGAAGCTGTTTATGCCCCGGGAGTACGCGACCGGCGTCCCGGCTGCGGTAATCGAGAAACCGCCCTGCGACTGAATGTTCACGTTCAGCCCGTTCGTGCCCGCCAGCTGGCTTGGCTGGCTGCTGACGTACCCGTCGAGCACCTGATTGCCGGGGTCGCGGTCGCCCGCGATCACCTGCATCGGGCTCTGCGGAGGCCACCAGTACACGTAGAAGGCCGGCGGCACCTCCACCCCGTCGTCGGCGCCGCTCTGGTTGATGTCGGCATCGTCGATGTTCGGCGTCTGCACCGTGCAGTCGAAGAAGTCCGCCTGCCACGGGATGGCCATGCGCTTAGTCAGATCGCCGGGCTCGGTCGAGTTGCCGTCCTGCGGATCGCTGGTGAGCGAGAGCCCGTGCTCCCGGTAGTACGCACCGAGTTCTTCGTTACTGCCCTTGAAGTGCGCGATCGCGACGTTGTAGGCGGAGGAGTAGAGCCGCGGGCTGCGCACGATCCACGTTGTCTCGATGCCCGGCGAGAATGGTCCGCCGACGAGATTGCCCAGGACCTGTCGGTCGACGTCGAGGACGCCGGCGTGGTTATCCGGCGCGGCCGTGCCGTCGTCGAACATGCCGATCGCCCACTGGTGCAAGAAGAAGTACTGCGTGGGCGTGACGGTCAGGAACTTGTAGATCAGCTGGTTGCTCACCGAGTTGTCGCCGGAGTTTATCGGCATCAGCGGCACCCCGTCGGCGCTGAACAGCGTGTTCGGCCCGTTCGCGACCTGGTCGATGAACTGATGGCTCTGCGGCGGCACCGGCACCCGGAAGAAGCCGAAGTACCGCTCGCGCTGCGGACGGACCTTGTCGCTCGAGTCGCTGGTGTCGAACGCGGGACGGGAGAACTCGATCATCGTCGGCACCTGCGCCACCCACCGGTAGGACTGCGGGCGGGTCAGGATCGGCTCGATGTCACGTCCGTAGCTGGGCCGGAACTCGGGGTTGAACCCGGCGAAGGGGTCGTAGCCGTCACCGCCGGGATACCGGCCGGGCCACCGCGAGCGGTCGAAGAGGTCCCGGTGGTAGCCGAGGAAGCGGACGGAGATGTCGTAGACCGTGTCGTCGAGCGTGACGATGTTGACCAGCTCCGGCGCGAACTTGGGACTGCCGACCATCAGCCAGGCCGGCTCGAGGTCGAGCGTCGTGCCGTCAGCCATGGTCAGCGTGGCAAGGACGTAGCCGTCCGAGACGTCATCCCACCAGCCGCTCGCGCCGCGGAAGCCGGTCAGCGCGATCGACCCGGCTGAGTTGCCATAGCCGCCAAGGACCACCAGGCGGCCCGAGTCGTCCGTCATCATCTCGCCGAGCGTGTCGATCTCCGGGTTCAGCGGGTACTTGATCGGGTCGGGGAAGCTGCCGTTCGGGTAATCCGCCGGGACGGTGTACCGCGAGAACGCCGCGCGCTCACCCGGCGCGCTCACCGTGCGCGGGCCAGGATCGATCATCAGCCTGCGCCGATCCCCAGCGTCAGTGATCTTGGGGTTGTTCAGCGGGACATGCTGGTTCTGGTAGTTATTCCACTCGCCGAACTCCAGGTCGCCGTCGAGCTCCGAGAACGTGTACCAGATGGGCTTCTTGTTAGCCACGTGCACCGTCCACCGGACACTGACGATGCCGCCCTCACCGGGGTGCACCTCATGCGCGGGCCCATCCGCTTCCTGCGCGTAGATCGCGAACCTGGCCGCCTGCCGCTTGACCGCGCCCACCCGGTCCTTGAACTGGGTAACCGGCTTCGGCTGTCCGCCTACCACTATCTCGTTGCCGCCAGCGTCGCACTCCGTGGGCAGCCCGCCAGTGGACTGGGGGCCAAGGTAGAACGAGCTCTTGCTATTGCCGAGCCGCGCAATCCCAATGCGCGGATGAATGCTGAAGCGGTCCATCGGTGGACTCCAATCGCGGCAAGCTGTCGCTATTTGTACCGGGTCGGGCAAATAAAAAGAACGGCGAGTGACCCGAGCCAGGCTAGCGCATGCTTAGTGCGATGGAAGGGCTACGCCCTCGTGACCTCGATCTTTTCTCCGCAGCGGGTAGATATTGTCAGCTATTGGCATTGATGCCGTAGTTCAGTCATCTTCTCTCGACGTCATCACCCTAAGGCTTTCTTAGTCAGGATAAAGCTCTCAGTCTTTTTCGAACGGACGCGGGCGACTCTGAGAGGTCACCCGCGCGTGAACACCGCGTTCACCGCGATTGTGTTGTCCGTCGCTGCGATGCCGATGAAGTTCCAGGTCAGGCCGTAGTCGGCCCGGTTGACCTTGAGCTCGCCGTCGAGTACGAGCTCGCCGTCGGCGGTGGAGGAGACCTTGGCGGCGAAGGTGAACTCCGGGTGGTTGGCGACGTCGAAGAAGTCGGCCGAGCGCAGGTGCTTGTCGCGCTGCGGGTTCTTGGTGGCAACCGACTCGGCCGTCACGGTGATGACGCCGCTCGTAGATCGGACGGCCGACCTTCTCAAGGCGTCAGGTCGACGGCCGCGCGCCTGGTCTCGTCCATGTAAAAGGGGACGGACGCGTGCAGGTGGGCGATCAGCCAGGTCCCCTCGTGCTTGCGCAGGCCCACCGTGAACCGGAACCACAGGCTGAACCTGCCGGGCGAGCCCATCCGGCCCAAGGCGTGCGCGAACGCGACGTCGCCGCCGCCGACGACAACGGCGAGATCGGCGATCTCGTACTCGAAGGGCTGGTCGCCGAACCCGGCCAGCCAGACCCGGACGCCGTCCGCGGCGGCCATGTCGACCAGTCGCCCGCCGCCGATGTCGGACCGCTCCCCCGCGCCGGTGCGCAGCGGCGGCGCCAGGTTGAACACCATCATGTCCGGCGCGTAGCTCGCCACGATCCGCTCCGCGTCCTTGGCCCGGTACCCGGCCGCCATGTCCGCGAGCAGCGCGCGGATCCGGCCCTCGTCGTCTGTCATCGCTTTCCCGGCTTCCTCGATTACTGGGCGCGGGCGTTGTGCACCGCGAGCTGCATGGCCGCGAGGTGGAGCAGCGGGGATTCGAGGCCGTGCTCCCGGCCCCGCGTGACCAGGTCGGCGATGATGTAGTCGGATTCGGTCGGGTGACCGTCGAGGACGTCACGGTACATCGACGACGTCAGGCCCGACCCTGGCTGGGTGACGGTGGCGGTGGTGTTCCTGACCCGCGCTTCCGCAATCGGGTAACCGTTGGCCTGGGCGATCGCGGTGGCCTCGGCCAGGAACGCGGGGCCGAGCTTGTCGCCGCCGGGCTGGGCGACGATCTCGCCCACCGCCCCGCGCATCAGGCAGGTGAACGCGCCGACCGTGGCGATGAACGCCCACTTGCCCCACATGTCGGCCAGGATGTCGTCGGAGAGCGCGAAATCGAATCCGATCACGCCGCCAAGCGCGGCGTCGACGCCGGTCAGACCGACCGGCGGGCTGGTCGACTGGGCGCCGGTCGTGAGGCTGGCCTGCGGCGCCAGGCGCACGATGTCACCGTTCTGGTTGACGGTGGTGGCGACGATGACGACCCCGCCGAGGACGGCGCCGACGCCAAAGCGCTGGTTGAGCCGGTCCAGGTGAGACAGGCCGTTGAGGAAGGGCACGATGAGGGTGCCAGGGCCCACGGCGGGGGCCATGTCGTCCATGGCCGAGTCGAGGGCGCCGTTCTTCACGGTCAGCAGCAGCAGGTCGTACGGGCCATCGATTTCGTCGGCGGTCAGCACGGTCACGGGCACCACCTCGTCCGGGCCTTGGCCGGTCAGCCTGATCCCGTTGGCCCGCACCGCCGCCGCCCGGCCTGGCCGGAGCAGGAACGTGACGTCCCGGCCGGCCTGAGCCAGTCGGGCGCCGAAGTATCCCCCGGTCGCGCCCGCGCCGATCACCAGAATCCTCATCGTCTCCCCATACCCGCCCGCCGTCGGCGCAACGTCACTACTCGTCATTGAGCCAGTGCTTCCAGCGGCCCCGCCGCTTCGTCCGGGTACAGGTGCCCTATGAGGAGCTCGGCATGACAACGTCTCCCGATCGCGGCGCGGACGCGGGCCAGCCTTCGCACCGGGCGTGGTGGTCCTGGCGGCGGTGGGCCGTCGGGGTGGCGTCCGTGGGCCTGCTCGCGGTGGCGGTGCTGGCCGAGCGGCCGCTGCTGGGCGAGTCGATCCACTCGTTCGGTCACCTGCACTGGCTGCCGGTCTTCTGGGCGGTGGTGGCGGCGACCGGATCGATGATCTTCCTCGCCCTGATGGAGCGTCGGATCCTCATCCTGGCCGGCCATCGGCTGCCGGTCGGCCGGGCGATCGCCGTCGCCTACGCAAGCAACGCCGTCTCCCAGTCGCTGCCGTGGTCGGGTCCGGCGCCGCCACCGCCTTCAGCTACCGGCGGCTGGTGTCGCACGGCGCGGCGCCGGCCCTGGCCGGCTGGACGCTGACGCTGGCCGGGATTATGTCGAATGCCGCCTTCGTGGTGATCATCTGCATCGGCGCACTCATCTCCGGCAATCCCTTCGCCATCATCGCCGGCGGCGTTGGCCTGGTCCTGTCGGTCCTGGTCATTGCCGTGGCCGTGATCGCCGTCCGGCGGCCCGCGGCCCGCGGGCGGGTGATGCGGGCGGAGGTCTGGACGCTGCGGTTGGTTCAGCGCCTCATCCGCCGTCCGGCCGGCGACTCACCTTCTGGCTGGCCGTCGCGATCGGCTGGCCGATTTACTGGCGACTGCGCCGCGAGCAGCCGCTCGTCCAGCTAGCGCCTTCGGACGTTCCGGCGGAGGAATGAACGCGGGCGAAAACTACTACTCCATGCATTGCCGTCGTCCGAACACGTGCGGGATCTGTGGTCGGGACTGGAGACGCCCCGGTCCGTTCGAGATGATGGATTGGAGTTCTTGACTTGGTCGTCAGCTGGTGACGGCGCTGGCCTTGGCGCCCGCGTAGAGCTGGGCGGCTCGCCAGCAGTACCAGGCGACGACGCTGCGGTAGGGGCGGTAGGGCTCGCCGAGCGCGTCGAGCTGCTTCGGGGTGGGGGTGGGGATGTCCCGGGCCAGCGCGAAGCCCTTGCGGACGACGAGGTCGCCGGTGGGCCAGACGTCGAGGCGGCGGAGCTGGAACAGCAGAAACATCTCGGCCGACCACCGCCCGATCCCCCGGACCGTGGTCAGGCGGGCCGCGATCTCCTCGTTGCTCTCGCGGGCGAGGCGCCGGGAGTCGAGCACGACGGTCCCGTCAAGGACCTTGGCGGCCAGGTCCTTGACCGAGAGCGCCTTGTTGCCCGACAGTCCCGCCGTCCGCAGGTCCTCGGTCGATACGGCGAGGAGGGCCTCCGGCGTGATCTCGCCGCCGAGGGCGGTCACCATGCGGCCGTAAATGGCGCGGGCGGCCGGCCCGGCCAGCTGCTGGTAGATGATCGGCCGCACCAGCGCGGCGAAGTGGGTCTCGGTCGGCCGCGCGAACGACGGCAGGCCGATGTCCGCGACCAGGCGGGCGACGACCGGATCGCGCTCGGCCAGGATCCTGGCCGCCTGGGCCGGGCTGACCTTGCGGGGCCGCGCGGCGGCCTGATCGTCGGTCATCGCTGCTCCTGGCCGGTCATCGCTGCTCCTGGTCGGTCGGCGGCGGCGGCGGGGCGGACGCGACGGCGCCGGCCACGCGGGCGAGGTCGAGCTTGGTCTCGTCTTCGCTGCCGGGGGCGGCCGTGTAGATCACGATCTTCAGGTCGGTGTCGCTGTCGTTGAGCACGTCGCAGTCGACGGTGATCTCGCCGATCTCGGGATGCCTGATGACCTTGTGGTCCTCGGCGTGCCCGCTCACCGCTCCCTCGTGCCACAGCCGCGCGAAGATCTCATTGCCGTCCACCAGGTGGCGGATCAGCCCGGCCAGCCGGGCGTCATCGGGGTAGCGGCCCGAGGCCCGGCGCAGGTCGGCCACGATCGCGCGGTCGGTCGCGACCCGGTTCTCCGACACGACCGGCCAGCGGGCGAGGCCGCCGTGCTCGCCGGCGACCGGAAACCGGGACCGCACCAGGCTGCGCTCCTCGGGGGCGAGGCTGGAGGGGTCGCCGAGCAGCGCCGTCCAGCTGCGATTCCACCAGATGAGGCGCCAGTCGGCCGCGAACACGGCCACCGGCGTTTCGCCCAGGCGGGTGAGCACGCGCTGCATGCCGGGGGGTATGTGGTCGGTGATCGCGGTGTCCCTGGGCGGCTGCAGGCCGGCCAGCCGGTACAGGTGATCGCGCTCGTCCCTGGTCAGCCGGAGCGCGCGGGCGAGCGCGCTGACGATCTGGGCGGACGGGGTGGCGGCACGGCCCTGCTCGATCCTGACGATGTAATCGACCGAGATCCCGGCGAGCTCCGACAGTTCCTCGCGGCGCAGCCCGGCCGCCCGCCGCCCCCGGCCGGCCGGCAGGCCGACATCGGCCGGCGTCAGCCGGTCACGCCACGCGTGAATGGTGGCACCCAGGCTGGTCTCGTCCGCGCTCACTATTCGATTATCCGTCATCACTGGCTGGCGTGGGTGGTACGGGCTTTCCTACCGTTGACGTGTCCCTGGCTGTCGGCCGGGCGGCGGGGCAGGCTGGGCCCATGAGCACTATTACCTTCATCACCGGGGCCAACAAGGGCCTCGGCTACGAGACCGCCCGCCGCCTGATCGAGCTCGGCCAGACGGTGATCGTCGGAGCCCGCGACGCCGACCGCGGGCAGGCCGCTGCGGACCGCCTCGGCGCCCGCTTCGTGCCGATTGACGTGACCGACGACGGGTCGGTCCGGCGCGCGGTGGCCGACGTCGAACAGCGCGAGGGCCGCGTCGACACGCTGATCAACAACGCCGGGATCATCGGGGCCCACGTGGCGGCGTCGGAGCTGACCGGCGACGACGCGCTGCTGGTGTTCGACACCAACGTGATCAGCGTCGTGCGCGTCACCAACGCGTTCCTGCCGCTGCTGAAGCGATCCGACGCGCCGTCGGTGATCAACGTCAGCAGCGGCATGGGCTCGTTCGCGGTCACCCACGACCCGGCCCGGGTCGAGTCGACCATCGCCTCCCCGCTCTACACCGCGTCCAAGTCCGCCGTCACGATGATGACCACCCAGTACGCGAAGGCCATCCCCGAGGTCCGGTTCAACGCCGCCGACCCGGGCTACACCGCCACCGATCTGAACTCCCACAGCGGCCATCAGACCGTCACCGAGGGGACCGACGCGATCGTCGCCCTCGCCACCGAGGACCCGGCGGCCGGGACCGGGCGGTTCGTCGACCGTCTGGGGCCGGTCGCCTGGTAAGGCGGGCCTGCCGCCCTTTCCGCGTTCCTTCTAGACTCGAACGCATGGAGCATCGGGTGTCGGCAACCGTGGGGGCGCCGCCTGCGGCGGTCTATCGGTTGTTCATCGACGTGGAACGCTGGCCGCAGCTGTCGCCGAGCACACGGGCGGTCCGCCGGCTGGACAGCGGGCCGATCCGGGTGGGCAGCGAGACGATCCTGAAGCAGCCGAGGCTGCCGCCGGCCCGCTGGCGGGTGACCGAGCTGTCGCCCGATCGCGCGTTCGTCTGGGAGACGAGGGGCGGCGGGGTCACGACCGTCGGCGACCATCGGGTGGAGCCGGACGGGTCGGGTTCGAAGATCACCATCATCCTGCGCACGCACGGGCCGCTCGCCGGAGTGGTGGACCTGCTGGTGCGGGGCATTGCCCGGCGCCACGTGGCGATGGAGCTCGAGGGCTTCCGGGCGGCGGCTGATGCCGCCGCACCTCCTGTGCCGCCTGCGCCGCCTGCGCCGCCGGCCAGCTAGCGCGGCTGTCGTGATCGGCGACCGCTGGGGGGTCACGGACGCGGAGGTCGCCCGCCGTTATCAGCGCCGCGTTCGGCGGGCGGCCGACGGGACGGATCCTCTCGGTCGAGCCCGGCGTGCAGCTCACCGGCCTGATCATGGGCACGGTGATGTCGTACGTCCTCGTCCCGTCGCCGTCGCCCTCCGACGACGATGGCGCCGGCGCGACCCGGCTACTGCTGAAGCTGGCCGCCCCGGGCCGGCGGGCGGTGACGCCGCTGCTGTGCGTCGGCGATCTGGTGATGGCGCGACGGCAGCTGCGCACCCTTGCCCGGCTGGCCGAAGCCGATGGCGGCGACCAGCGCGGGCAGCGCTAGCGCCCACCCGCAGCAGGCGAGCATGACCGCCACCGCGGCCGTGGCGGGGACGGCCGCCCAGCGGGCGGGGCCGCGCAGTACCCGGACGGCCGAGACCATGCCGCCGAGGTACACCGCCAGGAAGAGGGTCGTCGGGATCGCCACCAGCGACGCCGGGTTCACCACCCCGAAGCCGTAGAGCGTGATCAGCAGCAGCCCGGACACCGCGATCGCGGCCAGGAACCTCGGCGCGGGCCGCTCTTGGCCGGCGTCCCCGGTAGTTCCGGCGCCGCTGGCGGGCTTTGGGCGGCGGGTGAGGTGCCTGGCCATGACGGCGCCGCCGTTGATGTAGGCGTTCACCGAGCCCAGCGTGAGCACGACCGCCGCGGCGGCGGCCGCCGCCGTTCCGGCCGGGCCGATCGCGCGCTGCAGCAGGTTGGCCAGCGGCACCATGGTCGCGGCGCCGGGGCCGAGCACGCCGATGGTGACGACCGCCAAGCCGAGGTAGACCGCGCTGGTCACCGCCAGCGCGATCGCCACCACCCGGGTCAGCTGCCTGGCCGGGTCACGGAAGGCGGTGGTGAGCGGCGCTACCGCCTCCCAGCCGACGAAGGACAGCATCAAGATCGCGGCCGCGCGCGCCACTGCGAACCAGCCGTGCGGGGCGAACGGAGTCCAGTTGGCCGCGCGGACCGATCCCGCCGTCCCCGCTACTGCGACCGCGACCACGCCGACCAGCAGACCCACCAGCACCAGCTGGGCGACGGCGCTGGTCCGCAGCCCGCCCCGGGCGAGGGCGAGCAGCACGAGCAGCAGCAGCGCGGCGACCCCGGCCCGGGTCAGCCGGCCGCCGCCGGTGAGCTCGGTGACGTAGCTCGCGCCGATCAGGCACACGACCGGCGCGCCGGTGACGACCCCGGCCAGGAACGACCAGCCCGCCACAAGTCCTGCCCGCGCTCCGAGCCCGGCCGTCACGTACCCGATCACCCCGCCTGCGGAGGGGAACCTGAGCCCGAAGACGGCGAACACCACCGCGAACAGCGCCGACAGCACCAGCAGGGCCACCCAGGCCAGCAGCGAGGCCGGGCCGGCCGCCGCGACGGCGAGCCCGGGGAGCAGGAGCAGGCCGGGACCGAGCAGCGCGCCGATGTAGAGGGCGGCGCCTCGGGTGGTCGTCAGCTGCGCCGGCGCTTGCGGGCCGGCCTGGCGCGGAGCGGTCTCGATCATAGGTTCAGACTGGCCGAAATCGGGCGGCACGCGATAGCAAATATCTCGCCGTCGGAGGGCTTTGACGGCAGTAAATTGCACGCTGCTGGCGCTAGGCTGATTTTTGTGTCAGACCATGTTCCAGACAAGGTGGATCGTGCCATCATGGCGCGGCTGCAGCAGGACGGCCGGATCGCGAACGTCGACCTGGCGGACGCGGTCGGGCTCTCGCCCTCCTCCTGCCTGCGCCGGGTCAAGGCGCTGGAGGCGAGCGGGATCATCTCCGGGTACCACGCGGAGGTAAGCCGCGCCCGGGCCGGGCTCGGCCTGACCGTCTTCATCGGGCTGAAGGTCGACGGCCATTCCCGGGAGAGCTCATCCCGGATCGAGCAGGCGCTGCTGGCGATCCCCGCGGTCGTCGCCTGCTACCTGGTCTCCGGGACCGACGACTTCCTCATCGAGGCCGCCGTGCCCGACCTCGGCGGCTACGAGCGGCTGCTGCTCGACGAGCTGCTGGCGATCCCCGGGGTCACCGAGGCGCGGTCCACGTTCGCCATCAGGACCGTGCTCAGCCGCGGGCCGCTTCCGCTCGGCCACTGGAAATAGCGGCTAGCCCAGGTCGAGCAGCTGCTCGTAGAAGCCGCCGAACTGGCGCTCGGGGTCGGTGAGATGGATCTCCAGGATCCAGTGGCACACCCGCCCGGCCTTGTCGTGGCGCCGCATGGACGTGTCGTTGCCCGGGGCGATGTAGGACTCGATGTCCTCGCCGTCGATCTCCTCGTGTGGGAACTCGCCGACGAGGTGGCCGGAGTGCCTGCCGCCGAAGGACCATCCGGCCTCGCCCGACAGCCGGGTGACCTCGGCGTATAGCTCCGCGCCGGTGATGTCCCGGTGATCGGCGAAGTAGCGCCGCCCGGCGTCGAAGATGACGGGCAGGTCGGCTGCCAGCTGGTGCTTATCGGGATCGCCGCCGAGCACGTACGTGCGCCCCAGGTCGGCTTCGAACTCGTCGAAGATGGGCCCGAAGTCGGCGAAGGCGATGTCGTCCGCCTCGATGATCCGGTCCGGCGGATTCTCCTGATAGGGGAAGAGGGTGTGCGGCCTGGACCGGATGATGCGCTTGTGCCAGTGCCAGGTCTTCCCGAACATCTCGTTGGCCAGGTCCCTGACCTGATTGCTGACTGCCTGCTCGCCCTGGCCGGCCGCGACCAGGCCGCGCGCGGCCACCTCGTCGAACAGCGCGATCGCGTTGGCCTGGGCGTCAAGCAGCCGGGCGGCCCGCTCATCCTCGTTGCTCATGGCATCGACCATAAGGGAGTCATCCGGCCGAGAACAATGCGCATGGTGCGGCCGGGTGACATGGCCGTCATAACGGAGCAAGTCGGGCGACGTCGGGTAGCTGGCGGCCATGGTTAGAGCCAGAACAATCGGCGGTTACGCCATCCCCGCAATTGTCGTGTTTTTCTTCTGGTTGGTGGTCGTCATTCTCGCGATCATCTTCTTGGCGTTCATCGTGCACTGGGCCGGTGGCGGGTCCCTGGACCTGCGGCTCGGACACTTCGTCCTCGATGTCGGCTTCACCTGATCAGCAGTATGATTCGCGGCCGGGCCATGATGTCGCGGGCGAGTTCCTGGGCGTGGGCATAGATCTGGCCAGCGAAGAGACGTACCGAGCCGGCGCCGAAGTCACCATCGGCGAAGACCGTCGCGGGCCTGGTCCGTTGATCGCGGCGATCGAGGGGACGTCGATATCGACCGCCAGGCGCTCCAAGAGCTTGATGCCATCGACCGGTTCTTGCGCCACCAGTGCAGGCACAGCATACTGGCGAGCGGATAACCATGCCGTCACCGCTAGCAGCCTCGGAGTGGACTATGGCCAACGACCGACATGCCAGGCAGGGTGAGGAGCCACAGCGCGTATTGGGTGTCCCGATTGATGATCTCGGACCTCACTCCAGGCAGGGGTACGAGCCGCAGCGCATCATGGGTTTCCCTGTTGATTCTCTCGGACCTGGGCCCGCTGACCGCGAATGGCTCCTTTCATTGGTACATCCCATCCGGACGTACAAGCGATGGGTGCAGCGCCGCCGTCTGGGTCCATTCGCGCCTGAGGACGACAAACCATAGTCCAGTCCATATACGTTGCCGATATGGCGTGCGGCACTCCGGCCACGCATGTGGCCGGAGTGACTGCGACTTAGGCTTCCGCGCGCCCAGGCGCGCCGCCGACGGTCGACTGGCCGGCCGTCTGGGCCAGTGCGGCCTGCAGGGCGACTACGGCGGCCTCGATCGCGACCCGGGCGGTCACGGCGCTGGTGTGCGCGCGGTCATTCTTACCGAGGGCGATGCAGTCGAAAGCCACCCGGGCGTCGTGAATGGCCGCCTCGAGCTCGCGGGTGGCTTCCTGCAGTATCGGGCCCTCGCCGGCGCCGTCCGGAATCATCATCAGGCTCCCCTCCTGTGCCTTTCTGGCTCAACGGATGGGCACGCTACCCACCGAGTCCACGGTCATGCCAAGCCCAGGGACTCGCACCGCACAGTCGTGACGGTCGTGCGATGTAAGAGCCCTGCTGAGCCGGGAGGCATCAGCGCTACTTACCGTAACTCACTCGATACAAGATCGGGAGTGGCATCAGACGTTCGCGTAGACGGCTAGGTCAAGATGGCGCCTCGCCACCCGCGCGGGCCGACGGCCCGACCTCAGCGCCAAGGAGTTCGCGGCGCTGCAGGCGCTGCTGGCGGCCAGCGCGGGCTCGGTCACCCCACCGACGTCAGGTAGCCGACGGCGGTCGTTGCAGACCCAGCAGGAGCAGTTCGATCAGCCGACGGGGGTCATAGCGCGGGTCGTTATCCCGCCTCGCGCAGAGGCTGCCGATGCCGCGCATGAGCTCGTAGGCGCTCAGGCCGGACCTGACCTCGCCCGCGCCGACGGCGGCGTCGAGCAGCTGCCCGCAGACGGGCACCAGACGGTCGAGGAAGTAGGTGTGCAGCGCCTCGAAGCCGCCGCCGTCCGATTGCAGCGCGTTGGCGAGCCCGTGCTTGGTGACGAGGAAATCGACGAAGAGGTCGATCCACTGACGCAGCGCCGCAAAGGGAGAGTCGGAACTGGCCAGCAGGGTCGGCCCCGCCTCGGCGCAGGCCTCAACCTGATGGCGGAAGACGGCGACGATCAGATCCGCCCGCGTCGGGAAGTGCCGGTAGATCGTCCCGATCCCGACGCCGGCCCTGGTCGCGATCTCACGGATCGGCGCGTCAACGCCTGAGGCGACGAACACCGCCGCCGCGGCGGCCAGCAGCGCCTGCTCGTTCCTGAGCGCGTCGGCCCGCTTGGTCCGGGGCGCGGGCTGCGCCTGCGCTTGCTCCTGCGCCGATGGGCTTGCAGTGGACACCAGACCCTCCCCCTCCCGACGCGCATTAATAATTTCGGAACATTGATCCGGTTCGAGTGTAACCGAAGCCGGTCTTGGCGTGCTGCCGCAGATTTCCCTTCCCGGTCGTACTGTTGAGCGGCATGAACGACCTCCTGGCCAGAGTCTGGCGACTGGGCAAGCCGTTCCAGTGGCGGTTCCTGTGGCTCATGCACGCCAAATTCATCTGCGGCGTCACCGGCGTCATCTGCGACGACGAAGGGAACTTCCTGCTGCTGCGCCACCGCCTTTGGCCCGTCGCCCGCCAGTGGGGCTTCCCTACCGGGTACGCCAACAGGGGCGAGACCCACGAGGAAACCATCCTCAGGGAGGTCCGCGAGGAAACCAGTCTGACGGTCAAGGTCGGACGCCTGCTCAAGGTCCGCAGCGGCTACCAGTACCGGATCGAGGTCTACTACGAGGCGACCCTGGTCGGCGGACTCGACGGGCTCGCACTCGACGGCAAAGAGGTTCTCGAAGCCAGGCTGTTCACCGCCGACAACCTGCCGGACGGCATGCCCGACGTCCACCGGCAATTGGCCGCCGACCGTTCTTAGCTGAGCTTTTGCGCATGACGGTTAGCTTTTGGCCTCCGCAGAATCGTAGTTATGACGCATCTCAGCTAATGTTCAGCGCCATGGGCATGATCGATGTAAGGCGTTTCAGGGTCGCGACCCACTTCGGGGATAGCGGAGACCTTGAAGTAGCTGACATCGGGCTTGCCGATGAGGCGATGTGGGACATCAATCTCGCTGAGGTGGCGAAGGTAAACGCACTTGCGGTCCCGGCGGATCGCGAACTCACCTACCGCGTGATGCAGCACGAACTGCGGCTGCTGCTGAGCTTTCTTGTGGATAAGCCCGGAAGCCCACTCACCTTGCGGCACGCCGACTTTCGAGCGAGCTCGGGTCACGTCAAGCGATTTGTATCCGAGTCGTTCGGCTCGGGGATGCTCACAGCGGCCGCTGAGCGGCATCACCGGTGGAAGCTGAATGACACCCGACCTCCACAACTTCGACGTGCTGCCAGCAAAGGTGGCCGCTCAGTACCCAAGCTCCGGAATCCGGCCAGACCTGCTCTTCGACTTCACCGACCAAGGGCGTGTGAGGCGCCTCGCAGGCGAAGCACGCGGTCGGTCATCGGCGAGGCCCGTGCATCTCGCAAGCAAGAATCAACGAGACCGTCTCGCTGACATCGTGGCTTGGTCAGGCGTCAACGACCTTCACCCGTGACCATGACCTATGCCTTCACCGGAGCAGCGAACGCCCAGGTCGATCTGTTCGACATCGCTGTCCCCGATTACCTGGATACGCTCCCCGACATCCTCAACGCCGACCGAGAAGGCCTCGTGACGACGCGGACAGGACGGCGCTTTGAGCGGCTTGAGTCCATAAGGCCCCGCGCCCTCGGCCGCGCTGGCGAGATCGCCGACCAGCTATATGCAACGGCCCCGGCGGGTTCGTCAAACTTGGCGCGGTCAATCTACGGGAGGAACGTACGGGGCAGTTGGGCTGCTGCCGACTTGATTGCCCCGCCCGGGCTGAGGTTCTTCCTTGGCCTGCTCGACCAGACGCTCACCCCGGAGCAGGCGGGCGAAGCACGCCGCAGACGCAGTGCCGTCGCACAGCAAGATGCAGATCCGATCCAGGTCGCCGCGACCGGCCGAATACTCGTTGTCGTTGCCCGGGACGTCACGCAAGATCCGGAATGGTCCGAGGTAAGCAGCCGCATCCAGTGACCACCGGTCAGTCGAGTCCTGGGACCGTGATGAAGGCATGGACGTGACTCGGGCGGACAGTGCCGAAGTCGCGCAGGTTCACCGTCGCGACAGTCGCGATCGCCAGTCGCTCGCAGATGGCGACTACTGACGCATCCGTGCCGCCGAGCCTTAAGTCTGCGTATTGACGAACGAGGTCCGACATTCGCCGCAGGTCGGAATCGACGAGATCCACTAGCTGGAAGGTGTATTCCGGCCCCATGCCCACACTGTCCAAGAAAGCGGCCTCTGCCGTCGGGCCCAGCGTCCTGTCGATGAGGTAGCACGTCTCGGCGAGGACCGTGGCAGGAACCATGAGGACATCCGGCGTGCGCTGCAGCCAGTCCGCGCATCGCGCGTGGTGCTTGTCCCTGCGGTCAGCGAGGGCGTAGAGGACATTCGTGTCGACGAGGATCACGGAATGCGAGGCTACTCGCCAAAGCCTCCCGCGAGCACGTCGTCGACATGCTCGGAGATATCGGTCCGGCCGCTATCGCCAATCCCGACGAAGGCCGGAAGCTGGCGTACCTGCTGCCCCGGTCTCGCATCGGCGCCGATGAGCGGGCTTAGAAGCTCTAGGGCACGCGCAGCCTGTTCCTCGCCGAATCCGCCGACGAGCAACTGCAATCGCTCCCATGCCGTCATGCGCTTAGTCTACCCGGCAACCCCTTGCAATTCTTGAGTGCGCCACGTCATCTTGACCCAATGCGTCCTTAGGCGGGTTCATCCGGGGTGGCGGGCGCGGCTTGCAGGAGGCCGTGTTCGCGGACGACCGGGAGGTAGAGCTCGCGGTAGCCGTGCTCGTCGAACAGGACCGTGACCTGGTCGCCGTCGTAGCGCTGGACGGTGCCCACGCCCCAGCGTTCGCTGATCACCCGGGCGTCCACCTCGAACGGCTCGTCCGCCGGGATGTCGGGCGCGGCCTCGGTGGCGGTCTGGGGGGTGCCAGGGCCGTCGTGAGCGGCGAGGTCGTTGTCGCAGTTGCCGCAGGGGCCGGGGTAGTCCTGGCCGAAGTAGGTGAGCAGGAACGAACGCCGGCAGCCGGGATGCTCGGCGTAGTGCCGCATCATCCGCAGCCGGGAGGTCTCGATCTCGCTCGCGCGGTCGATTTCCTGCTGCGACGCCTTCAGCGCGTCCGCCACCGTCATCGCCCCGCTCCAGGCCGGGACGCCGTCCGCCTGCCAGGTCACCGCGCCGAGATCGGCCAGGTGGGCGAGCGCGGCCGTCTCCTGGCGCTTGCCGGTCTCGGCGGGCCGGCCGGCCGCGAGCTCGGTCGCCGCCTGGACCACGGCCGCGCTGGAAACGCCGCCGGTGGTGAAGTACCGCGCGGTGTCGAAGTCCTCGTACCGGTAGAGCAGCCGCGCCTGCGACGGCTCGCCGTCCCGGCCGGCCCGGCCGAACTCCTGGTAGTACGAGTCGGGCGAGGGCGGCGGGTCATAGTGCAGCACCCAGCGGACGTCCGGCTTGTCGATCCCCATGCCGAACGCGACCGTGGCCACGATCACGCGGGCGGTGCCGTCGAGGAACTCGGCCATCGCGTCCTGCCGCGCCCGCGCGGTCAGCCCGGCGTGGTACAGCGTCAGCCGCTCCCCTGCCGCCGCCAGCGTGTCCCTGGCCTCCTCCGCGTTGGCGTGGGTGGCCGCGTAGACGATCCCCTGGCCCGCCCAGCCGGCCACCGCGTCGGCCAGCTGCCGCTGCTTCTGCCGGACGGTCATCACCCGGTGAACCGACAGCCGGATGTTGGGCCGGTCGAAGTCGCCGAGCACCGTCCGCGGATCGCGCAGGCCGAGCCGCCTGATGATCTCCTGCCGCACCGGGGGCGCCGCGGTGGCGGTCAGCGCGAGCCGGACCGGCGCGCCGAGCGCGTCCGCCTGCGCGCCCAGCATCATGTAATCGGGCCGGAAGTCATGGCCCCACTCGGTGATCAGATGCGCCTCGTCGACCGCGAACAGCCCGGGCGCGGCCCGCTTGAGCGTCTCGCGGGTCTCGTCGTTGGCGAGCTGCTCGGGCGAGAGGAACACGAACGTGTCGGGCTGGCACGCGGCCAGCAGCGCCGCCGCCCGCTGGCCGGCCGACTGGCGCGAGTTCAGCACGATCGCGTGCAGCCCGGCCGAGCGCAGGTGGGCGAGCTGATCATCCTCGAGCGCGATCAGCGGCGAGACGACGACGGTCGGGCCCGCCCGCAGCAGCCCGGCCAGCTCGTAGATGGCCGATTTGCCTGCCCCGGTCGGCAGCACGGCCAGCACGTCGCGGCCCGCGACCAGCGCCTCGACGGCCGGCCGCTGCCCGGGGCGGAGGCCGGCGAAGCCCAGCCGCTCCCGCGCGAGCCTGTCAATGTCGTCGGTTCCCACAGGCTGAGCATCCCCAGCCCGAGCCCGCCAACCCATCGACGGGCCGACCCGTATCGAGATAACGTTGGCCGGTGCGGCAGCTGACGTACGTTGAGGCCGGCGTCGTGCGCTGGCGCGAGGTGCCCGACCCGGTGCTGGCCGACCCGTTGGGCGCGCTGGTGGCGCCGCTGGCGGTCGCCCGGTGCGACCTGGATCTCCCGATGGCCGCCCAGGGCCTGTTCCCTGGGCCGTTCGGGGTGGGGCACGAGACCGTGGGCGAGGTCGTCGACGTCGGCCGTGAGGTCACCCGGGTCCGCGTCGGGCAGCGGGTCCTGGTCCCCTACCAGGTGTCCTGCGGCGCGTGCGCGGCCTGCGCCGATCATCGGTACGGCGCCTGTCACACCTACCGCGCCCCGGTCGGCGGCGCGTTCGGGTTCGGCCCGGCCGGCGGCGGTCACGGCGGCGGGGTATCCGACCTGCTGCTGGTCCCGGCGGCGGATCACCTGCTGGTCCCGGCCCCGGACGGCATCGCCCCGGAGATCCTGTGCACGCTGGTCGACAACGGCGTCGACGGCTACCGCACGGTCGCCGGGCCGCTCGCGGCCGCGCCGGAGGCGGACGTCCTGGTGGTCGGCGGGGCGGCGTCGTCGGTCGGCCTGTACGCGGTCGCGGCCGCGGTCGCGCTGGGCTCCCGGCGGGTCCGCTACATCGACGCCGACGCCGCCCAGTGCGAGGCCGCCGCCCGGCTCGGGGCGGAGCCGCAGCTGCATGAGGGCCCGTGGCCGCGGTCGTTCGAGCGGGCGGCGGTGACGGTGGAGAACACCATGGCGACCGACGGCCTGGCCTGCACGCTGCGCTCGACCGACGACTACGGCTACTGCACGTCGGTCGCGATCCACTTCGCCGAGACGACCCCGCTGCCGCTGCTGCACATGTACACCAAGGGCATCACCCTGCACCTGTCGCGGGCGGACTCGCGCCGTTTCCTGCCCGACGTGATCGACCTGACCGCCGCCGGGCGGCTCGATCCGAGCCTGATTCCGACGCGGGTGGTGAGCTGGGACGACGCCGAGGACGCGTGGCTCGAGCCAGCGGTCAAGCTGGTCGTCTCGCGCTCCGCATAGGCAACACCGGTTGCCTCCCAGGCAATATCGGGGTAGCTTACCGTGCCATGGGGGATGCTCTCAAAGCCAGTGCGCTCGGCGATCGGCTGCATTACGCCCGCGAGGCCCGCGGGCTGACCCTGGACCAGCTGTCGGCGTCAACCGGCATCTCCAAGGCCCATCTGTCCCGCCTTGAGTCGGGCGCCCGCCAGCCGTCGGTGGGGATGCTGGTCGAGCTGGCGGGCGCGCTCGGGACCCGGGTGGGCACCCTGCTGGGCGAGGACGCCGACGGTTCCCGGCTGGCGACGTTCACCCCCCAAGCGCCGAGGCACACCGCGGCCGGGCTGCAGATCGCGTCGAGCAGCGGCTTCCCCGACTCGCGGGCGCTTGAGGTGCTGCGGGTGCACGTCCCGGCCGACCGTCAGCCCTCGGTCCCGGTGCACCACCGCGGCGAGGAGTGGATCTACGTGCTGCGCGGCACCCTGGAGCTGGAATTCGACGGCATGCTCTACGAGCTGGACACGGACATGGCGGCGCACTTTGACGCCAGCCGCCCGCATCGGCTGTCGGCCGGGCCCGGCGACGCGGAACTCCTGGTGGTGAGCGCCGACGCCCACCCCGGCCTCACCTCGATCCAGCACTGACGGCCGGGAGCGCCATGCTCGAGCTCGTCGTCCGGTCCGCCCGGCCGGTCGCGGCCGAGGTGCTGAGCCTGGAGCTCGCCGCCCCGGACGGGGCGGCCCTGCCGGACTGGACGCCCGGCGCCCACATCGACCTGCACCTGCCGTCCGGCCTGATCCGGTCGTACTCGCTGCACGGCGATCACCGCGATCGGGGCGCCTATCACGTGGCGGTGCTGAACGTGGCCGACGGCCGGGGCGGCTCGGCCGAGGTGCACCGGATCGCGGCGGCCGGAACGGCGGTCAGCGCGAGCCTCCCCCGCAACGCGTTCGCCCTGGAGCCGGCCAGCCACTACCTGTTCCTGGCAGGCGGCATCGGGGTGACCCCGCTGCTCGCGATGGCCCGCGAGGTAGCGCGCGGCGACGTGCCGTGGACGTTCGTCTACGGCGGCAGGAGCCGGGACCGGATGGCGTTCGTTGATGCCCTCTCCGCCCTCCGGGGCGGACGGCTGCAGGTCGTCGCGCAGGACGAGGCGGGGCTGCCCGACCTGGCGGCGGCGTTCGCGGCGCTGCCGGCCGGGGCGGCGGCCTACTGCTGCGGGCCGGCCCCGATGCTGGACGCGGCCCTCACAGCGGCCCAGCAGACCCGGCCCGACATCCCCGTCCGCCTCGAGCGCTTCGCCGCCGACCCGGCCGCGGGCCGCCGCAGCGGGGACACGGGCTTCGAGGTGGAACTGGCCCGCTCGAGCATCACCGTGACGGTGCCGGCCGGCGTCTCGATCCTGGACGCCGTCCGGGCGCGGATGCCCGGCGTGATGAGCTCGTGCGAGCAGGGCATCTGCAGCTCGTGCGAGACCGCCGTGCTGGCCGGGGTCCCCGATCACCGGGACTCGGTGCTGAGCGCCAAGGAGCACGCGGCCAACGACTACATGATGATCTGCGTCTCCAGGGCGCTGACCCCGCGGCTGGTCCTCGACCTGTGATCCGGCCCGCGTGACGGCCACGTAAACTCTGACAACAAAGGTTGCCTCTTAGGCAACCAGGGGTTAGCGTCGTCCCATGATCGACTACGAGGCAACCGGGCCCAACTACGCCGTCGACAAGCTCCTCGACGTCCGCGAGCGGGTGCACCAGGCCATCGCCGCGGTGTCGGCCAAGATCGTGCCCGGCATGGTCGAGGAGGACGCGGTCGCGATGGCGCGCGGGATCCTGGGCGACATGAGCATGCGGAAGGGCTGGCACCGGGTCATCGTCCGGTTCGGTCCCAACACGACCAAGGACTTCATGGCCGACTCCGAGCCCGGCGTGGTCCTCGGCTCCGACGACATCTTCTTCCTCGACATCGGGCCGGTCTACGGCGACACCGAGGGCGACGCCGGCCAGACCTTCGTCTTCGGCGACGACCCGGAGCACCACAAGGCCGCCCGCGACGTCCGGGCCCTCTGGGACGACGTGCGCGAGCAGTGGTTCAGCCGCGGCCTGAGCGGTCCCGCGCTCTACGACTACGCGGTGACCCGGGCCAAGGAGCTGGGCTGGGAGCTCAACCTCGACCTGTCCGGGCACCGGCTGGGCGACTTCCCGCACGAGGCCCACTATGACGGCTCGCTGGCCGAGGCCGACATCCGGCCCAACCCCAACCTGTGGGTGCTGGAGATGGCGATCAGGCACCCCAGCCGCCCGTTCGGCGCGTTCTACGAGGACCTGCTGCTCGAGGACCAGTCGTTCGCCAGCTGACATGCTCGCCTCACTCCACATCTACCCCGTGAAGGGATGCCGGGCGGTCGACCTCGACCAGGCGGCGGTCGAGCCCTGGGGTCTGGCGGGCGACCGTCGCTGGCTGATCGTGGACCCCGACTGCCAGTTCATGACCCAGCGGAAGCATCCGGCGCTCACCCGCGTCGTCATCGCCTGCGGCCCGGGCGCGGACATCGAGGTGTCGACCGGCGGTTTCCCTTCGCTGCGGGTCGCAGCCCCGGACGAGTCGGCCGAGCTGCTCAAGGTGACCGTGTGGCGGTCCACCGTGCTGGCCGCAGCGGCCGGGCCCGAGGCCGACGCCTGGTTCTCCGCCTACCTCGGCGAATCCGTTCGGTGGGTGTACCTGGACGACCCGACCAGGCGG
>DATCGA010000629.1:0-22905 GCA_036509215.1 Trebonia sp.
GTACGCCGCGGCTTTTTTCAGGAACTCAAGCTCCATCTTCTGTTCCCGGTTTTCCCGCTCGAGTTCGCGCAGCCTAGCGCGCTCATTCACGGTCAGCGGAGGTTCCTCGCCGGCATGCTCACGACGGTAAATTCCCACCCAGTTACCCAGGGTACCTTCGTTAATTCCGAGCTCCTTGGCTACTCTGGCAATCGGGCGCGACGTCTCGATCACCATCTTCACGGCTTCATCCCTGAATTCGGGTGAGAAGTTCTTCTTCGCTCGGGTCAAAACTTTACCTTCCAGATAACCCCATCCTAATGGATGGACTGTCCGGGAGGCTCGGGGCACCTCAATCATCTGGGCAGGTCATGCGGGGTTCCCGGCGTGGCGGCGGTTTCCTGCGCGGGGAAACCTGGGCGGGTGGGGGGAACCGCGCGTCCGTTCGGACAAATGGTTTTGATCTTGTGAGTGATAGTGGGGGCAGACCTGTACATTCTCAGCATGCCTCTTGCCGAGACAACCGCCGCTGAGCCGACGGTCCGCGTGCCCCTCGCCTGGACCAGCCGGTTCACGCTGCTCTGGTTCGGGTTCTGGATGGCGTGGCTGGTGCCGGTCCAGCTGGTGCTGCCGAACCAGTTCGCGGCGCTCGACGCGGCCCACAAGGTGCGGGATTTCGGCATCGCCAACGGCGCGGCCGGGGTGGTGGCGCTGATCGCGCTGCCGGTCGCGGGCGCGCTGTGCGACCGCACCAGGTCGCGGTTCGGCCGGCGGCGGGTGTGGATGGCGGCCGGGGTCGTCGTGCTGGCGCTCTCGCTGGTCGCGATCGGGCCGCAGCGGTCCTGGGTCGGGGTGATGGTCTGCTGGATGTTCGCCTCGCTCGGCTTCTCGATCGCGTCGGCCGGGCTGTTCGCCGCCGTGGCCGACCAGGTGCCGGTGACCCAGCGCGGCATCATCTCCGGCGCGATCTTCGGCCCCCAGGCGCTGGGGCTGCTGATCGGCCTGGCGCTGCTGGCGGAGGTGATCACCGGCACCGCCAGCGGGTACCTGGTGCTGGCGGTCGCGGTAGTGATCTTGTCGATACCGTTCGTGCTGCGGTACCGCGACTCGCCGATCATCGGCGGCCGGCTGCCGCTTAGCTTTCGCGCGCTGACGGACGCGATGTGGGTGTCGCCGCGGGCCTACCCGGACTTCGCCTGGGCGTTCGGCGGCCGGGTGGCGGTCAACATCGGGAACGCGCTCGGGACCACGTACCTGCTGTACTTCTTCACCAACGACCTGAAGCTGAAGGACCCGGACACCGCGCTGCTCGAGGTGACCGCGATCTACCTGGTGTTCACGCTGATCACCACCTACGGCGGCGGTGTGCTGTCGGACCGGTCGGGGCGGCGGCGTCGGTTTGTCGCGGTGGCGTCGGCGCTGCAGGGCGTCGCGGCGGTGCTGCTGGTGATCTGGCCGAGCTTCGGGACGACGCTGGTGGCGGGGGCCTTCCTCGGCGCGGGGTACGGGGCCTTCCTCTCGGTCGACCAGGCCCTGGTGACCCAGGTGCTGCCGGACGCGGAAACGCGGGCCAAGGACCTCGGCATCATGAACATCGGCACCAACGTGCCGCAGGCGATCGCCCCGGTTATCGCGGCGCTCGTGATCGACCAGCTCGGCGGCTACCGGATCCTGTTCGCGTTCGCCGGCGTCTTCACGTTTCTCGGGGCCGTGAGCGTCTATCGCATCAAGTCGATTAAGTAGGCGGCGGCGGGTCTGGTCAGCGGCGCAGGGCGGTCTCGCGCTCCATGTGCGACAGCTTCTCGGGGTTGCGCACGGAATAGAGGCCGGTGATGAGGCCGTCGTCGATGCGCAGCGCGACCACCGAGTCGAGCTCGCCGTCGATCAGCAGGATCAGTGCCGGGTAGCCGTTGACCTGGGCCGGGCGCAGCAACGCGGTGCCCGGCAGGCGGCCGAGCCCGATCGCCAGCAGGCGGGCGACCTGGTCGGCTCCGACCACCGGCCGCGGCACCGCCTGCTTGACCCCGCCGCCGTCGCCGAGCAGCACGACGTCGGGCGCGAGGATGTCGAGCAGGCCCTGCAGATCCCCCGTCTCGGCCGCCCGCTTGAACGCGTCGAGCGCCTGGCGGGCCTCGGCCGGGGAGACGACGCCGCGCGGCCGCCGCGCCGCGACGTGATCGCGCGCCCGGTGCGCGATCTGGCGGACGGCGGCCGGGTTCTTGTCGACGGCCTCGGCGATCTCGTCGTACTCGAGGGCGAACACCTCGCGCAGCACGAAGACCGCCCGCTCGGTCGGCGGGAGCGTCTCGAGCACCAGCATCATCGCCATCGAGACGCTCTCCGCCAGCTCGACATCCTCGGCCACGTCGGGCGCGGTCAGCAGCGGCTCCGGCAGCCACGGGCCGACGTAGGACTCCTTGCGGCGGCCGAGCGCGCGCAGCCGGGCGAGGGCCTGGCGGGCGGTGATCCTGACCAGGTAGGCGCGGAAGTCCCGCACCCCGCCCAGATCCACCCCGGCCCAGCGCAGCCACGTCTCCTGCAGGACGTCCTCCGCGTCGGCGGCCGAGCCGAGCATCTCATAGGCCACGGTGAACAGCAGGTTTCGGTAGGCGAGGAACGCCTCGGTGGCGGGGTCCGGGTCGGCCATGGGCAGCTCCTTCTCGACGGTCATACCCACCAGATGCCCGGCCCGGCGGGTTTGTGACATCGCCGGGGGCTGTCACAGGCGGCCGGCGGCCGGCATCTCTTGTTCGTCTCAGCATCATCGAGTGAGGACGAAATCATGGACACCCGATTCAACCTGTTCGAGAACGAGATCGCCGCCAAGTTCGCCAAGCGGTTCGCCAGCGCCGCCCTGGTCATCGAGCAGTCGCCGCTGCCGAGGTCGACCCGGGAGCTGGTGTCGCTGCGCGCCAGCCAGATCAACGGCTGCGGCTGGTGCATCGACATGCACGCCAAGGAGGCGGCGGCGGCCGGCGAGACCTCGGTCAGGCTCAACCTGGTCGCCGCCTGGCGCGAGTCCACCGTGTTCAGCGAGGCCGAACGGGCGGCGCTGGCGATGGCGGAAGAGGGGACCCGGCTCGCCGACGCCAGCACCGGCGTGTCCGACCAGACCTGGGCGCAGGTGCGCGAGCACTATGACGACGACCAGATCGCCGCCCTGATCGCCGAGATCGCCCTCATCAACGCGGCCAACCGGCTCGCGGTGATCGTGCACCAGCGGGGCGGTTCCTACGAGCCGGGCATGTTCGCGGCCGCGTTCAGCTGACCGGCCGGGCCCGCCTTCCCAGGCTGCCAGCCCGGGCCTGCCCGGGCCTGCTTGCCCGGGCTGGCTTCGGAGGCGAGTTCGTTTAGTGTCGGTCTCATGGAGACCGCGCCGCCCGCCGCCGATGCCCACGCCGCCGAACAGGCCGATGCCGCCGCGCTGGTCGGCGCGCTCGACCGCGGGCTGCCGGACGGACGCCTGGTGGTCGACCGCGACGTGCTCGCGGCGATGTCGCACGACGACGCGGAGTGGGCGCCGGTCGGGCGGGCGGTGGCCGGGGTGCGGGCCGAGACCGAGGGCCAGGTGCAGCACGTCGTCCGGGTCTGCGCGGAGTTCGGCGCGCCGATCGTGCCCCGCGGCGCGGGCACCGGCCTGTCCGGCGGCGCCAACGCCACCGACGGTGCGGTCGTCCTCGACCTGTCGCGGATGAACCGGGTGCTCGAGATCGACCCCGACAACATGGTCTGCGTGGTGCAGCCGGGGATCGTGAACAACGACCTGAAGGCGGCCGTGGCCGAGCACGGCCTGTGGTACCCGCCGGACCCGGCCAGCGCCCCCTGGTCCTCGATCGGCGGGAACGTGGCCACCAACGCGGGCGGCCTGTGCTGCCTGAAGTACGGCGTCACCAGGGACTACGTGCTCGGGCTGCGGGTGGCGGCCGGGGTAGGCGCCGGGGACGGCGCGGGCGGCGCGGGCGGCTACGGCGGCGCGGGCGGCTACGGCGGCGCGGGCGGCTACGGCGGCGCGGGCGGCTACGGCGATGTGGTCCGGCTCGGGCGGCGCACCACCAAGGGCGTCGCCGGGCTCGACCTGACCGCGTTGATGGTGGGCTCGGAAGGGACGCTCGGGGTCATCACCGAGATCACCCTCCGGCTTCGCCCGGCGCTGGCCGGCACCCCGCGCACGATCGTCGGGGCGTTCGGCGGCCTCGTCGCCTCGGGCGAGGCGGTGTCGCTGATCACCCGCCGGGGCCTGTCCCCGTCGGTGCTCGAGATCCTCGACCGCGCCTGCCTGACCGCGGTCGAGGAGTGGAAGCACCTCGGCATCGCCGCCGACGCGGCCGCCCTGCTGCTCGCCCGGGTGGACACGCCGGGCGACTCGGGCCGGGACGAGGCGGACGCCCTGGCCGCCGCGATGACCGACGCGGGGGCGCAGTGGGTGGAGCAGTCCACCGACGCGGCCGAGGCGGAGGCGCTGTTCGACGCCCGGCGGCTCGCCTACCCGGCCCTGGAGCGGCTCGGCCCGGTGCTGACCGAGGACGTGTGCGTCCCCCGCTCGGCCGTGCCGACAATGCTCGGCCGGATCGAGGCGACCGCGGCCAGGCACGGCGTGACGGTGGCGACGATCGCCCACGCGGGCGACGGCAACCTGCATCCGCTGCTGGTCACGCCGCCGGGCGACGACGGCGCGCGGATCGCCGCCCAGGCCGCGTTCGAGGAGTTCCTGGACGACGCGATCGAGCTCGGCGGCACCGTGTCCGGAGAGCACGGCATCGGGCTGCTCAAGCGCCGGGGCATGCGGCGGGAGCTCGATCCCGGCGCGCTCGCCATGCAGGACGCGGTGCGCCGGGCGCTCGACCCGCTCGGTCTGTTCAATCCGGGTAAGGGCTGATCCGGCCGACGGTCGCTTACGTGGCGGCGGCGTTCGAGCGGCATCGGACCATCAGCGTGACGACGGCGCCGTTGTCAGCGCCGCCCTCGATCTCAATCCCGTCCGACAGTTGCCGCGCCAGCCACAGGCCGCCGCCGGCCGCCTCGGCATCGGCGAAGCCAGGCCCGTCGTCGGATACCTGGCAGCGCACGGAGCCGTCCACCAGGGACAGCAGCAGGCTTCCGCCTCCGCCGCCGTGCAAGATCGCATTGCACGCCAGCTCGTACACCGCCAGCACGAGCTCCTCGCGCCTGCTCTCGTCAAGCCCGGCCGCGCCGGCGGCGTCACCGACCCGCAACCGCAGCCTCGGAAGATCGGCTCCGGTGAAGCGCATCTGGAGCGGCGCGCCACCGGTCACCTGCTATCTCCCGTCTCCTCCAGCACCACGCCGCCGGTCCACATCACGCGAAGGCGGAGCAGGATCTTCGCCTGCGGAGGGCGGCAGCGGATCACGACCTTGTCGCAGACGTTGGCGGTCTGCCCGATGAGGCGGAGCAGATCCCCCGCGCACCCGGCCGACAGGAAGCACAGCCGGGTCAGGTCGACCAGCGCCTGCCTGCCCGGCGGCGCGTCGAACGCCAGGCTCACGGCCGCGCGGAAGATGCCTCCGGTCGCCATGTCCGCGTCGCCGATCAGGTACAGCTCGCCCGGGGCGTGGTGGGCCTGGAGGTCGCCGGGCCGCTCGAGCAGCGCGACCGGATGGCTGGCCCGCATCTCCTCCACCACGGCGGGATCGAACCTCCGGCGGTCGTAGGCGCAGATCTCGGCGTACCGCCGGCTCTCGAAGAGCGAGTCCGCGTTCTTTTCCCGGTGCATGACGTCCTCGACGTCCATGCCCAGGTCCTGGACCCAGGCCATGTCGATGATCGTGCGCAGCCCCGCGAACCCCTCCTGGCCGGCCAGGTCCGTCTCCTGCCGCAGCCGGTCCAGCTGCCTGCGGGCGGTGAACGACTTCTCCGGGCTGATCAGCTCGCGCATGCTGCTGAACACCAGCTGCCCGCGGTCGCGCGCGTCCTCGGCGCCGCCGCCGAAGGCCGCCAGCCGCTCGCAGGCGTCGTCGGCCGAGCACCCCGGGTCCATCATCACGATGACCTTCTCGCCCCGCGAGACCCCCTGGTTGGCGAATACCGCTGGCACCTCCCAGCGGATGTCATCATCGGCGTAATGGGCAAAGGCATGATCACCGAGCCCCATTCGTTCGACGGCGATTGTGTGCGCGTCTGCCCGCACGAGATACCCCTTCATTCACCCGGTTGCCCCAAATGACGGGAAGGTGAAAGCCTAGACCACAATACGGTACGCGCCTGTGCGTTTCCCCGCCGTTGTTTAGATCAACGCATAAGCGGTCGAATCCCCCGGCTGCCACCACAGCTCAGGGCATATGTCTGATATGTCCCCAGTTAGTCGCCTGTGCTAATGCACGTTCACTGGCACGATCTTCCGCACGCGCGCATTTCGCCGCGTGTCTATGATGCCATTGTTCTGCCAGCTAGTCCCCCGGCATGCTGCTTTTGCGCAAGCATAACGGGGCCAGTGAGAGCCGCGATAAAGAGACGGGAAGATGTGATCCTTGGGCGGACCCCGCCCGCCCAGCCCCTCCCCCGCAGTGTTAGAGTCTAACGAAAATAATCACGGGAGCTCGGGCTGAACCGGGCTGAGAGGGTGGCTGCCCGCAGGGGCGCGCGCCGCCGACCGTCGGAACCTGACCGGATAATGCCGGCGTAGGGAGGCCACGTGGCGACCGCGAGCACATCCGTTACCTCGTCTTCTGGCGAGTTCGTCACCGTCCCGGGCGACCGCCGCTCGGAGGTCGCGCGCACGCTGGCCGAGCCGGTGCCGCAGGCGCTCAGCCTGCTCGACCAGTTCGGGCTGTGGGGCAACCTGGGGGTGAGCCTGCTCGGGTTCACCGGGGCGATCTTCGTCCTGCAGCCGGGCGGCGCGGGCACCCCGGAGCTGTCGCTGGCGGCGGCGCTGACCGCGATCGTGGCGGGCACGCTGCTCGGGACGGTCCCGCTCGCGCTGGCGGGGCTGCCGGGGGCGCAGACCGGCGCGCCCGCCATGGTGCTGCTGCGCGGGCTGTTCGGCGCCCGGCTGTCCTACCTGCCGACCGCGCTCAACATCCTGCAGTGCCTCGGCTGGGGGATCTTCGAGCTGGTGACGATCGCCACCGCCGCCCACACCCTCACCCCCGCCCTCCCCAAGTGGGGCTACGTGCTGATCGCGGGGGTGATCACCGCGCTGCTGACGATCCGGCCGCTCGGCGCGATCCGGGTGCTGCGCCGCTACGCGACCACCGCTGTCCTCGTCGTGCTGTGCTACCTGCTGGTGCAGCTCCTGCGGCACCCGCTGCCGGGGTTCACCCACGGGACCTGGACCGGCTACTGGGCGGCGACCGACACCGTGGTCGCGGTCGCGGTCTCGTTCGCGCCGCTGATCGCCGATTACAACCGGCATTCGCGCAGCCCGCGCGCGGCCTTCACCGGAACGCTGGCCGGATACAGCGTCACCCAGGTGCTGTGCTACGTCATCGGGCTGCTGGCGCTGGTCACGGTCGCGCACGGCAACCCGAACGACATTTACGGCGCGTTCATCGCGCTGCCGGCGGGCGCGCTCGCGTTCGCCGTCCTCGCCGCCCGGGAGCTCGACCAGGCGTTCGCCAACGTGTACTCGACGGCGGTGTCGACGCAGAACCTGCGCCCGCTGTGGGATCGGCGGATCCTGGCCGTTGCCATCGCCGCCGTCAGCACGGCCGGCGCGCTGTGGCTGAACATCGCCGACTACGAGAACTTCCTCGACCTCATCGGCTCGGTCTTCGTGCCGATGTCGGCCGTCTTGATCGCGGACTACTTCGTCGTGTCGGGCGGGCGCTGGGATCTGTCGACGGCGGCTAGGTCCCGCTGGCTGATGCTGCTCCCGTGGGCGGCCGGCTTCGTCACCTACCAGCTGATCAATCCCGGGTACGTGCCGTGGTGGGTCTCGGCCTGGACGTCCTTCGGGCAGCTCATCGGCTTCGCCCCGCAGAGCTGGATGTCGGCGTCGATCCTGTCCTTCGCCGTCGCCGCGCTGATAACCCTGCTGGTCGGCTGGCTCGCCCGGCTGGCCAGGCGGCCCGCATGGTGAACGGCCCAGGGGCCACCCGGGAGAAAACCAGGGTGTTCCCCGGGCGCGGGGCGAGGGTGCGACAAGCAAGGCTTGGTGTCGTCGTCCAATCAGACCGCACCAGCCGAGGAGACCGACATGTCCGTCACGACTGCAGAATCGATCAGGCCGTTCACGATCCCGGTGGCTACCAAGGCCGAGCTCGATGACCTGCGGGCCCGCATCGTGAACACCCGATGGCCCGACCGGGAGCCGGTCTCCGACCACTCGCAGGGCGTGCAGCTGGAGGTGATGCAGGAGCTGGCGCGCTACTGGGCAACCACCTACGACTGGCGCAGGTGCGAGGCCCGACTACAGGCGCTGCCGCACTTCATGACCGAGATCGACGGGCTCGACATCCACTTCATCCACGTCCGCTCGCAGCACGAGCACGCGCTGCCGGTCATCATCACGCACGGCTGGCCCGGCTCGGTCATCGAGCTGCTGAGGGTCATCGACCCGCTCACCAACCCCACCGCGCACGGCGGCAGCGCCGACGACGCCTTCGACGTGGTGATCCCGTCGATACCGGACTACGGGTACTCGGGGAAGCCGCGCGACGCCAGCTGGACCCCCGACCGCATCGCGGCGGCCTGGGTCGAGCTGATGAAGCGCCTGGGATACACGCACTACGTCGCGCAGGGCGGCGACTGGGGCGCCGTCATCACCGACGTAATGGCCGTCAACGCGCCACCGGGACTGCTCGGCATCCACTCCAACATGCCCGGCGTGATCCCGCCCGAGGTGGCGCAGGAGATCCGCTTCGTCACCGGCGCCCCGGCGCCGGCCGGCTTGTCGGCCGAGGAGCAGAGCGCCTGGGAGCAGATCAACTTCCTGTACACCAAGGGCATCGGCTACGCGGTGGAAATGGCCACGTCGCCGCAGACGCTCTACGCGCTCGCGGACTCCCCCGTCGGCCTGGCGGCCTGGATGATCAACCACGACGCGGCCAGCTACGAGGACATCAGGGCTGCCTTCGCCGGGAAGCCCGTCGGGAACCTGACCAGGGACGAGGTCCTCGACAACGTCACGTTCTACTGGCTGACGAACACCGCGGTCTCGTCGAGCCGCCTCTACGCGGAGAACGCGTACGGCTTCTTCGACGCCAAGAACGTCTCCATCCCGGCCGCCGTGACGGTCTTCCCGAACGAGATCTACAAGGCCCCGCGCAGCTGGACCGAGCGGGCCTACCCCAACCTCGTCTACTTCAACGAGGTCGACAGGGGCGGCCACTTCGCGGCCTGGCAGGAGCCTGAGCTGTTCTCCTCTGAGGTACGCACCGGGTTCAGGTCGCTACGCTAGATGACCATGTCCGGGTATCTGCACATGCCCCCGCTCGGCGGGGCGGCCGAGTGGCTCAACTCCGGGCCGCTCGGCCCCGCCGAGCTGCGCGGCCACGTCACGGTCGTCAACTTCTGGACGCTGAGCTGCATCAACTGGCTGCGCCAGGAACCCTACGTGCGCGCGTGGTCACGCGCCTACCGTGACGACGGGCTGGTGGTGATCGGCGTCCACACCCCGGAGTTCTTCTTCGAGCACGACATCGACCTGGTCCGGCAGGCGACAAGGGAGCGGGAGATCGACTACCCGGTCGCGGTCGACAGCCACTACGCGATCTGGAACGCCTTCGACAACCACTACTGGCCGGCGCTGTACTTCATCGACTCCGACGGCGTCATCGCCGGCCAGCTGTTCGGCGAGGGGGAGTACGAGCAGTCCGAGCGCGTTATCCAGCGGCTGCTCGGCGTCGACCGCGAGCCCGTCACCGTCGAGGGGCTGGGCGTCGAGGCGGCGGCCGACTGGGACCACCTGCGCTCGCCAGAGACCTACCTCGGCGAGGGGCGCAGCGAGGGCTTCGCCTCACCGGGCGGCGCGGTCCCCGAGACCCGGCTCTACAAGCTCCCCGAGCGCCTGGCGCTCAACCAGTGGGCCCTGGCCGGCCAGTGGACCGTCGAGCAGGAGAAGGCCACCGTCGAACACGCCGGCGGGACCATCGCGTACCGCTTCCAGGCGCGCGATGCGAATCTGGTGATGTCCCGCGGCGTCGGCGCGCCGATCCCCTTCCGGGTGCTCGTCGACGGCCAGGCCCCGGGACCGTCGCACGGCGCGGACACCGACGCCGACGGAAACGGCCTGCTCGGCAGCGGCCGCCTCTATCAGCTCGTCCGCGAGCAGGGCACCGTTCTCGAGCGGACACTGGAGATCACGTTCGGCCAGCCGGGCGCGCAGGCGTACGTCTTCACGTTCGGGTAAACAGGCGGCGAATCAGCCGGCCCTCAGGGCAAGCCGGGGTCGGCGGTAATCGCCGCGCAGAATTTCCGTTGCCGGGCGGGGCGGTGCTGCGCCTGACGACGAGGGTGGTCTCCAGCTCGAGGTGGCGGGGCTGCATTTCGCGCTCGCCGCCGGAGGACGTGAGCATCCAGAACGCGGTGGCGGCCATCGCCGCCAGCGGCTGCCTGACGGTGGTGAGCGGCGGCGTGGCCCAGGTGGCGATCTGCACGTCGTCGAAGCCGGTCACGCTGACGTCGTCGGGAGAGCGCAGCCCGCGCTCGGCGATCGCCTGCAGCACGCCGAACGCCTGGGCGTCGTTGGCGGCCACGATCGCGGTCGGCGCATCGGCCAGGCCGAGGAGCTCCCTGGCCCGGCGCAGCCCGGCGTCCGCCGTGAGCTCGTCGCAGCGGACCAGGTTCTCGTCGACCGGCAGGTCGGCCCGGCGCAGGGCGCTGCGGTAGCCGTCGAGGCGGGCCCGGCAGGACCACAGGTGGTCGGGCCCGCCGATGGCGGCGATCCGGCGGTGGCCGAGCTCGATCAGGTGCCGGGTGGCGGACAGGCCGCCCTGCCAGTTGGTGGTGCCGACCGACCGGACCTCGCCGCCGGGCTCGACCGGCGGGTCGATGACCACCAGCGGCAGGCTCGCCTCGGCCATCCTCCGCAGCGTGGCCGGGTCGGGCAGGTAGAGCACGCTCAGCGCGCCGAGGGTGCCGCGCGCGGTCGCGATCTTGAGCCAGCGCGCGAACTCGCTCGCCGAGCCCACCCGGCTGACGATCACGCTGATCTCGGTCTCGGCCGCCGCCGTGACCGCGCCGCGGATCAGCTCGTCCGACCACAGGCCGCCGAGCTGCCCGATCAGCAGGTCGACGACGCCGATGCCCGACCTCGGGGCGACCTGGTAGCCGTGCGTCCGCAGGATCCGGCCGAGCCGCTCCCTGGTCTCAGGGGCCACGTCGGTCCGCCCGTTGAGCACCTTGGACACCGTGGAGACGGACACCCCGGCCGCCGCGGCGATGCTGGTCAGGCTGCCCGCGCGGCCGGAGCGCGACGCCCCCGCGCCCGCACTCCCGCTCGCACTCGCGCCGCCTGCAGCCGCCATTCGCGCTCCTCTCGCTTAACTTTTTCGAAAAATTACTGCCCAGACTACCGCCATTGACACCCGTCTGACCGGGATCTAGCGTGCTGTCTGGAGCGATCAGTTTAGCGGGAACTTTGCGAAAATGTTTCCCGGCGAGGAGCGTGCACGTTGATCAGCAGTCCGCCGGCCCTGCAGCTTTACACCCTGCGCCAGCAGCTCGAGACGACCGGCAGGAAGGCTGTCCTGCGGAGCGTCGCGGACTTCGGCTACGGCGCGGTCGAGCCCTACGACGTGCTGACCGACCCCCAGCAGCTGCGGGCCGACCTCGACGAGGCCGGGCTGGCGGTGTGCTCGGTGCACGCCAAGATCCTGGACGGCGAGGGCGAGGCGATGCTGCGCGGCGCCCAGGCGCTCGGCGCGGGCGCCGTGATCGTGCCGTGGGCGGACCCGGTGCGGTTCGCCGACTCCGAGACGATCGCGGTGCTGGCGGGCGAGCTCAACGAGGCCGCCGTCAAGCTGGCGGACCTGGGGCTGCGGCTCGGCTACCACAACCACGACTTCGAGCTGTCGTCGATCGTCGGCGGGCGGCCGGCGCTCGAGCTGCTGGCCGACGCGCTCGACCCGGCCGTGATCCTCGAGGTCGACACCTACTGGGCGGCGGTCGGCGGGCAGGACGTGCCCGCGCTGCTGCGCCGCCTCGGCGACCGGGTCCGCTACCTGCACGTCAAGGACGGCCCGATCGGCACCAGGGAAGGCGACATGATGGTCGCCGTCGGCAGCGGCCGGATGCCGGTGGCCGAGATCCTCGCCGCCTGCCCGTCGGCCGAGTGGCACGTGGTCGAGCTCGACCGGTGCGCGACCGACATGCTCACCGCCGTCGGCGACAGCCTCGCCTGGCTGGCCGCGCACAACCTGGCCGCGCCGGTGCACGCGGGACCGGGCGCCTGATGACGAGGGTGGCGGGTGGGAAGGGAGGGCCGGCGGCAGCCAAGCCGTTCGGCGTCGCCGTCGTCGGCTGCGGCAACATCAGCAAGCAGTACCTGGGGAACCTGACCACCTTCCCTGACGTCAAGGTGCTGTTCTGCGCGGACCTCGACGTCGACCGGGCGAAGGCCCAGGCGGAAACCTACGGCGTCCCCGAGTCGGGCACCGTGCAGCAGGCGCTCGAGCACCCCGGCGTGCAGCTGGTGGTGAACCTGACCATCCCGGCCGCGCACGCCGAGGTGGCCTCGGCCGCGATCACGGCGGGCAAGCACGTGTGGAACGAGAAGCCGCTGGCGCCGGACGTCGCCGCCGGGCGGGCGCTGCTCGACCAGGCGCGGGCGGCCGGGCTGCGGGTCGGCTGCGCGCCCGACACCGTGCTCGGCGCGGGCATCCAGTCGGCCCGGCGGCTCATCGCCTCGGGCGCGATCGGCACGCCGATCAGCGCGCTCACCCTGCTGCAGGGGTCGGGGCCCGAACGCTGGCACCCGGACCCCGAGTTCCTGTTCGCGAAGGGCGCCGGGCCGCTGTTCGACCTCGGGCCGTACTACCTGTCGGTCCTGGCGACGATGTTCGGCCCGGCCACCCGGGTGGCCGCGATCGGCGGCCGCGCACGCGACGCCCGCGAGATCGGCTCTGGGCCGCGCGCGGGTACCGAGTTCAACGTGGAAGTGCCGACGTACATGTCCGCGCTGGCGCAGTACGCCGGCGGCCAGGCGGCGTCGCTGCTGTTCAGCTGGGACTCCCCGCTCAACAGGAACGGTTTCGTGGAGATCACCGGGACCGAGGCGACGCTGGCGGTGCCCGACCCGAACAGGTTCGACGGCGACCTGCGGGTGCGCCGCGCGGGCGACGCCGAGTGGATCGAGATCCCCTCGCACGGGGCGGCGGCGGGCCGCGGCAGCGGCGTGGTCGACATGGTCCGCGCGATCCGGCACGGTCGGCCGCACCGGGCCTCGGGCGAGATCGCGCAGCACGTGCTCGAGCTGATGACCGCGATCGAGCGGTCCGCCGCCACCTCGGCCTTCGAACCGGTCGACTCCGTCTTCGACCTGCCCGACGCGCTCGCGGAGGATTGGGACCCGTATGTCGCAGCCGCCTAGCCTCGGCGTGGGGATGGTCGGCTACGCGTTCATGGGCCGGGCCCACTCCCAGGCCTGGCGGACCGTGGACCGGGTGTTCGACCTGCCGCTGCGGCCCCGGCTGGCGGCGATCTGCGGACGCGACCGGGCCGCCGCAGAAGCCGCGGCCGGCCGACTGGGCTGGGCGGCGGCCGAGACCGACTGGCGCGCGCTCATCGCCCGCGACGACGTGCAGCTGATCGACATCGCCGCCCCCGGCGGCCTGCACGCGCCGATCGCGATCGCCGCCCTGCAGGCGGGCAAGCACGTGCTGTGCGAGAAGCCGCTCGCGAACACGCTGGCCGAGGCGGAGGCGATGTCGGCCGCGGCCGACGCCGCGTTCCCGGGCGGCGCGCGGGCCATGGTCGGGTTCAACTACCGGCGGGTGCCGGCCCTGGCGCTGGCGCGGCGGCTGGTCGAGCAGGGCCGGATCGGGACGCTGCGGCACGTCCGGGCCGTGTATCTGCAGGACTGGCTGGTCGACCCGGACTCGCCGCTGACCTGGCGGATGCAGGCGGACCAGGCCGGTTCTGGCGCGCTCGGCGACCTCGGCGCGCACATCGTGGACCTGGCCCGGTTCCTGACCGGTGACGAGATCGTCGGCGTGTCCGCGATCAGCGCGACCTTCGTCGAAGAACGTCCGCTGCCCGGCGGTCCCGGGGAGGGAGACGCGGACGCGACCGGGACGGGGGGTGGGGCGGGGACCGGGGGCGCGACCGCGACCAGGGCCGCCGACGGGACCGGGGCCGCGGACGGGACAGCCCGGACCGGACGGGTCACGGTGGATGACGCGGTGGTGTTCAGCGCCCGGTTCCGGTCGGGCGCGCTGGGCTCGTTCGAGGCGACCCGGTATGCCGCCGGGCGCAAGAACGGGCTGCGGATCGAGCTCAACGGGTCGGCCGGCAGTCTCGCGTTCGACCTCGAGCGGCTCAACGAGCTCGAGTTCTACGACGGCGACGGTGCCGCCGGCGGCTCGACCGCCGGGTTCCGCCGGATCCTGGTCACCGAGCCGGAACATCCCTACCTCTCCGGCTGGTGGCCGCCCGGTCACACCCTCGGCTGGGAGCACACGTTCACCAACCAGGCGCGGGACCTGCTGACGGCGATCGCGGACGGCGGGCAGCCGGCGCCGTCCTTCGGGGACGGGCTGGCGGTGCAGCGGGTGCTTGACGCGGTCCAGCGCAGCGCGGCGGCCGGCAGCGGGTGGCAAGCGGCTGACGAGGCCACAGGCGCCTCGGTCCGTTCGAGATAAATGTTTTGATTCTTCTGGAGGATCTATGGCACGGCCGTTCACCCTGTTCACCGGGCAGTGGGCCGATCTCCCGCTCGAGGAGGTCTGCCGGCTCGCGAGCTCGTGGGGGTACGACGGGCTCGAGCTCGCCTGCTGGGGCGACCACTTCGAGGTCGACCGCGCGCTGGGCGAGGACGGGTACCTGGCCGGGCGGCACGCGCTGCTCGAGAAGTACGGGCTGAAGTGCTGGGCGATCTCCTGCCACCTGGTCGGGCAGGCGGTCTGCGACCACCCGATCGACGAGCGGCACCAGGCGATCCTGCCCCCGCGGATCTGGGGCGACGGGTCGCCGGAAGGGGTTCGGCAGCGGGCGGCGGCCGAGGTCGCCGACACCGCCCGGGCGGCGGCCGCGTTCGGCGTGCAGACCGTGATCGGGTTCACCGGGTCGTCGATCTGGCACACGGTGGCGATGTTCCCGCCGGTGCCCGAGTCGATGATCGCGCGCGGGTTTGACGATTTCGCGAACCGCTGGAACCCGATCCTGGACGTGTTCGACGCCGAGGGCGTGCGGTTCGCGCACGAGGTGCACCCGAGCGAGATCGCGTACGACTTCTGGACCGCGAAGCGGGCGCTGGACGCGGTCGGGAACCGGCCGGCCTTCGGGCTCAACTTCGACCCGAGCCACTTCGTGTGGCAGGACCTCGACCCGGTCGGGTTCCTGCTCGAGTTCAGGGACCGCATCTACCACGTGGACTGCAAGGAGGCCCGCAAGCGGCTGGACGGCCGCAACGGGCGGCTCGGCTCGCACCTGCCGTGGGGCGATCCCCGGCGCGGCTGGGACTTCGTGTCGGCCGGGCGGGGCGACGTGCCCTGGGAGGACGTGTTCCGCACGCTCAACTCGATCGGCTACGCCGGGCCGATCTCGGTCGAGTGGGAGGACGCGGGCATGGACCGGCTGACCGGGGCGCCGGAATCGCTCGCGTTCCTGCGACGGTTCGACTTCTCGCCGCCCGCGGCGTCATTCGACGCGGCCTTCAGCAGCGGGAACGGGTAAAGCCCGGCCGTTGGCGGGAAAGATACCGCCATGGCAGACACGACGCAGTTCACGATCGGGACCGACGCCAGCGCCAGCGACGGGGCGGTCGGCAGGCTGATCCGGGTGATCGTCGATCCCACCGTGGAGGAGGTCACCCACCTGGTGATCGAGCCGGAGCACCGGCCGGACCTCGGCCGGCTGGTGCCGATCGAGCTCCTCGACGTCGGCGGCGCGGCGGGCCGGATCACCCTCCGCTGCACCAAGGCGGAGTTCGAGAACCTCGACCCGGCCGAGGACACCCAGATCATCCCGGCCAGCGACGGCTACGGGGGCTACGGCCCGGGCCAGATCGGCTACATGCCCTACTACGGCCTGGAAGGCGGCGGGATGGCCGTGCCCGGCATCGGCCGCGGCGCCGGCGCCATCGCCCCGCAGGTCGTCGCCACCGACTCCGTCCCGCTGGGCGAGGTCGAGATCCGCCGGGGCGAGCCCGTCCAGGCCACCGACGGCGACATCGGCCGCGTCCAGGGGCTGGTCATCGACCCCGGCAGCCGCCACGTGACCCACTTCCTGCTGCAAGAGGGGCACCTGTGGGGGAAGAAGGAAGTGGCGATCCCGATCAGCGCGGTCACCAGCACCCACGACGGCATCGTGCTCAAGCTCAGCAAGCACGAGGTGCAGGATCTGCCGCCGGTGGACGTCAGCCATCCGGAGAAAAAGTCTTAAATCCTGCTTCCGAACGGACCTTGGGCGACTGTGCGGCCGGATCATCACCGATATGCCGGTTGATTACCAAATAGCATAGGAAAGTGAATCGATCTCTGCGGGCGTGGACGCCGGCGACCCTGGCCGGGCTGGCGCTGCTGGCGGGCTGCACCTCGACCGCGAGCTCAAGTCCCGCTCCTCCCCTGGCCGTTACGGCGCCGTCTTCGGCGGCTTCGTCCTCTACGGCGCCGTCTTCGGCGGCTGCGTCTTTGGCGGCTCCGTCTTCCCCGGCTGCGGCGGCTCCGCCGGCCGGGTCGGCGGCCGCCGTGGTGGCGGCGTCGCTGGCCGCGCTGAAGGCCGGGCGCGCGGTGCACGTCGCCATCAGCACCACCCTCTCCAACGGGAGCATCACCTACTCCGACGACGCGACCGCCGACGGCGGACGCCAGCACATCACGCTGAGCACCGGCGGCGACGTCAGCATCCTGTACACCGGGGGCGTCGGGTACGTCCAGGGCGACGTGCAGGGGCTGGCCGACTTCATGAACGTTCCCGCCTCCCAGGCGCAGTCGCTGGCGGGCCAGTGGATCGCCGTCCACCCGGGCCAGGAACTGGGAGCGAGCAGCTACGCCGACATCGTCGACGGGATCACGCTGTCGTCGGTCGCGTCCGAGATCGCACTGGCCGCCCCGCTCACGCTGACCGCCCCGGCCACCGTGGCCGGGCAGCGGGCGATCGGCGTGCAGGGCCGTGCCCCCGCCAGCCAGCAGCCCCCCGCCTCCGCCCGGGTCACGCTCGACGTGGCGGCGGCCGGCTCCCGCCCGCTGCGCGAGACGGTCCTCGCCAGCGGCGGCTACAAGTCCACCACCACCTTCAGCGACTGGGGCGAGTCGGTCCCGCTGACGCCGCCGCCGAACCCGGTCGCCCCGGCCGCCAGCCCGCCTGCCCTGGAATAGGCGGAACGGCTCGGCGGCGCCAGCGGGCCCGCCGTGGGAGCGCATTTCCGCGGTCACGCCCGGCGCAATGGCCGAGGGCCGGTGTACTGGACCGTCTGCACGGTGACGGCGTGCGATCCGGGTCGCGACTTCGGCTTCTCGGTCGGGCCGCCGGGCCGGTCGGTGCTCAACACCTGGCGTTACCAACTCGAACCGGGCGCGGACGGCGGGACCGACGTCACCGAGTCGTTCGCGCTGCCTTCTTCGCCGCTTATCCGTCTGTACTGGCTGATCTTCGGGTCCGCGCGGGGCCGCAGCAACGCCGAGGGCATGCTGGTCACGCTGGAGAAGATGAAGGCGGTCGTCGAGTCCGGCTGATTTTGGCTTGGGCTCACTCCGTCCTCACCCGCACCACGCGCACCACGCGCACCCGTCCAATCGGACATGGGGCTCATTGTGTGCCGTTCGGGTCGTATAGCGCCTATAACGGAACACGATGATGCCCGCGGTCGCGAAGGCGTGCCCCAAACGGAACACGATCGCGGTGCCTGCCCGGGTCGGGGGCATACTTGCTCTGGGCCGGCGCGGGCTGCAAGCCGTGAGCGGGATCTTACGTTCTCGGCCTCGGTATCAGCACGTCGAGCACGACGTCCTGCGAATGGACCACGCGCTGCCCGCTATTTTCGACCTGGGTCGGCACACCGGAGGGCGCTCAGAGCCAGCCGCGGCGGACCGCCTGCAGGCCGGCCTGTCCGCCGACGAGGTCGTCCACCACCCACCAGGAGACCTCGCCGTCCGCGCCGGCCCGCTCGGGCGGGTCGATGTAGACGCAGCCGAGGATCGCGGTTTCCCGCTCGTCGAGAAGCGCGTAGTTGAAGGACTGGTGCATGGCGATCTCTTCCTCATGCCGTCTCAGATCGCGGCGGTCGGCTTCGAACGTCATCGTGTCCTTGGGCCAGGCCCAGGCCGGGCCGAAGATCTCCCACAGACGCTCGCGCGAGCCCATCACGGCGGGGTAGTCGATCTCGGTGTCCGCCTCCCTGATCGGCCGCAGGTGCAGCGCGGTGCCGGGCACCGGGACGAGGACGGGGTGCACGAAATCGTCAGGCAGCCAGCTCATAGGGTCCGAGGCTACAGCCGGCCCCTTGCACGCGTCATATCGGTTGCTTGGCGCGACGAGCTACTTCAATTGCCCCCTTGTTCACGCGAAATATTAGACAGGGGAACCAGCGGTTGCGCCTGCATTGCCTGCGCCGCCCGAGGACACGTTGTAGTCCCAGCTCGCCGATGGGCAGTAGTAGCCGTTGTTCAGGTTGATGTACGGCGCCGCGGCGGACACGGTGCCGGTCCAGTGGCCCCAACGCCCGTTGGATATCTGGCTCTTGTCCGGGACGAGGGTCACCTTGATGGCGTCGGTAGTCACGGTCCCCCCGCATTTCGCGAATTTCGCCTGGATACTGCCGGTGTAGTCGGCACCGGACGGGGTGACCTTGATTGTGAGCCCGAACCCCCGCTCCTGAGGACCAGGAACGACGACATTAACGGTCATCGTGCAGGCATTCGTGGTGCACTGCGGAGTGAAGTTCCACGACGTGGGGTACGCCCTGCCCACGGTGCCCCCGGTCGCGCCGCTCGGGATGCTGGTCGGCGTGACGATCGCATTCTGCAAGTCGTTGAGTGGCGCCGAGCGGGTCGTGCCGGAGTCGGTCGCGGACGGCGTGGACTTGACCTTCCCCCACTCGGCGACGACCGTGTACTGGAAGGCGGTGTCTTCGACTAGCCCGCTCAGGACGTACGAAGTGGTCCCGCCGTCAAGCGTTGCCACCGGGTCGGGCCCGTTGTAGACCACGTATTTATCTGGCGCCGGGCCGAGTGGCGACGGCTTCCAGGTCAGCGTCGCGCTGGTGTAGGTCGACGCGACCTTCAGCCCCACCGGGCTCGGGGCGATCGTGGTCACCGTCGCGACCGGTGATGGCCCGGATTGCCAGCCGCCGCCTCGCGTCGCGACCTCGTACCGGAGCTTGTCACCGGGCCTCAGGCCCGTGTTCGTCCAGGATGTCTCATTGCCCGGGACCTCCGCCAGCTGCGCGCCGTCCCGCAGGATGACGTAGTGGTCCGGCGTCGCCCCGCCGTTGGGGGCCGGCCAGGACAACCGCACGCTCGTCCCGGTCGGTGACATAGCGGCGAGCGACACCGGGGCGATCGGTCGCGGGCTCCACGGCTGCCAGACGAGAAGGCCGGCGACAAGGGCGATCGCCAGGACCCCGCCGACGGTCAGCAGCAGCCACTTCGGCGCCCTGCGCGGCCGCCTCGGCGGTGGTGGCGGCGGTGGCGGAGGGACTGGCGCGAACGGCTGTTCAGCCGCCGTGAACGGGACATCCTCACCGGAAACAGCTTCCACGGCACCCGGCCCGCTGACGGTTTCAGCGGGCCCGCTGACGGTTTCAGCGGGCCCGCTCAGCCCGGCGTCCTTGGCATCCTCGGCGCCTTGCACGGGCACGGGATCAGGAACGGACGCGGGCGCGTCAGTAGACATCAAGTGACCTTTCCGGGAATCGGCCTAACAGTCGCCTCGGCCTCAAGCAAACCGTACAGAAACGACCGTTACCTTACAACTCCGGCAAGGCATCCACATCTAGATAAGTTGCCTCACGTGACTCCACGCGCCAGCGACCAATGGGCGCGGCCGGTTACGTCCTGCTTGCCTCGACCATGGGTGTGTCGTTTGTGATTGTGCTTGCGACTGCCGCCGAGCCAGCCGTCGCCGCTTCCCAGAGGGCAATACGGCGATCTTCATGTCTGGCAAGTACCGGCGAACCAAAGGCGACGTTGGCCGGATCGCCGCAGCCCTCAGCGCGAGAGTGTCAAGAGGGAAACCCCTTGCTGTCGCCCGTAGTTTCCCCGATGAGCGATCGGGTCCCCCGGCGACATACTTCTCCCATGCCGCTTAGCGCAGGCCCCCCGTCCGGCGATGGCGCGTCGCAGGACTGGCAGCAGGTGCAGACCCTCCGGGTGGCGGATGTAGTGATGACCATCCTCACGGCGAGGAAGGCGATGCCGTCGGCGACTGCGGCGGCCGTGTCCCGCACCAAGCACGGTGACGGGTACCGGGTGCTGGTGAGCCTGCTGGAAGGCAGCCCGTCAACGGACGACGCGGCGGTCCTCGAGGGCGGCATTGACGCGGCTACCGCCGTCTTCGTCGCGCGCGAGCTCGGGCAGGACCTGGTCGACGCCTTCGGCGACAAGGATGTGTTCGTCCTCCAATGACCGGGGCGGAGGCAAGGACACGATCGGGGGAAAGGGATCGTGACCTAGCCTCCGCCTCGCGGAGCTTCTCACCGCTGCTTCACCGCGGCGAGCCCGCCGAGCGGAGGAACGCCACGACCGCGCGGACACGGTTGTTGCTCTCCGTGTCGCTCGGGGTAAGGCCGAGCTTGGTGAAGACACTGGTGACGTGAGTCTCGACGGTCCGGGCGCTCAGGAAGAGCTCTTTCGCTATCCCGAGGTTGGACCTGCCCTCCGCCATGTGCCGCAGTACCTCGAACTCACGCTCGTTCAGGGTGTCCATCACGCTCGGCTTGCGGTTTCTCCCCAGCAGCCGCCGCACGATGGCCGGGTCGACCACGGTCTCGCCCGCGGCAACTCGACCCAGGCTCTCCATCAGCGCGTCGGCGTCGGTCACGTTGTCTTTCAGCAGGTAGCCGACTCCAGAGCGCACCGCTTCCAGCAGTTGGCTCGCATAGCTGGTTTCCGCGTAGGTCGATAGGACCAGGATGCCGGTATCGGGGTGCAGGGCGCGTATCTCGTGCGCGGTGCGGATGCCCTCGTCGCTGAATGACGGCGGCATCCGGATGTCGAGAATGACGACGTCGGGCGGCTGAGTTCCTGGCCCCGCCTTGTCGATAGCCGCGAGCAACTCCGCGCCCGAGGCGACGCTGGCGGTAATCTCGGCCCCGAGTGAGCGCAGCAGCAGGGCCAGGCTGGAGCGGAACAGTCCGGAGTCTTCTGCGATCGCTATGCGCACGGGACCCTCACCACCAGGCGCGTCCCCCGGCCGGGCGGGCTGTCGATGACGACTTCCCCGTCGAGCGCGCCGACGCGGTCGGCTATGTTGGCCAGCCCGTGGCCGCCGCCCGCGGTGACTCCGCCGGCGCCGTCGTCCGCGATCTCTATTTCCAGCAGAGACTCCCCGGCCCGCACCACGACCCATGCGCTGTCCGCATCGGCGTGCTTCACGACGTTCGCGAGCGCCTCGCAGGCAACGAAGTACAGCGTCGCCTCCACGGCGGCATCGAGCCTGCGCGGCGGCACGTCAACCCTCACCGGGAGCGGCAGGCGCTCCGCTATCTGCTCAAGCGCGGCGCCAAGCCCGCACTGCGAGAGCACGGCCGGGTGAATTCCGTGCGCCAGGTCCCTGAGCTCGGCCAGCACCGCCCTGAGACCCTCGCGGGCCTGGCTGAAAGCGGCGGTCGCCTCGGGGTCGGCCGTCTTGGTCATCGCGGCGGCGAGGGATGCCGTGATGCCAAGCAGGTGCTGCTGCACGCCGTCGTGCAGGTCGCGCTCAAGGCGCCGCCGCTCCGCCAGCTCGGCCTCGAGTATCCGCCCCCGCGAAGCCTTGACCTGCTCGAGCTTCTCCTGCGCGGCCCTGGCCTGAAGCCGGGCGTTCTGCAGCGCCAGCCCGGTGGCGGCCGTGGCGGCGTCGAACAGCTCGCTGTACCTGGCCAGCACCGGATCGGCGACGACGACGGCGACGGGCGTGTCTTGCCCGGCCCGGATGTAGGACACCAGCCGCCCGGGCGAGCGACTGCTGAGCGCCCGCAGGCTGGAATCGGACGTGTCGAGGAGATCGAGGGTGGGATCGTGCAAGACGCTGCGCAGCGCCCGGCGGGCCGCGCCGATGTCGCCGCCCCCCGCGACCTCAGCCGTCAGCTCGGTGACGTTCCTGATCAGCAGGAGCCGTTGCAGCACCGCGATCAGGAACGCGACCGGGATCGCGAAGTCCACCACGCCTTCCGTCAGGTACGCGCCGTTGGGTGTGCCGGACAGGCTGAACGTCATCATGAGGGCGGACACGATCCCGGCGATCACCGCGGCGATGCCGGCCACGATGATGGGCGTGATGACGATGCGGTCCAGGCCCCTGGTCTGGGTCAGCCGGATCATCAGGAGCCCCAGCAGCGCGAGCCCGCAGAGCCCTTCGCCGCCGTGGACCACGTAGTTGAGAACATCGGACAGCCGCTGATCCGGGATCAGGGCGGGCCACCATGAGGACGGCGGGTAGCCGTTCCACTGCGCCGTCGATGTCACGACTATCAGCGCGCGGCCGGCCAGCATCCATCCGGCGAACGTGATGAGGTACCGCCGATGGAGCGTCGATAGCGAGGAATCCGGGTAACGCAACAGCGCCCACGCGCCGAAGATGCGGTCCGCGGCGCCGAACACGAGGGCGTAGGCCGGCCACGGGCCATGCCAGGCGTCAATGAAGTCCACCGAGCGGAACACGCCGGCCAGCACC
>DATCGA010000630.1:0-21940 GCA_036509215.1 Trebonia sp.
GCGGGACTTCGCGCGGGCCACGGCCGGCTTCTTCGCCGGGACGCACGGCCGCCCGTCGTGGCGCAAGGCCGGGAGGGACGAGGGGTTCCGGGTCACCGGGCAGCGCGGCAAGCAGTGGGACGTGCGCCGCCTGAATCGGAACTGGGGCCAGGTCCGGGTGCCGAAGGCCGGCTGGGTGCGGTTCCGCTGGTCCCGTGACGTGCCCGCAGACGCGCGGTCGTTCCGGGTGACGAGGGACCGGGCGGGCCGCTGGCACGTCGCGTTCGCCGTCATCCCCGACCCGGTCCAGGGCCCGGGGACCGGGGAGGCGGTGGGCATCGACCGGGGCGTGACGGTCAGCGCGGCCCTGTCCACCGGGGAGATGCTCACCGCGCCCGGCCTGAGCGCCCGCGAGCAGGCGCGGCTGCGCCGCCTCCAGCGCAGGCTCGCCCGGGCCAGGCGCGGATCGAACCGGCGCGGCAAGGCCAAGATCGCGGTCGCCCGGCTGACGGCCCGCGAGAGGGACCGGCGCAGGGACTGGGCAGAGAAGACGTCCACGGGCATCGCCCGCCGCTTCGACGTGATCCGCGTCGAGGACCTGAACATCAGGAACATGACCCGGTCCGCGAAGGGAACCGCGGAGCGGCCCGGCCGCAACGTCCGGGCCAAGGCCGGGCTGAACCGGGAGATCTCCCGGTCGGGCTGGGGCCTGCTGGTCCGCCGGCTGGAGGACAAGGCGCCGGGCCGGGTCGAGAAGGTACCACCCGCCTACACGAGCCAGCGGTGCTCGGCGTGCGGGCACGCGGACGGGAGATCGCGCGAGAGCCAAGCGCGGTTCCGGTGCACGGCCTGCGGATACGCCGGCAACGCCGACGTGAACGCGGCACGCAACATCGCGGCGGGGCACGCCGTGAAAGCGCGGCGAGGCGACGGCGCTAGCCGGCCCGTGAACCGCGAACCTCAACTGCTCGCCTCCCAACACGCGTAGCTGGAATCCCCCGCCTTCAGGCGAGGGAGGATGTCAAGTCCTGTCCTAGAAGAGCGAGTGCCCGCCGTCGATGGAGATCGTCTGCCCGCTGACCCAGTCGGCGTCCGGCGCCGCGAAGAACAGCACGCCGCGGGCGATGTCGTGCGGCGTACCGGTCCGGCGCGTCGCGATGTTCTCCAGGAGGGCCTGCTGGCCTTCCTCGCCGTAGCTGTCCCACTGCGCCTGGGTGGTCGGGTTCGAGAGCACGAATCCGGGTGCGATGCAGTTGACGGTGACGCCGAACTGCCCCAGCTCGTGAGCCATCTGGCGGGTGAAGCCGATCTGGCCGGCCTTGGCCGAGGTGTAGGCCTGGATGCCGGTAAGGCTGACGCTGCGGCCGGCCCCGGAGGAGATGTTAACGATCCGCCCGTAGCGGGCGGCCTTCATCAGGCGGGCGGCGGCGCGGGTGCAGTTGAATGCGGTGCGCAGGTTCGCGTCAAGGACGGCGTCCCAGGCCGCGTCGGTCAGCTCGTCGATCGGGGTGTGCGTCTGCCCTTGGACTCCGCCGGCGTTGTTGACGAGAATGTGCAGCTCGCCCAGCCCGGCGAAGAACGCGTCCACGGCGGCCGGGTCGCGCAGATCGACGTCGCCCGCGTCGACCCGGTGAACGGTCGCGCCCTCCGATTCAAGCAGGTCCGCGATCCCGCGCCCGATGCCCTGGGCGGTGCCGGTGACGACGGCGGCCTGCCCGTCGAGGTGTCCCATGTGTCAGCCTTCTTTCTGCTCCTGATGCGGCTGCGCCGCCCTGCTGCCGACGAGCCCGCCGACGCGAAAGTCCCGGTAGATGCGCACTGATCGCTCCCAGTCGGCCATCCGCTCGATTGCCGCCTCGCCGAGTTCGTGGAAGACGGCATCCACCAGGCTCTCGGTCAGCACGAGGAGCGCGGCGAAAGAGTCGAACGGAATGCCGTCGACGGCGGCCGGCAGCACGATGTCCGCTTCCTCGGCCGACGGGGAGAGCGACTCGTCGGTGATCAGGATGACGCTGGCGCCGCCGGCCTTCGCCAGCGAGACGACCTCCTTGGCCACCAGTTCATAGCGGCGCAGGTCATAGACGATCACGACCGAGTCGCGGCCGGCCCGCAGGTACTTCGCGATATCGGCCCCGAGCGGCTCGTCGGCGTAGTCGACGTTGGGGATCAGCTGGTCAAGCTGCATCGCCAGCAGGCGGGCGATCAACCGCGAGAAGTATCCGCCGGAGATGACGACGTGCTTCGGGCGTGCGGCGAGCAGGGCAACGGCTCGTTCGATCTCGGCCGGCGGCACCGTGTCCGGCAGCCGCGCAACCAGTCCGGCTCGCTGTTCGACGGCGCGCAGGAAGACGCTGTCGTCGGACGGCACCGCCCGGCGGGCCCGGGCCCGGCTGACCGGGCTCTCGTTCATCGACCGGGTGACCTCACCGCGCAGGCGTTGCTGAAACTCGGGATAGCTGCCGAACCCGAGCCTGTCCAGCAGGCGCAGCACGGTTGGCTTGCTCGTCCCCGCCGCCGCCGCCAGCGCGGCGGTGCTCTCCAGCCCGGCCGCCGGATAGCGGGCGAGCAGCGTGCGCGCCACCTTCCTCTCAGCGGGGGTCAGCTCATCCATCCGCTGGAAGATCTCGTCACGCAATGGCAGGTCATCTACCGGGATATCCGTCATGTCGTGATCGTAGGTTCGGGGCCGGTACCGCGGGCGGAGAACATCGCCGGCGAATTGTGGGCCACGACGATGCGGCCATCGCCGCCGACGGCGATGACGCCCCCGGTGGAGCCGCGCTGGCCGAGTTCGGTGTCCAGGGTCTCCCGGACTGCCGCGGCGAGGTCCTCGCCGGCGTAGCGGATCCGGGCGGCGATGTCGTAGGCCACGACGCCGCAGATGAAGGCCTCGCCGTGGCCGGTGCCTGAGACCGCCACGACGTTGTCGCGGGCGTACACGCCCGCGCCGACGATCGGCGAGTCGCCGACGCGGCCGTCGGCCTGGCCGACCATGCCGCCGGTGGAGGTGGCGGCGGCGACGCGGCCGTCGGCGTCGCGGGCGACCGCGCCGACCGTGCCGTGGCGGGCGGCGAGCGCCCGGCCGTCAAGCACCCGCTCCAGCTGCTGCTGCCGCGACTCGGTGATGAAATAGCCGCGCTCGACCGACTGGAAGCCGTAGCACTGGAGGAACGCGACGTCCGGGTCCACGATCAGGGCGTGCTCGGTCTGCTCCATCACCGCGCGGGCGAGCAGGACCGGGTTCTTGGCGTGCTTGGACGCGGCGACCGCGCCGGCCCGCCCGGCCCCCGTCATCACCGACGCGTCGAGCTCGGCGTGTCCGGTCGCGGTCAGCGCGGCGCCACGGCCGGCGTTGAACAGCGGATCGTTCTCCAGTACCTCAACGCTCGCGCAGACCGCGTCGAGGGCGCTGCCTCCTGATGCGAGTACCTGCCATCCCGCGTGGTAGGCGGCCCGGAGGCCCTCGTCGTACGGCGCGCGACCCTCAAGGGTCAGCTCCTCGACGCGCCCGCCGGCCCCTCCGTGCAGGGCCAGGCTGGGTCCGTGGTCAGGCGCCGCTTCGAAAATCTGCATTGCGATTGTCTTTCTGTCGTCCGGTCTCGAGCTCAGCGTCCGCGTCAGCGTCAGCGTCAGCGTCCGCCGGCCTGCCGGGTGAGGTAGGTGACGGCCACGAACGACTGGTAGACGCGCAGCAGGTTGTCGCCGGCGATCCGGGCCGCGCGTTCACCGGTGCGCTCGGTGCCACGCGCCCAGCTGGCGATGTCCGCCATGTCACCGGTCTGGAACTCCATGTCCAGCGCGGCCGGGGAGTCGATCACGGGCGCGTGCACGTTCCCGGCCGCGACCCGGCGGACCGCTTCCTCGGCGCCGGCCCGGATTAGCCGGCACGACTCGTCCGGATGCAGGTTCAGCGCCGCCGCCCGGGTGATGGACTCCTTGGTGAGCACGGTGACCGCGTCCGGCGCGAACGGCACCGCCTCCTCGGCGGTCACCCGGTCTCCGGAGACGAAGGCGATCGGGGTGCCGTAGTGCGCCATCGGCAGGGCGTTGATGCCGCTCTCCCCCACGTACTCGCCGTTCACCCGGACGCCCGCGAACACCTCGGGGTTATAGGTGTGCGACAGCGTCGACGGGCGCCCGGAGATCGAGCCGTGATAGCCGACGAGGAAAACAGCGTCGAAGCTGTCATCGAGCCCCTCGACCATGTACATCGGCTTGTGCCGGCCCGACAGGTAGCTGGCCCGGCCCGCGATCTTGCGCGGGTCGAGGTTGGCCATCCGGCTGTGCGAGTCGTTGACGACGAACTCGGTCGCCCCGCCCGCGACCGCGCCCTCGATCGCGGCGTTTACTTCATCCTGCAGCAGCGCGCAGCCAAGCGCGTACCCGTCGCTGCCGGGGCGGCACTGGTCCCAGTCGACGATGCCGGCGACGCCTTCCATGTCGCATGAGATCCAGATCTTCATCGTTCCTCCTTCAATTCGGGCTCACCCTGGTAGGCGGGGAGCTCGGCTGCCAGCAGGCACGCGCTGGCATGCCCGGGGCCGACCGGCGAGAGGCCGGGGTCCTCGGTGCGGCATCGATCGACGGCGACGGGGCACCGTGGATGGAAGCGGCAGCCGGACGGCACGTTGATCGGGCTCGGCGGCTCGCCCTCGACCTCAAACTGATCGGTGACGCTGTCGGCCGACATGCGCGGGATCGAGTCGATCAGCGCGCGCGTGTACGGATGCCGCGGGTTGCTGAAGATCTCGGCGGTGTCCGCCGTCTCGACGATACGCCCCAGGTACATGACCGCCACCCGCTGGCTGAGGTGCTGAACGACCGCGAGGTTGTGTGCGACGAACAGGATGCTCAGGCCCAGCTCGTCCTGGAGCGACTTGAACAGCTCGAGGATGGTCGCCTGGACCGACACGTCGAGGGCGGAGACTGGCTCGTCGGCGACGAGCACATCGGGGCGCACCGCCAGCGCCCGCGCGATCGCCAGCCGCTGGCGCTGACCGCCGGAGAACTGGCTCGGGTAGGCCGACAGCGCGTCCTCTTGCAGGCCGACCCGGTTGAGCAGCCGGATGCTCTCGGCGCGGACCTCGCCGGGCGGAACCACGCGATGCAGCCGGAGCAGCCCGGCCAGCATCGACCCCACGCTGATCCGGGGGTTGAGCGAGGAGTACGGGTCCTGGAAGACCATCTGCACGCGCCGCGAGCGCTCCTTGCGGCCGGCCCCCTCGGCCAGCCCGAGCTCGTGCAGGTCCCCCCCGGTCGGGTTCAGCGCGCCGACCAGGATCTTCGCCAGCGTCGACTTGCCCGACCCGGACTCGCCTACCAGCGCCAGCACCTCGCCGCGGCGCAGCTCGAGGTCCACCCCGTCCAGCGCCTTCAGCGACGTCTTCTGCGCTCCGCCGAAACGGCTGAAGAGGCCGTGGCCGAGCTGGTATTCCTTGCTGATGTTGGCGACGCGCAGCACGGCGGGCTGCCCAGTGACCTCTGGATGCGCAGTGACGTCCGTCATGCGGTCGCTCCCTGGAAGATGCGCGCGGTTTCGAAGCAGGCCGCCTCGCGGCCCGGCAGCACCTTCGCCAGCGTCGGCCGGGCGGTGGCGCAGTGCTCGACCGCGAAGGCGCAACGCGGCTCGAACGGGCACCCGTCCGGACGGTCGGCGAGGTTGGGCGCGAAGCCGGGGATCGCCACCAGTTCCCGGTCGGGCTGGTCGAAATCGGGGGCCGAGTCGAGCAGGCCCTTCGTGTACGGGTGCCGCGGATCGGCGAACACATCTTTCACCCGGCCCCGCTCGACGATCTCGCCGGCGTACATGACGCCCAGTTCCCGGCAGGTCTGGTTGACGACACCGAGGTCGTGGGTCACGAAGACGAGCGCCGTCTCGGTGTCCTCGCACAGCTGCTCGAGCAGGCGCAGCACCTGGAGCTGCACGGTCACGTCGAGGGCGGTGGTCGGCTCATCGCACAGCAGCAGCCGCGGCGAGCAGGACAGTGCCATCGCGATCATGATGCGCTGGCGCAGTCCGCCCGAGAGCTCGTGCGGGTAAGACCGGGCGCGGCGAGCCGGGTCCGGGATGCCGGTCTTGCGCATCATGTCGATGGCGAGGTCCATCGCCGCGGACTTGCTGAGGCCAAGGTTGCGTCGGGGTGACTCGGCGATCTGGTCCCCGACCCGCATCACCGGATTGAGCGCGGTCATCGGTTCCTGGAAGATCATCGCGATCTCCGGGCCGGCCAGGCGCCGGCGGGATTTCGCCGGCATGGTCTGCAGATCCTGGCCGCGGTAGTGGATCGCGCCCGACAGCACGCTGACTCCGGCGGGCAGCAGGTTGGCGATAGCCCGGAGCGTCAGGGACTTCCCGGAACCCGACTCCCCGACGATGCCGAAGCGTTCGCCCTCGGCGACATCGAAGCTGACGTCATCGACGATGACGGTCGTCGGCCTGCCCTTGCGCTGCACGCCAAGCGACAGGTTACGCACCGAGAGCAGCGGGGTCTCACTCATATCACTTCCTCCGGTCCGGGCTGAGCAGGTCGGACAGCCCGTCGCCGAGCCACGACAGCCCGAGGCTGACGACGACGACAGCGAGGCCGGGAATGGTCGCCTGCTCCCAGTGCGTGGTGATGAACTGCTGCCCGTCCGCGATCATCGATCCCCATTCCGCGGTGGGCGGAGCGATGCCGAGCCCCAGGTAGCCGAGGGTGACGATGGCCATGATGTCCTGCACGATGTCGCTCATCGCGTAGATGATCGCCTGTGACAGGACATTGGGGCCGATGTGGCGGGCCAGCACCTTCAGGTGCGAGAAGCCGCCGAGCCGCGCGGCCATCACGTAGTCCTGCTGTTTCGCGACGAGGACCTCGCCGCGGACGATCTTGGCGTAGGACACCCACGACACGGTCGCGATCGCCAGGTAGATGCTCGTCTCGCCGGCTCCGAGCACGAAGACCAGGACGATGACCATCACGTAGAACGGGAACGCGAAGAAGATGTCGACCAGGCGCATCACGATCGTGTCGAGCCATCCGCCGAAGTACCCGGCCAGGGCGCCCAGGATCGTTCCGACGACGAACGGGATAAGCACGGCGATGAAGCCGATGCGCAGGTCGACGCGGGTTGACCAGAGCAGGCGGGTGAGCACGTCCCGGCCGAATTGGTCGGTGCCCAGCCAGTGGGCGGCGCTCGGTCCCTGGAGCGTCGCCTCGAGGTTCTGCGTGGTCGGCGAGTACGAGGTCAGCAACGGGGCGAAGATCGCGACGAGGATGAGCGCGCCGACGATCACCATCCCGGCCACCAGCGAGCCGTTGCGGTACCAGGGGCGCAGGGAACGAGAGCGAACGGGGCGGCCGGCGGCCTTGACCGGTGCGAGCGTCGGGGCGGGGGTGGCCGTCATCGGACTGCCTCCGTGTTAGCTAGGTCGACGCGCGGATCCAGCAGCGTGTACACGATGTCGGTGAGGATGCCGACGATGACCACGAAGAGCGCGACGAACAGCGCGACGCCCTGGATGGTCGGGAAGTCACGGGCGAAGATCGCATTGATCATCAGCGATCCGAGTCCGGGAATCGCGAACACGTGCTCGATGACGAGCGATCCGCCGACCAGGTAGCCGAGGTTGACGCCGACGATGGACACGGTCGGGATCGCCGCGTTGCGCAGCACATGGACGCGGAAGAGCGAGGCGCCGGCGATGCCCTTGGATCGGGCCGTGCCGACGTACTCCGAGCCGAGGACCTGGATGGTCGACGCCCGCAGGCTGCGGATGATCGTCGGGCACATCGAGATGGCAAGGGTGAGCGCCGGCAGGAACAGGTAGTACAGATGGTCGGTCGGGGTCTGGCCGTAGCCGCCGACCGGGAAGATCTGCAGCCGCACCGCCAGGAGCAGGATCAGCATGATGCCGACCCAGAATTGCGGCATGCCCTGGCCGAGCAGGGTGTAGGCACGCACCGCCAGGTCACGGGCACGACCGGGCCTGGTCGCCGCCCAACCGGCCAGCGGGACGCTGATGATCAGCGACAGGACCAGCGCGTAGAGCACCAGGCTGAGGGTGACCGGCACCGCGGCGAACACAAGGCTGACCACCGGCTGCTGGTAGGTCAGCGACTGGCCGAGGTCACCCTGGAAGAGGTGCGAGATAAACAGCCAGTACTGGTCCCACAGGGGCTTGTCGAGCCCGAGATGCTTCGAGAGCGTGGCCACGTTGGCCGGAGTCGCGTGGTTGCCGAGGATGGCCACGGCCGGGTTGCCTGGCAGTAGGTGCGACATCAGGAAGACGAGGATGCTCACGCCCAATGCCACCGGGATCGCCTGAAGAATCCGGCCCGGAATGAAGCGCAACCGGTGCAGCATGTACTTCTCCTTGCCGCGGGGCCGGCGGCCGGGCCGCCGGCCCCGCGTTGCGAGGTGAGATAACAGACGTCAGCTGGACTTGTAGACGTCTTCGAGGTGGAAGTTGCCGAGCGGCGTGACGAAGAAGCCGTGGACCCTGTCCGTGGTGGCGTAGGCGTACGGCGGGTAGAACAGGTAGGCCAGGAAGGCGTCCTTCGACGTCTGCTGCTGCAGCTGGGCGTACAGGTCCGCACGCTTGGCCGGGTCGGTCTCCTGCTCGGCCTGCTTGTTGAGGCTGATCACCGAGGCGTTGTCATAGCTGGTGAAGGCCGACTTGGCGCCGCCGCTCGGGTCGACCGCGAAGGAGGTCCACTCGTCCGGGTCGGGGATGTCCATGGTCCACGCGGAGTAGTCCATCTCGTAGCTGTCGCCCTCCGACGCGGCGTGCGCCGCGGTGGGGTCAAGCTGCTGGATGTTCACCGTGATGCCAAGCGGCTTCAGCTCGGACTGCACGATCTGCGCCACCGTCGACTGGTTGGCGTTACCGGACGCGATCAGCATGGTCGTGGTGAATCCGTGCGGCACCGACGACTCGGCCAGGGCCTTCTTCGCGGCGGCCAGGTCATAGCTCTCGCCGCCGGTGCCGTCGTAGTACGGCAGGCCCGGCATGAGCAGCGAGTTGGCCGGCTTTCCGTTGCCGAACAGCACCGCGTTCACCAGCGCGTTGCGGTCGATCGCGTCCGAGATCGCCTGCCGCACGTGCACGTCGCTGAACGGCGCCTTCTTCTCGTTGAAGGCGAGGTAGTCGACCTCGGTGGACGGGAAGGCGGTCGCCACGATGCCCGGCGAGCTCTTCAGCGTCGAGAACTGCGACCAGTCGGGGTAGGTGTCGACGTCGGCCTGGTTGCCCTGCAGCTGCAGCTCACGGGTGTTCGCATCAGGGACTACGTCGAACTCGACGCTGTCCAGGTACGGCTTGCCCGGCTGCCAGTAGTCCGGGTTCTTGACCAGCTTGATCGACTGGCCCTTGGTCCACGACTTCCACTCGAACGGCCCGGTGCCGATCGGGTGGGTGTAGAAGGCGGCCGCGCTCTGGCCGCCGTAGTTGTTCGGGATGATCCCGTTGCTGAACAGCGACAGGTCAGCGATGAACGGAGCCCACGCGTACTTGAGGTCGAACTTCACCGTCGAGGTATTGACGACGGTGACCTGCTTGATCGCCGCGTTGATGTAGCCCCAGCCATCGGACCCGGTCGCGGTGTCCTGGTCGATGGAGAACTTGACATCGGCCGCGGTCATCGGCTGGCCGTTGGAGAACTTGACGCCGCTGCGCAGCTTGACGGTGTAGGTCTTCTTGTCCGCCGACACCGTGTAGCCGGTGGCCAGCCAGGGCTTGACCGACTTCCCGTCATTGCTGACGGTGAACAGCGGCTCCATGATCTGCTCCATCACGAAGATCGAGCTGTTGTCGAACGTCGTGGTCTTGTTCATGGAGACGGCGTCGTTGGAGCGGTCGATCACCAGGTTGCCGCCGTCGACCGGCTTTGACGAGCCGTTCGCAACGGAACCAGAACCGGAACCGGAACCGGAACCGGAACCGGAACCGGCGGCGGAGCCGCAGCCCGCGAGGACTAGCGGGACCGCCGCTAGCGCCGCAGCGACGGAGATTCGAAATTTATTCTTCATCAGGTTCCTCGGTTGTCGTGAACGCCGTGGCACTCGACCAGCGGGGAGGGGACAGGCGCTGCAGCGCTGCGGCGCGATCCCCGAATCCTAGCCCGCTCGTACCAAATGTTACAAGAGCTCATATTTTTTCATGTTGTGTGACATTTACAACATACATTGTTGACCGGTTAAGTCGTCTTCACCGGGCGGGCGAGGCCGAGCAGGAGCCCGTCGACGCAGACGGCCGGGCTTGAGGTGATGAACAGCGGCACCCCGGCCGCGGGCGCGATGATCGGCGTCGGCGTGCCGCCGATGATCGGCGAGACCGTTCCCAGCAGGTCACCGTCAGCGACCAAGGTGCCGGTCGCAACCGCGGGCTGCCACCATCCGGCGTCGATCGTTCGCATCCAGATCCATCCGTCGTGCTCGACCGGGTGGTCGAACGCGACCGGGTCGCCGGGCAGCAGGCGCAGCTGGCGCAGCACGTTCCGCAGCCCGCGAAGATGCCGCTCGACGGCGTCGGCGTCGAGGATGCCGCACTCCCCCGACTCGGCCGTGAACGACGGGATGCCGAGATCGGCCGCGGCCGCCGAGGTGCTTCCGGCCACGGTCCGGCCGTCGGACGACTGACGCACCATGTGCCCCAGGCCGTAGGCCAGGGCGAGCTCGCGGGCCTGCCGCTCGACCGGCGACGCGTCGTAGAAGACGAACGGCTCCAGCGCCTCCGGCAGGTCACCGGCGTGCAGGTCGATCACGTAGTCGGAGCCCTTGATGAGCTCTTCGGTGACGGCGGCGGCGATCCGCTCGGCCGCGCTGCCGGCGGCGTCGCCGGGGAAGCTGCGATTGAGGTTGTTGCCGTCGAGGGGGACCACGAACGGCGTGCGCGCCCAGAACGCGGGCAGGTTGATCAGCGGGGCGACGGTGACCGTGCCCGACAGCTGCGCCGGCCGAAGCTCGGCCAGCAGCTCGCGCGCGGCCGCGATCGACGTGTACTCGGTCCCGTGCACGCCGGCGATCACGGTCAGATGCGGGCCTTCGCCCGCTTCCCCGACGACGTTGACGTACGGAATGCTCAGCACGCCGTGCTCGCCGAGGTCGACCCGCAGCTCGCGTGTGTCGATCATCGTTTCCTCCCCTGCCGTTGTTGCATTTCGTTACCATATAGGCAAATTTGGCAAGATTGTACCGAATGTTACAGCGCCGCCATGGGGCTTGCGGAGCGCACCGGTCACACTCGACAATCGGCAAGGTGGAAGTCTCCAGGGATCACGTGGTTCACATCCTGCGCAGGGCCGGATTTCGGGAGGTGGCCGACGAGGCCGAGAAGGAACTGCCGGTCGCGCTCGACATGGAGGAAGCGCTGAACTGGTGCGCGCAGCACGGCGTCACCCACGACGAGGTGATCAGCCAGCTCGGCGGCAGCCCGTGACGCGGGTCAGGCTCCGGTGACGCGGGTCAGGCTCGGAGGTAGGAGAGGACCGCGAGGACGCGACGATGGTCGTCGTCGTCGGGCGGCAGGTCGAGCTTGATCAGGATGTGCCCGATGTGCTTGCCGACCGCCGCCTCCGAGACGACCAGGGCACGGGCGACGGCGGCGTTGGAGCGGCCCTCGGCCATCAGCGCGAGAACCTCGCGCTCGCGCGGGCTCAGCCGTTCCAGCGGGTCACGGCGGTGCCGGAGCAGCTGCCGGACCACCTCCGGGTCGACCACGGTGCCGCCGGCCGCCACCCGCTGCAGCGCGTCGATGAACTCGGCCACGTCCCCGACCCGGTCCTTGAGCAGGTAGCCGACCCCGGTTCCGTCGCCGGAGTCCAGCAGCTCGCCTGCGTAGGTCTTCTCGATGTACTGGCTGAGCACCAGCACCGCCAGCCCCGGATGGGCCTGGCGCAGCGCGACCGCCGCGCGCAGGCCCTCATCGGAGAAGCCGGGCGGCATCCGGACGTCGGTCACCACGATGTCGGGACGGTGCTCGGCCACCGCCTCGACCAGCTGCGCGGCGTCGGTCGCCTCGGCCACGACCTGGTGCCCGAACCTGGCCAGCAGCGCGGTCAGCCCGACCCGCATCAGCGCGCCGTCCTCGGCCAGCACCACCCGAAGGCTCACGGGCATGGCAGCTCCACTCGCAGCGAAGTCGGCCCGCCGGGCGGGCTTGACACCGAGACCGTACCGCCGACCACCGCGACCCGGTCGGCCAGCCCGGACAGGCCGCTGCCGCGGCTGACGTCGGCCCCGCCGACGCCGTCGTCGCCGATCTCCAGCGCCAGCAGGCCGCCCGCCAGCTCGCCGCGGACCCAGGCGCTGCCCGCCCGGCTGTGCTTGGCGATGTTGGCCAGCGCCTCCGAGATCACGAAGTAGGCGGTCGCCTCGATCGCCTGCGGCGGCCTGCGGTCCAGCCGGAACTCGAGCGCGACCGGCACCGGCGAGCGGTCGGCCGCCTCCTCGGCGGCGGCCGCCAGCCCCCGGTCGGTCAGTACCTGCGGGTAGATGCCGTAGATGAGCTCCCGCAGTTCGGTCAGGGCCAGCTTCGCCTGCTCGTGCGCGTGCGCCACCTGATCGGCGGCCGGCCCGGCCGGCAGGTCGAGCCGGGCGAGGCCGAGGCTCATCGACAGCGCGACCAGCCGCTGCTGGGCGCCGTCGTGCAGGTCCCTTTCAATGCGCCGCCGTTCGGCTTCGAACGCGCCCACCAGGCGGGCCCGGGACCGGGTCACCTCCGCGAGCTGAACGTCGAGGTTGGCCGGGGCGGTCAGCAGCCGCCGGGCCAGCCCGGCCTGGACCGCCGCCAGCGCGGTCACCAGGTAGGCGCCGCCGACCAGCAGGACCAGCCCGGCCGGGACGGCCGCGGCCGCCTGCAGCGGGGTGCTGATCGCCACCCCCGGCCAGAGCCCCCGGTGAGCGCCGAGCGCGACCGGCAGCGGCGAGGTGATCAGGGCCAGCGGAACCACGACCGCCGCGAGGGCCGCGGCCAGGTCGATCGGCCACAGCAGCGTCACGAAGACCACCGCGTAGCCGAGCTCCCGCCAGGTCGCACCCTCCCGTCCCCGGGTCGCCAGCCAGCAACCCGCGCCGCGGCGGGCCGGGCGGCGATGCGGATCGGCGGCCGGCCGCGGATCGATGAGGCGGAGCCGCCAGCGCTCCAGCCGGCCCATCGGGATGCCCGCCAGCGCCAGCGCGCCCAGGATCGGGAGGCCGATCAGCGCCTTGGCCAGGCCGCCGCCGACGGCCAGGTCGGCCGCCAGCACCGACAGCCCGAGCGCACCGGGGAGGCTCGCGGTCGCCAGGTAGGTCCAGGCTCGCCACGGCCAGGCCGAGACGAGGAACGGCCGCCGACCCATGGCCGTGATCGGATCCACCCGACCAAGGATAGAGCGGGCGCCGCCCGTCGGCGTTGGGCCAGAACAGACCGGCCGGGGTAGGGCTGGCCATACCTCGGGAGGGGGCTCTGGGGCAATGCCGGCGGCCGGGCCGGGCCGATTGCATAGAGGCATGAACGCTGACGCCAATGCCGTCCTGATCGAGTCGCTGACCAGGACCTACGGAAACGGGTCGGGCACCGTCATCGCCCTCGACCGGGTGACGCTCGCGTTTCCGGCCGGCTCCTTTACCGCCGTGATGGGCCCGTCCGGCTCGGGCAAGTCCACCCTGCTGCAGTGCGCGGCGGGCCTCGACCGGCCCGACTCGGGCGAGGTCAGCATCAACGGGACCAGGCTCGGCGGCCTCGGCGAGACCGCGCTGACCGTGCTGCGCCGGGAGCGGGTCGGGTTTGTCTTCCAGTCCTTCAACCTGATGCCGTCCCTGACCGCCGCGCAGAACGTGGAGCTGCCGCTGCGGCTGGCCGGGCGCAAACCCGAGCCGTCGGTGATCGAGGCGGCGCTCGCCACCGTCGGCCTGGCCGACCGGGCGCGGCACCGGCCCAGCGAGCTCTCGGGCGGCCAGCAGCAACGGGTGGCGATCGCCCGCGCGCTGGTCACCAGGCCGCAGGTGCTGTTCGCGGACGAGCCGACCGGGGCGCTCGACACCGGCACCTCTCGCGAGTTGCTCCGACTGCTGCGGGCGCTGGTGGCCGAGCAGGGCCAGACGATCATCATGGTCACCCACGACCCGGTCGCCGCCGCGGAGGCCGACCGGGTGGTCTTCCTCGCCGACGGCCGGGTGGCCGGCACCCTCGACCGCCCCACCGCCGAGTCCGTCGCCGCCCGGATGACCCGGCTGGAGGTCAGCGCATGATGCTCACCGTCGCCGTGGCCACCCTGCGGACCCGCTGGGTGGCGTTCGCGGGCACGCTGGCCGCGCTCGCGCTTGGCGTGTCCGTGATCGCCACCATGACCCTGGTACTGGCCGCAGCCGACGACGGCGGCCACCGGAGCCCGGAACGGTTCGCGGCCGCGCCGTTCGTCATCCAGGCCGACCCCGCGCTGCGCGCGCACGACGCCGGCGGCACCGACACGGTGCCGCTGCTCGAGCAGCCGGACGTTCCCGCGTCGGCGGTCGCGCAACTGCCCGGCGCGACCGCCGACCGGAGCTTCTACGCGCAGCTCGACGGCGCGCCCGCGGGCCAGCCGCCGCTCGGTCACGGCTGGTCGAGCGCGGCCTTCGCCCCCTACCGGCTCTCTTCCGGACATCCGCCGAGGACCGACGGGGAGATCGTCGTGGCCGGGCCTGCCGTCATCGGCCGGCCCGTCACCGTGCTCACCGCCGGCGGGCCGCTGGCCGTCACGATCGTCGGAACCGTCCAGCCGCGTACCGGTGAGCAGCCGGTCTTCTTCACCGACGCGGAGGCGGCCCGGCTGTCGCCCGGGGTCGACGCGCTGGTGACCGACGATCCGGCGACCGCGAGGCGCGCGCAGGCGCTTGGCGGGCTGCAGGTCCTGACCGGCGCGGCGCGCCATCAGGCCGATCCCGACGCCGTCCAGGACGGCGTCGAACTGGCCGGCCTGACGACCTTCCTCGGCATCGCGGCCGCGATCTCCGCCTTCGTCGCGATCGCCGTGATCGCCTCCGCCTTCGGGCTCTCCGTCGCGCAGCGCCGACGTGACCTGGCCCTGCTCCGCACCGTCGGGGCGACGCCGCGGCAGGTCGCGCGGATGGTCCGTACGGAGGCGGCCCTGGTCGGCGTGGCGGGCTCGGCGCTCGGCTGCCTGCTCGGCGTGCTCTGGGCGCCGCTGCTGGCGCGCTGGATCGCGGGCCGGAGCCTGTCCCCCGCCTGGTTCAGCGTGCAGTTCACGGCCGGCTCGGCGCCCGCCCTGGCCGTCGCGTTCGTGGCCGGGGTCGCCGTCGCGGTCGCGTCGGTGCTGGTCGCGGCGCGCCGGGCCGGCCTGACCCGGCCGACCGAGGCGCTGCGCGAGGCGGTCGTCGAGCCGGCCAGGATCAGCCCGGGGCGGCTCTTCGGCGGCCTCGGCTGCCTGGTCGCCGGGATCGGGACGCTGGCGGCGGTGGCGCTGCTGTTCCCGTCGGCCGCGGGCGACGCCAAGACCGAGGCGACGATCGTGCTGCTGCTGGTCGGCGGGGCCGTGCTGCTTGCCCCGTTCCTGATCGAACCGCTGACCCGGCCGTTCGGGCGGGGCACGGCCGGGATGCTGATCCGGGCCGGCGTCCGCACCGGTCCCGGTCGCGCCGCCGCCGCCGTCGTCCCGGTGCTGATCACAGTCGGCCTGGCGGTCTCGATCTTGGGCAGCAGCGACACCGCCGGCGCGGCCGCCCAGGCCGGCCTGCGCCAGCAGGCCGGCGCGGCCGACTACGTGGTGCTCCCCGCTTCGGGGACGCCCGGCCTGACCATGGCCCTGGTCGGCCGGATCCATGCCATTGCCGACCTCGACGCGACCGCGGTGACGCAGACCAGCCTGCTCGCCCACGAGCCCGCCATCACGGCGTTCCACCTCGAGGCCCCGATGCCGATCCCGTTCGCCGCCATCGGCGTCGACCGGGCCTCCGCGGCGCTGAGCCTCCCGGTCCGCCAGGGCTCGCTGGCCGATCTGGGCGACCACACGATCGCCGTCGACTCGTCCTGGCACGAGCGCCTCGGCGCCACCATGAGCCTCTGGCTGCCCGACGGCACCCCGGTTTCGCTGCGGGTCGTCGCCATCCTGGCCCCCAGCCTGTCCGGGGTCAGCCTGGTGGTGGACGCGGCCAACGCCGGCGGCGCGATGCCGAGCGCGGTCTACGTGCGGCTGGGCGGCGGCGCCGCCAGCGCGGCGGACGCCGCCGTCGACTCGCTGCGGGCCGTCGCCCGGCAGGCGGGCGCCCGGGTCGTGCCCGCGTCCCTGTGGTCCGCCGCCGTCTCCGATCAGCAGAACGAGCAGAATCAGGTCGGTCTGGAGCTGCTGCTGGGCATCGCGATCGCCTACAGCGCGATCGGCATCGCCAGCACGTCCCTGATGTCGACCAGCGGCCGCAAGGCCGAGCTGGCGCTGCTTCGGCTGGCCGGCGCGACCCGCCGTCAGGTCGCCTGGATCCTCGCGGCCGAGTCGCTGGCGCTCACGTTCGCCGCCGTCGCCGCCTCGGCCGCCATTTCCGGCTTGGTGCTCGGCGGGCTGTGGGTGGCGCTCGCCCGGGCGGCCGGGTTCACCCCGATCGTCCTTCCATGGCTGCTGATCGGGGTGATCGCGGGCGCGAGCGCGCTCATCGGCGTCGTCGCCTCGATCCTGCCGGCGCTGGGCTCCACGGGACCCAGCTGAGAAGCAGTCAAAAGCTCACAAGCAGTGGGTCGAACGGACCGTGGCCCGAGCCTTGACCGGTCACCGCGCGTCGTAGCCGAGCACGACGCGGTGCTGCACCAGCTCGCCGTACGGGCTCGGTGACGCCGGCCGGCCGGGTGGCCAGCCAGGCCACGTCCACCGCGGTGGCGTCGGGTGACTGGGCCGAGGACATGTCGTCGAACCACGGCCGGGACGCCTCGGTCTCGACCAGGCCGGGGCAGGCGGCGTTGATGAGGAGGCCGCGCCGCCTGGCCTCGTCCTGGTAGTCCCGCGCCATGATCCGGACGGCGGCGACCTGCCCGATCTTGGACACGACGTTGATCGAGGACGGCCAGCCCGACGCCCGGTCCTGGCCGGCCTCGACCAGCGCGGCGTACTCGGCGAGCAGCTTCTCCAGGTCCTCGAGCGTCATCGTGGCCGGGTCGAACCGGGGCCGCAGCTCCTCGCGCCGGCCACGAAGGCGACCGTCGATGCCTCATTCGATGTCACGCCCCCAGTGTCCCGCAGAACGGAACGCTCGCCCGAGTACCAACCGGCTTGCTTTTTGCCCTACCAGCCGGTTCCCGGTGGCGGCGGGGTCCGCATAGACCCGCAGAACCGGGAAAGGAAACCGGGCATGGAGCCAGATGTCGATGCTGATTTCTACTCGCTGGAGCAGTTGCTTGACGACGACGGCCTGCGCCGGGTGATGGCCGTGCGCGACTTCATGGAGAAATCCGTCGCGCCGGTGATCGATCACTACTGGATCAGGGAGGAGTTCCCGACCGACCTGCTGCCTGGCCTGGCCGGGCTCGGCATCGCCGGCCTGGCCTGCGAGGGCTACGACTGCCCGGGCGGCAACAGCCTGCTCGACGGCATGATCGCGCTGGAGCTGGCGCGGGTCGACTGCTCGATCGCCACCTTCATGGGCGTGCACGGCGGCCTGGCGATGGGCTCGATCTACCTGTGCGGGTCCGATGAGCAGAAGCAGCGCTGGCTGCCGCCGATGGCCCGGATGGAGCAGATCGGCGCGTTCGCGCTGACCGAGCCGGACGTCGGGTCCGGGGTGGCGGGCGGGCTCACCACCACCGCGCGACGCGACGGCGACGTCTGGGTGCTGAACGGGCAGAAGAAGTGGATCGGCAACGCCACCTTCGCCGACCTGATCATCGTGTGGGCTCGCGACGTGGCCGACGACCAGGTCAAGGGGTTCGTCGTCGAGGCCGGGACCGAGGGCTTCACGCCGGTCAAGATGCACGACAAGATCGCCCTCCGGGTGGTGCAGAACGCGCAGATCACCCTGGACAACGTGCGCGTGCCCGAGGACAACCGGCTGCAGCAGGCGAACTCGTTCCGCGATACCGCCACGGTGCTCCGGCTCACCCGGGCCGGCGTGGCCTGGCAGGCGACCGGCTGCGCCCGCGGCGCCTACGAGCACGCGCTCGCCTACTCCGGGCGGCGGCAGCAGTTCGGCCGACCGATCGCCGGCTTCCAGCTCGTCCAGGACCTGCTGGTGCGGATGCTGTCCAACGTCACCGCCTCGGCCTGCCTGTGCGTCCGGCTGTCCCAGCTGCAGGACCAGGGCCAGGCCAAGGACCATCATTCGGCGATGGCGAAGGCGTTCTGCACGGTCCGCATGCGAGAAACGGTCGGCTACGCCCGGGAACTGCTCGGCGGCAACGGCATCCTGCTGGAGAACCAGGTCGGCCGGTTCGTCGCTGATGCGGAGGCGATCTACTCCTACGAGGGCACCCGTGAAATCAACACCCTGATCGTCGGCCGCGCCATCACCGGCCTCGGCGCCTTCGTCTGAGTGTCACTCACGGTCCGTTCGGAAGAAAAGAATTTAAGATCTTCGGCGGGGTCTGGCCGGCCAGCTCGTAGGCGAGGTACCAGCCGTTGACGGTGCCGACGCCGTCGACCAGGCTGTAGCCGGCCTGCGCGTTGAAGCCCTTGACGGTGGTGGTCTTGCCGTCCTGGACGAACGTCACGGTGTTGTTGCCCGCGGTGACGGGCACGACACCGGGGGCTTTCTCGGCCGAGAGCTTGTACAGGGTCGGGTTGATGACGCCGAGGGCGTGGCCGGCGACCTGGTCGGCGAGCGCGACGATGCCGGCGAACTCAGGCGTCGCCTCGCTGGTGCCGCAGGACGGGTACCAGCCGGCCGGGGTGCCGGACTGCGGGAAGCTCTGGTAGGTGAAGACCGGGCTGGAGCAGGCGGCGTTCATCGAGACGTCGGGGACGCCGCGGGCGCCGCCGACCATGCTGGCGACGCTGTTCTGGAAGGACGGGCGGGTGAACAGCACCGACCGGCCGCCGCCGCCGGCGCTCGGGTTCGTCCCGTTGCCGATGTGCGCGTCATAGGTGTCGTTCCACGCCACCGACGTGAACGCGCCGCCCGTGCCCGCCACCAGTTCGGTGCCGCCAACCCCGGTGACCAGCGGGTCGCTGTCGGGCCAGGACGTCACCGGGTAGGTGTAGTAGGTCGAGCCGTTCAGCTCCACGTCGGCCGCGCCGCCGTCGCCGACGGCGGCCAGGACCGTGGGGCCGTCCTTCTCCCCCGCCGCCCGCTGGTAGGCGCTGCGCAGGTGGTACTTGTTGATCTGGGCGAGGCCGCCGCTGAAGGTCTGCTCGGTCGCCTCGAAGCTCTGGCTGATCACGTCGCCCAGGTGGTGCGCGAGGACGTAGTTCTCGGCCTCGACGATCTGCGGGAAGCCGGTCACGCCCTCGGTCTCCGACACCGGCGTCTCCACCAGCAGGATGCTCGCGCCGGGGGCGACGCTGTGGGCGTACTCCACGTCGAGGGTGGTCTCGCCGCCCCAGCCGGTCATGTCCGAATCGTTGGCGTCCCAGGCCGGGGTCTTCCCGTCCGGGGTGATGATCGTGAACGACGGCGGCGCGGGCAGCTTGAACTGCTGGTCGAAGACGGCGAGGTCATGGGTGATCGTCGGGGACCCGAACGAGTCGACGATCACGATCGTCTCGCCCTTGCCGGTGATGCCGCGGGAGTAGAGCGGGCCGAGGTTGTAGGCGGTCTCAACCTGCTCCGGGGTCAGGCAGTGGGCGGAGAAGGCCGCTTCGCAGTGCGCCTGGGAGGGCGTCGCCGTCACCCCCGTCGGGTCGATCGCGCCCGGACTGGTGACGATCGTCGGCGCGCCCGCCGATGTCGCCGCGGTCGTGGTGACGGAGCATCCGGCGACGGTTATCACGCCAGCGGCCAGCGCCGCAGCGCCCGCCGTCAGCACCGCGACCCTGCCTTTGCGCACGTGTCCCTCCAGGTCGGGCCCTGGCGGATCCGTCCGCCGGGGCCACCGCGCCCCGTCAGGGAGCGCTACTTCGGCGGCCTCTTGCCTGCCAGCTCGTAGGCAAGGTACCAGGCGTTGACGGTGCCGACGCCGTCGTCCAGGCTGTAGCCCGCCCGGGCCGGGAAGCCCTTGATCGTGTAGGTCTTCTTGTTCTGGACGAACGTCACGGTGTTGCTGCCCGCGGTGACGGGCACGAGGCCGGGGGCCTTCTCGGCCGCGAGCTTGTACAGCGTCGGGTTGATGACGCCGAGGGCGTGGCCGGCGACCTGGTCGGCGAGCGCGACGATGCCGGCGAACTCAGGCGTCGCCTCGCTGGTGCCGCAGGACGGGTACCAGCCGGCCGGGGTGCCGGACTGCGGGAAGCTCTGGTACGTGAAGACCGGGGCGGTGCAGGAACCGCTCATCGAGAGGTCCGGCACGCCGCGGGCGGCGCCGACCACGTTCTTGACCCCGTTCTGGTAGGACGGGCGCTTGAACAGCACCGACAGGCCGCCGCCGGTCGCGTACGGGACGGTGCCGTCGCCGAGGTGCTTGTTGTAGGTGTCGTTCCACGCCACCGACGTGAACGTGCCGCCCTTGCCCGCCACCAGCTCGGTGCCGCCGACCCCGGTCACCAGCGGGTCGCTGTCCGGCCAGGAGGTCACCCGGTGGGTGTAGTAGGTCGATCCGTCCAGCTCCACGTCGGCCACGCCGCTGTCACCGGAGGCGGCCAGGACGGTCGGGCCGTGCTTCTGCCTCCACGCCGTCAGGTAGGCGGAGCGCAGGCGGTACTTGTTGATCTGGGTGAGGCCGCCGCTGAAGGTCCGCTCGGTGGCGCTGAAACTCTGGCTGATCACGTCGCCGAGGTGGTGCTTGAGCACGTAGTTCTCGGCCTCGACGATCTGCGGGAAGCCGGTCACGCCCTCGGTCTCCGACACCGGCGTCTCCACCAGCAGGATGTTCGCGCCCGGGGCGATGGTGTGCGCGTACTCCACGTCGAGGGTGGTCTCGCCGCCCCAGCCGGTCATGTCCGAGTCGTTGGAGTTCCACGCCGGGATCTTGCCTGACGGGGTGATGATCGTGAACGAGGGCGGCGCGGGCAGCTTGAACTGCTGGTCGAAGACGTCGAGGTCGTGCTTGATCGTCGGGGACCCGAACGAGTCGACGATCACGATCGTCTGGCCCTTGCCGGTGACGCCATGGGAATACAGCGGCGGGAGGTTGTACGCGTCCTCGACCTGCCCGGGGGTGAGGCAGTGGTAGAAGCCGTACTTCACGCAGTTCGCCTGCGACGGGGCACTCGCGGACGACTTGGTGGCGGCTGATCCGGCCGACGCGACGGCGGCGACCACGCCCACCGCCAGCGCGGCGGCGCCCACCGCCAGCGCGGTGACTTTCCCAGTGCGCATGTGTTCCCCCAGGTCAGGTAAGAAATGCAGTCCACCGACCATAGAACAAGCAATCATCACTTCACATTGGGCGCGGCGAAAGATAGACGATTGCTTAGCTCGCCAGCCGGACGCCGAACCCGGTGACCGCCAGCCTCAGCAGGACCTGGCCGGGGGCTTGCAGGGCCGTCACTTTGGCGGCGCTCAGTTCCGCGAGCCGATCGAGGGCGCCCGCGTACGCCTCGGGACCCCGCGCGCGGGCCTGGCTGAGGACTACGGCGTTGGCCCACACCTTCTCCCTCGCCTCGCGCAGGAAACGCCTGGTCCCCCGTCGGTTGAGCGGCGCCAGCAGCCGGTCGAGGGCCGAAGCCGGGCCGGAGATGCCGGCTAGCTCCTCGCCTTCGGCGCCGACGCGGGAGGCGAGCACCTCGTCGATGGCCCGGTGATCGGACTCGCGCCGGGCGAGCAGCACCGGGTCCGCGAACTCCTCGTCGGTGATCACCGCCAGCAGCGCCTGGGGCAGGTCGTAGTTGATGTGCGCGTTCATGCCCATGAGAACGTGCTGAAGGATCATGGTATGCGGGCGAGCAGCAGCGTCGACGGCAACTTGCCAGGCCCGCGCCGGACC
>DATCGA010000631.1:0-11819 GCA_036509215.1 Trebonia sp.
GGCCGGCCGGCCCTTAGCCGACGCTGATCTCGGAGCGGTTGGGGTAGAAGGCGACGTAGCCGCCGATCTCGGCGACCGACGGGTAGGGGTGCTCGTAGGTCCAGATGACGTCGGCCTCGGTCGTGCCGTCCGGGGTCTTGACGCTGTAGTAGCTCGCGTCGCCCTTGTAGGGGCAGTAGGTCTGGGTGGTGGTGCGGTCCAGGAGCGACTGGTCGACGTCCTCGAGCGGGATGTACTGGGCGACCGGGTAGGACGCCTCGGCCAGCGAGAGCGCCTTGTCGGTCTCGGCGACGGTGACGCCGCCGATGCGCACGGTCACCCGGGCGCCGGTGGGGCTGACCGTGATCGGGTGGGTGGCGTCGGGGATCTTGACGGTGCGGTTCATGAGGAAGCCTCTTCCGTAGGTCGCTGTGTACGCGGGTAACCACCGGGCAGCCGCTGCCATTCCGAACCAGGGCCACTTCGGGTCACTTGCACTAGACAGACCGGTCTGTTTTAATGAAGCCATCGGCAGACAGACCGGTCTACTCAGATTTCGGGAGTCGTCATGACCCAGAACCGCGGGACGGCGCAGCTGGCGCCGGCCAGAGCGGACCTTCCCATCCCGACGACGGCTGCGCGCAGGTCCCGCCTGACCGGGCAGCCTGCGCTGTACCTGCTGGCCTCGCTGGTGGTGTCGCTGCTGGCCGCGTCGGCCGCGCCCACCCCGCTCTACGCGATCTATCAGCGGATGTGGAGCTTCACCCCGATCACGATCACCATCGTCTTCGGCGTGTACGCGGTCGCGGTACTGGTCGCGCTGCTCACCCTCGGGCGCCTGTCCGACTCCATCGGCCGGCGGCCGGTGCTGCTCGCCGCGCTCGGCGTCCAGATCCTGTCGATGGTGGTCTACGCCACCGCAGGCGGTGTCGGCGAGCTGATGGTGGCCCGGATCATCCAGGGCCTGGCCACGGGGGCCGCGCTCGGCGCCATCGGGGCGGGCATGCTCGACGTCGACCGGGAGCGCGGCGCGCTCGCCAACGCCCTGTCCCCCGGGCTCGGCACCGGCAGCGGCGCGCTCGTCTCGGCGCTGTTCGTCCAGTTCCTGCCCGCGCCCACCCACCTGATCTACGTCGCCCTGATCGGGGTCTTCGTCGCCCAGGCGATCGGCGTCGCGTTGCTGCGGGAGACCGTCACGCCAGTCCCGGTGACGCGGGCCGTGTTCGTGCCCGAGGTCCGGCTCCCCCGCGCCGTGCGGGGACCGGTGCTAGCGGCGGCGCCGGTGCTGTTCGCGGTCTGGGCGCTGGCCGGCCTGTACGCCGCGCTCGGCCCCTCGATCGTCCAGGCGCTGACCGGGAACGCGAGCGTGGTGCTGGGCAGCGCGTCGCTGACCGCGCTCACCGTGACCGCGGTGAGCAGCGTGTACCTGCTCCGGAACGTCCCCGCGCGGTCCGTCCTGGTCTGGGGCATCGGCGGGCTGGCGGCCGGCGTCGCGATCACGCTCATCGCGCTCGGGACCGGATCGGTGGCGCTGTTCTTCGCCGGGACCGCGGTCAGCGGCGTCGGGTTCGGGGCCGGCTTCCAGGGCGGCATCCGCACCGTCGTCTCGGTGGCTGCGCCGCGCGAGCGGGCGGGAGTGCTGTCGCTGCTGTTCGTGATCTCCTACCTGGGCATGGGCGTGCCCGCCGTCGCGGCCGGCTTCGGCGCCACCGACGGGCTCGGCCTTCTGGGGTCGGCCCGGGTCTACGGCATCGCGCTCGTCGTCTTGGCCGCGCTCGCCCTGGCCGGACTGCGCCGGACAAGGGCAGTGCCGGCGCTGGCGTGAGGCCACGGTCCGTTCGGGAAAATCGATTTTGATCTTCCCGGCCGGACCGCAGCCAGCGACCTTATAGTTAGACAGATCAGTCTGGAAGGGTGATGGGCGATGGCGACTAAGGCACCGGCGGCGCCGTCGGCGCGGGAGCGGCTGCTGGCCGCCGCCAGCGAGCTGTTCTACGCCGAGGGCGTGCACACGGTCGGCATTGACCGGGTGATCGAGCGGGCGGGGGTGGCCAAGGCATCGCTCTACAACACCTTCGGCAGCAAGGACGAGCTGGTCCGCGCGTACCTGGAGACCAGGCACGCGCAGACCTCGGAGCGGATCACCCGCTACCTCGAGCGGTACAGCACCCCTCGGGAGCGGCTGCTTGGCGTGTTCGAGGCGCAGGGCGAGCTGTTCGCCTCCCCCGGCTTCCGCGGCTGCGCGTTCGTCAGCGCCAGCGCCGAGTCGCCGGGCGAGCTGGTCGAGCAGGCCGCCCGCGAGTACCGCGACTGGGTCAGGAACCTGCTGGTCGACCTGGCCAGGGCGGCGGGCGTGGCCGCGCCGGAGGCGCTCGGACGGCAACTGCACATGATCTACGACGGGGCGTCGCTGTCGGCCCGGATGGACCACGACCCGACGGCGTCGGTCGCCGCGCGGCCGGCCGCCGAGACCCTCCTCGACGCCGCGCTCGCCGCAGACGTGTGATCTCGCCGTCTGATCGTCCGCATTTAGGCTTACTGTCGTCTCGTGCCTTCCGATTCCGGGTCTGAACGCGCGCTGCCGGCGGGCGTTCGGCTCGCTAGCAGAGGTCAGGTGGCGAGCGCCTGGTTCCTCGGCCTGGCGCTGTTTATCGCCACCGCCGGGATCGGCTACCTCGTGTGGAGCCTGCTCACGTGGGGCCAGGGGCGGTCGCCGGCCCAGCGGATGCTCGGCCTGCGCTGCTGGCTGCCGCTAGCGGACGAGGTGGCCGGGTGGTCCGACATGGCGGTCCGCCAGATCTCCGGCCTCTGCCTGAACGGCCAGCTGGCGCTCGGCTTCTTCATCTGGCTGTTCGACGGAAGCCTGCGTTCGGCCGGCGACGCCCTTGCGGACACGATCGTCCTCTCCGACCCGGACGGGGTTCTGGCGTTAGCCGGGATTCGCTTAGTGTTTTTGGCGTGCACAGTGATCAGGAACGCCTCCGTGCCAGGGCCCGCCAGCTGTCGGCCGAGTCGGTGGCCGCGGGGGACGCCACCGGGTGGTTCGAGCGGCTGTACGCGGAGGCCGAGGCGGGCGTCTCGGCGGTTCCGTGGGCCGACGGCCTGCCCGATCCGAATCTGGTCGCGTGGGCGGACGCCGTTGGTCTTGACGGCGCCGGACGGCGAGCGCTGGTAGTCGGCTGCGGGCTCGGCTACGACGCGGAGTTCCTGGCCGGGCGGGGGTTCGAGGTGACCGCGTTCGATCTGTCCCCGACCGCGATCGCCGGCGCCAAGCGGCTCTACCCCGACTCGGGCGTGACCTATCTGGCCGCTGACCTGCTGGACCTGCCGGCTGCCTGGGCGGGCGCGTTCGACCTGGTCATGGAGGCCTACACCGTCCAGCCGCTGTACGGGCCGGTCCGCTCGCGTGCCCTGGCCGCGCTGGCCGGGCCGGTCGCGCCCGGCGGATCGCTGCTAGTCATCGCGCGCGCCACCGAGCAGGACGATCCGGTCCGCGACCCGGCCATGATGCCGTGGCCGCTCACCCCGGCCGAGCTCGCGCAGGCGGGCGGGCCGCTGCGCGTCCACCGGATCGAGAAGTATCTAGACGGCGAGGACCCGCCCCGGCTGCGGTGGCGGGCTGAGTTCCGCCACGACGGCTGAGCGGCTGACCGCCCTGAGCCGCCTGCGGCGGCCAGTGCCATGCCGTCGGCGGCAAGCTCGTGATCATGCTGCGATAGCCTCGCTGCGTGAACGAGTCGGCGTGGGGATACGCGGTTGCCACGGTGGGGCGAGACGGGATGCCGCTCTGCTATTACTTTTCCGATCCGCAGCTCGGCGCGCCGGACGCCGCCGACGACGCGGAGCCGGATGTTCGTGACGAGTACGAGGACGCGATTCGCGGGGTGACCGTCCGCAGCCGGGTGCGGGTGACCGCCGACCTGGGCGCGCCGCCGGCCGACGTCGCCGATGCGTACCTGCGGCTGCACCTGCTCTCGCACCGGCTGGTGCGCCCGAACAGCGTGAACCTCGAGGGGATCTTCAAGGTCCTGCCCAACGTGTGCTGGACGTCGCTTGGACCGGTCGAGGTCAGCGAGATCGGCGCCGTCCGCGAGCGAGCGCTCGGCCGCGGCCTCTACCTGGACGTCCGGTCGGTGGACAAGTTCCCGCCGATGCTCGATTTCGTCGTCCCCACCGGCGTGCGGGTGGCCGACGCCTCCCGGGTCCGGCTGGGCGCTCACCTGGCCGAGGGCACGACGGTCATGCACGAGGGCTTCGTCAACTTCAACGCGGGCACGCTCGGGCCGTCGATGGTGGAGGGCCGGATCAGCCAGGGCGTGGTCGTCGACGCCGGGACCGACATCGGCGGCGGCGCGTCCATCATGGGCACCTTGTCCGGCGGCGGCACCCAGGTCATCTCCGTCGGCCAGCGCTGCCTGCTCGGAGCCAACTCCGGACTTGGCGTGTCCCTCGGCGACGACTGCATCGTCGAGGCGGGGCTGTACCTGACCGCGGGCACGATCGTCACGCTCCCCGGCGGCCAGCGGGCCAAGGCGCGCGAGCTGAGCGGGAGCTCGGGACTGGTGTTCCGCCGCAACAGCGTCACCGGTGCGGTCGAGGCGCTCACTCGGCCGGACAAGCAGGTCAGCCTCACCGCCGACCTGCACTCGGCCCAGTAGCGGCGGCCTTGGGTGCGGTCCAGCCTGGTTGACCTCGTATTATCGACCGGGTGCGCTTGCAAACGTTTGCCTCTTCGCCGGTGCTCCAGCTGCGGGACGTGACCTACCGCCGGGACGGCAAGGAGATCATCCGCGGCGTCAGCTTCACGGTGAACCGGGGCGAGCGCTGGGCGATGCTCGGCCCCAACGGGGCGGGCAAGAGCACGATCCTCGGGTTCTGCGGCGCGGTGACGCATCCCACCTCCGGCACCGTGCACGTGCTCGGGTCGCAACTCGGCCGGGTCGAGCTGCAGGCCCTGCGCCGGATGATCGGGCACGTCAACCCCCGTCATCCGCTCCGGTCACCGCTGACGGTGCGGGACATCGTGCTGACCGGGCTCACCGGCACGATCGAGACGACGCTGCGCTGGCAGCCGACGACGGCGGAATCGGAGCGGGCCGACGCGCTCATCTCCTCGCTCGGCCTCGGCGCGAAGGCCGGCCAGCGCTGGCCGGTGCTGTCGCAGGGCGAGCGCGGCCGGGTGCTGATCGCCCGGGCGCTGATCTGCGAGCCGCGACTGCTCCTGCTCGACGAGCCGTCGACCGGCCTCGACATCGCCGCCCGGGAGCAGCTGCTTGAGGCCATCGACCTGCTCACCCAGACGCACCCCGACGTCGCCACCGTGCTGGTGACGCACCACCTGGAGGAACTGCCTTCCTCCACCACCCACGCGCTGCTGCTGACCGACGGCCGCGTGGTCGCGGCCGGGCCCGCGCGGGCCGCGGTGACGACCGAGAACGTCTCAGCCGCGTTCGACCACCCGATTGACGTGCAGTTCTACGACGGCCGGTGGCTGGCCCGGGCCGCGCGCAGGACCACGCTTCCGGTCGGCTGACCCGTTTTCTGGTTTTCTCGATGGGGTTCGTGCGCTAGAGTCCCGCCGTGCCATCGTTCCCATCACCATCGATCATGAGCGTCCGGCTCGAGCTGCGGGAGTTCAGCCTGGCCGACGCCGACTTGATCCGCGAGGTCGCGGTCAACGCCGAGCACGAGGCGCTTCCGCCGGGTGCGCCGTCCGACCCTGCGCGGCTCGACGACTGGCTGGCGGCCGGCCAGCGCCTGCCGGAGCCCGAAGGCACCGCCGTTCACCTGATGATGCTCGACCGGTCGCTCGGCCAGATCGTCGGATCGATCAGCGTGTTCCACGCCGACTGGGAGACCCGGTCGGCCGAGATCGGCTACGGGGTCCGCGCCGACCAGCGCGGCCAGGGCTACGCGACCGAGGCGCTCACCGCCGTCGCCCAGTGGGCGCTCACCGGGGGCGGGCTGCAGCGGGCGTGGCTGTCGACCACCGCGGAGAACGTCGCCTCGCAGCGGGTGGCGGAGAAGGCGGGCTTCCGCCTCGAAGGGACGCTCCGCCGGGCCGGGCTCGAGGACGACGGCCTGCACGACCTGCTGATCTTCGCGCTGCTTGACGACGAGGTCTGAGGTCTTCACGGGCCTGCGGGCTTGCGGGTCTACGGGCTTCGGTAACAGCAGGCCCTTGGTCGGGTTGGCGTCGCCGAAGCCGGTGGCCTCCTCGACGTAGCCGGCGAACGAGCGGGAACCGTCGGACCAGCGGCCGTGGCGGCTGACGTGCAGTGGCTGCGCGCCGGCCGCGAGCATGGACGTGGCCCCGCCGCGACGGAGGCTGTGGCCGCTATACCCGCGGTCTTCCGCCACCAGGCCGGCCGACTCGCACAGGGCCGCGACGATCGCGCCGACGGCCTGCGGACGGAGGCGGCCGTCGCGGCTGGTCCGGGCGGCACCCGGCCGCGCGGCTGCCCGGTCCGACGCCGGTGGGTCGGCGTACCGGCCGCCCGCAGCCGGGCCCACGTTGCCCCAGCGGTCGATGCGGGTGAACAGCGGTCCCGTCGTGATGCCGCGGGCGGCCAGGAACGTCGTCCAGGCCAGCACCGCCCGGACCGGGCAGACCTGCTCGTTCGCGGCGTAGTGAATCCGGCGGATTACCCCTCGGGCGGACTGGTCGGTCTTGGACGCGCGGATCGTCACCGCGAGGCCCTCGCCGGGCACGAGCTCGACGTCGCTGAGATTGAGCGCCGCCAGTTCGGAGCGGCGGGCGAGCAGGGCGAAGCCGAGCAGCACGACGGCGCGGTCGCGCCGTCCCACCGCGGTCTGGTCGTCGCAGGCCGCGACGATCGCCGGCAGGTCCGCGGCCATGACCGGCACGGCCTTGCGCGGGCCGTAGCGGCCGTCGCGCGCCGCCTCCCGGCGCTGCGCGGCGACGACGACCTTCCGAGCGGTCAGCGCGTCGGGCGTCGTCGCCCCGGCGCCTCGGTGCACCGCCCTGATCGCCGTCAGGTGCGCGTCGACGGTGGTGGCCTTCAGCCCGCGCCCGGTCGCCAGGTGGGTGAGGTAGGCCGCCACGGTCTGCGCGGTCGCCGGCAGCGCGACCCGGCCCGCCTGGGTGCACCACGCCTCGAAGGAGCGCCAGCGCGACCGATAGGCGAGCGCGGTGTTCTCCGGCACCGTTTCGGCGATGAGCGCGGCGGTCGCGTCCGGGACCTCGAAGTCGGCCAGCCCGTACTCGCTGAGTGAGCCGGAAGCGGCGTCGCCCTCGGCTTCTGGCCGTCCCGCGAGCTCGCTTCTTGCTGTTATCACATGGGGTCCGGGTCTAGTCGAAGCGGACATGGCGGAGGCTTGTCGAGTAACGGCGGAGCGACCCGCGCAGCCGTCCATCGGTGTCGGGACGGACGGGCAGGGCTGCCATCCGCGCGATCGTGCCGGCCACTTGGGGCACCGTCCGCTGGTCGGTGCGGACCTGCTCGGCGAACTCGGGCTCGCGTAGCCGGGCGAGGCAGTCGTCGAGCCGGTCGACCGCCCAGCCCTCCCGGGTGAGCCAGAGTCCGCGTCGGCTGAGCCGGCGCAGCACCGTGGCCCGGTCGGCCAGCAGCGCGAAGTGCCGCACGTCGTGCCCGTCTTCGCGCAGTCGTCCGATGATCTCGGTGAAGTAGCCGGAGTCGATCAGCGTCATCGGGACGATGATCGGACCCGGGTGGTTGCGCGCGGCGAGGTCCAGTACCTCGTGAACCCCCGATCGCCAGGCCGGCAGGCTCTGAAAGTCCGTGCGCAGCGCGGGCGGAAGCATGCGGCGCAGGCCGAAGCCGAGGTGCTCGGGGTCGCAGACGACGCTTCCCGGGAGCCGTCGCCGCAGTTCGAAGGCGGTCGCGGTCTTCCCGCCTCCGAACGGGCCGTTGATCCATACCAGCACGCCGACGACGGTACCGGAATGCGGCCTGCACTGCTACGCGCAGGCGGGCTGCCCGATGGCGGCCTGCGCGGCCGGACGTTGCTGGTCGCCGTGTCCTGACATTCCGCGCCGTAGCATTGATGCCCGTGAGCCGACCCGGGCAGGAAGAGTGGCCGCCGATGCTGTGGGTGGGCGGAGCGCAGGGGGCGGGGAAAACCACCTTCTGCAGGCACCAGTCCCGCTCCCATGACCTGCCGTTGTACCCGGTGGACTTGTGGTCCTACGATCACCAGGCCAGGCTGCCGGCCGGGGACTCGCTCGACGAGCAGCTCGCCCGCGGACCTGAAGCCGCCGCTGATGCCTTCGAGTCCGTCAGCCGGCTCCGCCTGGACCTCATGCTCGGCGATGTCCTCGCGCGTGACCTGGGCACGGTTCCCGCGACCGTTGAGGGCCCGCAGCTGCTGCCCGGGTTCGCCGGCCGGCTTCCCGTCGGGTGGGGTGTCTGGCTCGCGCCCCAATCCGGGCCGCACGCGCCTTGCCCGGCAGGAACGGCTGGCGAGGGCGGAGGCGCTCGGGGACAGCCAGGCAGCGAGGCGCTTGCGCCTTGATCGCCTCCTGCAGCGTGACGCCGTTATCGCCGGGCGCATCCGCGCCAGCGCGGCGCTCTGCGGAAGGCCGGTCATCGAGGTACCGCAGGCACGAGAACCGGGCGGCCGACCGCCAGGGCAGGCTGTGGATGCGGGACGCCGGGCTCACCGCGGCGCCCTGCTACCCGTTCGGATGCGAATGCGGGACGAGCGGGTGCCCCGCTTCCTGGACGGCCACGCCCGACGACTACGCCGCCAGGACCGCTGCCGGGCAACCGCTGATCGCGCACCTGCCGTAGTGCGTGTCGGCCGGGCCTTCTCAGCCTGCGGCGTTGGCGTAGACGGGCTGCCACATGGCGTCCTGCACCGCTTGCACCAGGTCGTCGTGGGACTTGGTGGCGACGCCGTCGGCGGCCGCGGCCCGGGCCACCGCGATCGCGGCGGTGGCCGAGGAGGCGCGCAGGTTCTCCACCGCCGGCAGCAGCGCGGCGCCCGGCTGGCTGACGTCGGCCTGCCCGGAGACCGCCTCGGCGGCGGCCAGCACCATCGCGTCGGTCACCTTCGAGGCGCCGGAGACGATCGTGCCGAGGCCGAGCCCCGGATAGACCAGCGCGTTGTTGGCCTGCCCGAAGCAGTAGCGCACGCCGTCGTACTCCGTCGGCCCGATCGGCAGGCCGGTCGCCACCAGCGCCTTGCCGTCCGACCAGGCGATGATGTCGGCGGGCATGCCCTCGATCTTGGTGAAGGGATTGGAGATCGGGAAGATGACGGGCCGTTCCACGCCGGCGCTCATGGCCCGGACGACCTGCTCGGTGAATGCCCCGTGGGCGGTCGACGCCCCGATCAGAGTGCTGGACTTGACCTGCTCGATCTCCGTGCGGAGGGTGATCACGCCCGAGGACGCGCGGGCGTCGCGCAGGGCCGCCATCGCGGGCCAGCGGGTGGCGGCCGAGGGGTCCACCTCCACCGGCGTCCTGTCCCAGCCCGAGGCCTCGGCGGCCGCGCGGGCGTAGGGACGCTGGTAGTCGAGCAGGCCCGCGCTCATGTCGTCGGTCAGCAGGCCCGGCAGGTCGACGATCCAGATCCGGTTGACGGCGCGGGCTTGATCGAGCTCGTCGCGGACGATCTGGTCGCGGATCTGGTCGGCGATGCCGATCCCGGCGGTGCCGCCGCCGAAGATGACGACCCGCTGGTCCCGCCACCGGGTGCCGGTGACCTTGACCGCGTTGAACAACCCGGCCATGACGATGGCGCCGGTGCCCTGGACGTCATCGTTGAACATCCGGTACTTGTCCCGGTTGGCCAGCAGGATCCGCCGCGCGTTGCTGGCCCCGAAGTCCTCGAAGTGCAGCAGCGCCTTCGGGAACAGTTCCGACGCGACCTGCAGGTACCTGGCGATGAAGGAGTCGTACGCCTCGCCCCGGACTCGCGCGTGCCGGTTTCCGAGGTACAGCGGGTCGTTCAGCAGCCCCTCGTTGTTGGTGCCCACGTCCAGCGAGACCGGGATCACCCGGCGCGGGTCGATGCCCGCCGCCGCGGTGTAGACGGCCAGCTTGCCGACGGAGATCTGGATACCGCCGACCCCCCAGTCGCCGATGCCGCGGATCTCCTCGGCGTCGCTGCAGACGATGAGGTCGACGTCGTCGGCTGACAGTTCGAGGCTGCCGAACGCCTTCTCGATGTCGTCGGGCTGGTCGATGGACAGGTACAGGCCCCGCGGCCGGCGGTACTCGTGCGAGTACAGCTCAATGGCGTCGCCGACCACCGGGTCGTAGACGATCGGGAGCAGCTCGGCCAGGTGGTCGAGCAGGACCTTGTAGTACAGCACCTCGTTACGGTCGTGCAGCTGCTCCAGGTAGACGTTCTTGGCCAGGTCGCTGCCCTGCGCCTGCAGCTGCCTGTAGGACCGCTGGGCCTGCTGGTCCAGCGTCAGCACCCCGGCCGGCAGCCGCCCGGTCAGGCCGAGGGCCTCGCGCTCGGCCTCGGTGAACGCGGCCCCGTGGTTGCGGAGCGGGTCGTTGAGGACAGACGGAATGGTGGAACTTCCTGCGTCGCGCGTCATGAGTGCTCCTTCGCTGGTCCGCAACGACCGACTGCCGATCACCACCGTGCAACGGAACCGAGACTACGGAACGCGACTGAATAGTCACTGCATTGGGGGTGGCGGCGGTGGCGATCCGGTCGCCGGGCACCCGGCCGCCTAACGGCGCAGCTGCGCGTTAAGGCGGGCGGCCTGTCGCGTGAGGTGGTCGCGTTCGGGGAGGTTGGGCGCTGACCGGGCCGCCTCGGCGTAGAGCCGCGCGGCGGCGGCGATGTCACCGGCGCGCTCGTGCAGGTACGCCGCGGCGGCAGCGTAGCGGGGCAAACCCGGGTCGAGCGCCGCCAGGGCGGCCAGGCCGGCCTGCGGGCCGTCGGCCTCGCCCACCGCGACGGCCCGGTTGAGCCGGGCGACCGGGTTGCCGGTGAGGCGCACCAGTTCGTCGTACCACTCGACGATCTGCACCCAGTCGGTCTCCTCAACGGACCGGGCGTCGGCGTGCAGGGCGGCGATGGCGGCCTGGGCCTGGAACTCGCCCAGCCGATCGCGGCTGAGGGCTGCCTGGAGCACGCTGACGCCCTCGGCGATCAGGCGGGTGTCCCAGCGGCCGCGGTCCTGCTCGGCCAGCGGCACCAGCCGCCCGCCCGGGCCGGTGCGGGCCGGGCGACGGGCGTGGTGCAGCAGCATGAGCGCGAGCAGCCCCGCGACCTCCTCATGGCCGATCCTGGCCGACAGCTGGCGGGTCAGCCGGATCGCCTCGGCCGCCAGGTCGACGTCGCCCGAGTAGCCCTCGTTGAAGACCAGGTACAGCACGCGGAGCACGGTGGCGACGTCGCCGGGCTGGTTGAACCGCACGCCCGAGACGGTCCGCTTGGCCCGGCTGATGCGCTGGGCCATGGTCGCCTCCGGCACCAGGTACGCCTGCGCGATCTGGCGCGTGGTCAGGCCGCCGACCGCCCGCAGCGTGAGGGCGACCGCCGAGGCGGGCGTCAGCGACGGGTGCGCGCACAGGAAGTACAGCCGGAGCGTGTCGTCCACCGACTCGCTGGGGCCCGGGGGCGGCTCGTCCTCGACGCGCGCCTCGCGCTGCCGCCGGGAGGTGTCGGCGCGGGCGCCGTCGAGGAACTTGCGCCAGGCCACGGTGACCAGCCAGCCCTTGGGGTCACGGGGCGGGTCGTCCGGCCACACCCGCACGGCCTCGGCCAGGGCGTCCTGCACGGCGTCCTCGGCCGCCGCGAAGTCGGCTCCGCGGCGGCCGAGGATCCCGATGACGGTCGGGGTGAGAGACCGAAGCAGGGCCTCGTCCACCGTGCGTTACTCGGTGATG
>DATCGA010000632.1:0-7155 GCA_036509215.1 Trebonia sp.
CGGGATCGCCTGCCCGCGCTGACGAGAGCGCGTGACGCAGGCAGCCGTCGCCGCCGGGGATGTCCCCGGGCAGGAAGCGGCCGACCGCCGGGCCGTCGATGCTGGTGTTCCAGCAGCCGGCGGCGCCGCAGCGGCAGCGCAGGCCGGGGTCGCCGAACGGCATGTGCCCGAATTCCCCGGCGGCCCCGGTCGCTCCCGTGACCGCACGGCCGGCTTCGACGACTGCCCCGCCGATGCCGTCGGCGATGTGCAGGTAGAGCATCGTACCGGCGCCGAAGCCGGGGGCGCGCCGGGACTCGGCGATGCCAGCCAGGGTCGCGTCGTTGCCGACGACGAACTCGCTGCCAGGCTCGTAGTGCTGCCACAGCCCCGACAAGTCCACCCCGTGCCAGGAGAGCCCGGGGGCAAGCACCAGCCGACTGCCGGCCACCGTGCCCGGCACGGCCACGGCCGCTGCCCGCACCCGCGCGCCGAACCGGCCGCGTATCCGCTCGAGCGCGGCGGCAACGTCGGCAAGCACGCGGTCCTGGTCACCGTCGTGCGCGCGGGCGGTCGCGGCCATCATCGTCCCGCCGAGCTCAACCGCGGCGACCTGCCAGGTCTCCTGGCCGATGACAGCGGCGGCCACCAGCGGCCCGTTCGGATGCGCGACAAGGACCGCCGTGGGCCTGCCGCGGCGGCCCGTGGCCAGGGCCGGGCGCTCGGCGATGAGCCCCGTCGCGACCAGTCGGGCGACGGTCTCAGCCGCGAATCCGCTTGGTATCCCGATCTCGGCGGCCGCCTCGACCCGCGTCATGCCGGGGTGGTCGTGGACCGCGCGCAGCACAGCAGCCTGTGCGGACGTCCGGAGCCCTGCCTTCATGGTCGTCATTATACTCGCCGAACGATGATAATCTCTTAATATCCTCGCCACGCGAATAAACCGTGAAGGAGCCTGCGCCGATGGTCAGGAACGGGGTGATCGATCCGCCGGAGCCCGGACTCGGCGGCGCGCGGATCGACCTCGTCATCTTGTCGCTGTCGGCGTTCGCGGCCGTGACGACGGAGATGGCGCCGGTCGGGCTGCTGCCTGCGATCGGTCACGCATTCGGCGTGGCCGAGTCGACGGCAGGCCTCCTGGTCAGCCTCTACGCGGTGATAGTGGCGGCGCTGGCGGTCCCGCTCACCCTCGCCACCAAGCGTGTACCCGGCAAGCGCCTCCTGCTCGTCGCCATGAGCAGCTACACGATCAGCAACGTCGTCTCGGCGCTGGCGCCGAGCCTGGCGGTGCTGGCCGTCGGACGGGCGGTCGGGGGTGTGACGCACGCGCTGTTCTTCTCCGTCTTCATTGGATATGCCACTCGGCTGGTGCCTCCCGGGCAGACAGGACGGGCGCTGGCGCTCGCCTCGGTTGGCGTGCCGGCGGGATTCGTTCTTGGCGTACCGCTCGCGACGGTGCTCGGAAACGCGGCCGGGTGGCGCGCCGCGTTTTTCGCCCTGGCCGCGCTGACGGCTGTCGTGGGAGTGCTGGTCGCGGTCATGCTGCCGGATGTGCGGTCGCAGGCCGATGAGCGCCGCCCCGCACCAGGGCGCCTGCGCCAGATGGTCACCGTCATCGGCTCCAACACCCTGGTCTTCGTCGGTCAGTACACGCTTTACACCTACGTGAGCGTGCTCCTGCTGCGCTCCGGCGCATCCACTCTCGCGGTCGGTCCGATCCTCCTGGTGTTCGGCGCGTTCGGGCTGATCGGGGTCTGGTCCGCAGGTCCGCGACTCGACCGCCACCTGCGCGGCACTGCCCTGGCGGTCCTGGCAATGCTGGCCGCGGGGATCGCGGCCGCCGGAGCGGCCTTTCCCGTGCTGGCGCTGGTGATCGTCGCGGGCGCTGTCTGGAACGGCGCCTTCGGGGCGGTGCCGGCCGTCTACCAGACAGCGGCGGTGCGCACGCAGGCCACGTCGCCGGAGCTGGCCGGGGCATGGATCAACGCATCCTCCAACGCCGGCATCGCCGCCGGCGCCGCCCTGGGCGGCGTTGTCCTCGGGAGTACCGGCATCCGTGAGGCCGCCTGGCTAGCCGCGGGTCTCGTCATCCTCGCCATCGTGATGGTGCTTCTCGCCCGCCGCGCGTTCGGGAAGGCAGGGTGATCGCACCGTGTCGATGGCCCATGTCGCTCGACGCCCTGGCGAGCCGTGGGGGTGTCGCGGCGGCATGGGTTCGCCTACACTCAGCTCGGCAACCGCGGCCGGCCGAAGTCGCCGCTCGCGGACCTCGAGCGGCGCGAGCGCTGGTTCCGCTCAATCGAACCGCAACCGCCCGACCGATCGCGGTTTCCCCCCGAGTTCCCCACGAGACAGGACCGACGGCCGTTGACCGCAGAATTCCGCCTTCCCGAGCGGATCGGGCTCACGGGACTGTCCCGGGCCGGAGACACCTGGTCCGTGCCGTCTTCGGCACCGTTGACGAAATCGTCGCCTCGCCCCGGCTAATGCCGGTGCTCCAGCTGGAACTGCTCTGGCTGTTCGGGCACGACCCGGTGCGACGTGCGGCCTGGCGAGCCCTATCCGCCAGGCCGATCGCGAACGGCAACCCCGCGCTGGACTACATCGGCGCCGACGGCCCCACGCCGCTGCGCCGGATGGAATTAAGGAGCTATTCCGAACGGATGGCGGTTTCATCCGATCTGCACAGGCGCAGCGAGTCCGGTGCGTTTTCTTGAATGGGCATTGACATTCGGGAGTGACGGATCGAAAATAGCCTCGGCTGGGCACGCTGGGGGCATCTCGGGGAAAGGGAGCGCAGGCCGGTCAGCCGGATTCGGGTCAAATCGGGGATAAGAAACACGGCGTAAACAGGCGTTGCTCACGTCCCAGTAGGCGCTTCCCAGGCCATTCGGTCCGGGAATTCTTTCCCGTTGCCAGTGCCCAGGCAGGGAGCTTTCGTCATACACCAAGAGGAGGACCGACAATGGCCTACCGGCTCGGAAAGAATCGCCCCGTCCTCGACGACAGGACGATGCGCTTCGCCAGCTACGTCAAGCCGGCGCTGCCGTCGCCGCCGGCGACGGTCAGCTACGGCGCTAAGGTCGACAGCTGGCCGATGTACTACAACGACCAGTACGGTGACTGCACCTGCGCCGCGGCCGGGCACATGATCCAGAACTGGACCGCCAACGCCAGCGCCGAGATCACCGTGCCGCCGCCCAGCGTGCTCTCGTTCTACGAGCATTTCGTGGGCACCCCGCCGCCGCCGGACAAGGGCTGCGACATGCTGTCGGTGCTCAAGTACTGGCGCCGGGACGGGATCGACAGGCACAAGGTACTGGCCTTCACCAGCATCGACCTGCAGAACCAGGCGCAGGCACAGAGCGCCTGCTGGCTCTTCGGCAGCATCTACATCGGGGTGGCGCTGCCGGACTTCACCGTGCCGCCCAACGTCGATCCGCTCACCATTCCGTGGGTGGTCCCGCCGGGCGGCCCGGTCGGCAACGCCGCGCCGGACCAGAACAACGGCCACTGCATCCCCGCCGTGTCCTATGACGCGGACAATCTCTACGTCGTGACGTGGGGCCAGATCAAGGCGATGAGCTGGGGCTTCTACAACGCCTACGCTGACGAGTCGTTCGCCGTGATCAGCGAGGACTTCATCGAGGCGAACGGCCTCAATCCGGCCGGCTTCGATCTGACCGCGCTTGAGGCGGACCTGAAGGCGGTCACCGGCTGACCGCCCGCGATGGAAGCGTCTAGCTGGTGAGCCCGGCCAGCGTCGGAGCCAGCTGTTCGAGCTGGACGACGCCGTCAGCGAAGTCCGCGGTCGGCATGACCATGACGTGGTCCGCGCCTGCAGCCAGGTGCTCACGCACCTTCGCCGCGATCGCCGCCGCGCCGCCGTACCCGACCAACGCGTCCAGCAGCCGGTCTCTCACCTCGGCGATCTCCTGCTCCGAGTAGCCCAGCCGCGCCATGGTGGCCGCGTAGGTGCCGGGCGCGGCGAGCCGGCCTGCTACCGTCTGCCGCGCCGTCGACTTCGCCCGCTGCGGGTCGGCGTCGGCGGCGACGGCCAGCCCGACCACCAGCAGCTTGTCCGGGCCGAGGAGCTGCCTGGCCTGGGCGGTGAACTCGGGCGGCACCATCGCGGGCATCGCCCCGTCAGCGATCTCGCCGGACAGCGCGAGCATCTTCGGGCCGTTCGCACCGATGATCTTCGGATAGGCCACATCGGGGGCCGGAAGTTGGGTCTGGGCGCCCATCTGGTCCAGGTACTCGCGCATCGTGCCCACCGGGCGGCCGAATTCACGGCCGACGCTGGCCGCCTGGTGGGGGTAGCCGACGCCCAGCCCGAGCACGAACCGGTCAGGAAAGGCCTGCGACAGGAACGCGGCCGCCCCGTGCGCGGTCTGCGGCGCCCGGGCCCAGATGTTGGCGATGCTGGTGCCGAACACCATCCGCTCGATAGCCGCGAGCAGCACGGCCAGTTGCACCAGGGCGTCCTTGCCGCCGACCGCCTCGTTGACCCAGGTGGCGCCGTAGCCGGCGCGCTCCAGGCGGCGAGCCGCATCGCGCTGCAGATCGGCCGACGGCAGTCTGGTGCGCGAGAACGGCAGGAAGACGCCGACCGTCCCCAGCGCACGGCGGGCAGACTCGACGACGGTGGTGGTCTCCATGGGCTCTTCTCTCAGTCATTGACGCAACTGCCTGGCTAGGGTCTGTCCCGGCTATCCCTGCACATCGCTTCGGAGCTGCGGGCGCTGAAGAATCAAAAGATCTATTCCGAACGGGCCCGTGGTGACTCCGCGCCTGCGGCATGACCCGGACCCGGAATAAGCGCTGCCCGGGGTGCTGTTGCCCGATATATCGAACGGTCCGTCCAGGAAATCGCGAAGAGGTCAGATGGGCAACATCGGCACGCCCCAGCAAGAGCGGGCGCGGGGCACGCAGCCGTTTAGGGAGGCGCCCCCGGAGCTGCGGGGCTGTCACCCGCGCGGCTGCGGTGGGTGATGGTGGTGCTGGCCGCAGCCTGCGGCATGGCCGTGGCGAACATCTACTACTCGCAGCCGCTGCTCGGCCGCATCTCCTCGACCTTCGGCGTCAGCGAGGGTCGCACCGAGCTCGTGGTCACCCTGACCCAGCTCGGATACGCCCTCGGCCTGTTCTTGCTCGTTCCCCTGGGAGACCTGCTCGAGAATCGGGCTCTCGCCTCCCGCACGCTACTGGTAACCGCGGCCGCGTTGCTCGCGGCGGGCCTGGCGCCCAATTTCGGCGTGTTCTTGGCCGTGTCCGTGGTGGTCGGGATTAGCTCGATGGTCGCGCAGATCCTCATCCCGTACGCGGCACACCTGGCGTCCCCGGCCGATCGCGGCAAGGTCGTCGGCAACGTCATGGCCGGACCGCGCTGGCCGGGGTCCTGCTTGACTTCGCCGTCCAGAGCCACCAGGTCTTCGGTCAGCGGGAGATCTACGAACTGCGGGCCGACGCCCACGGCCCGCGTCAACACGGTCTACATGACCGCGATCTTCCTGGGCGGGTCGGTCGCCACCGCGATCTCGGGGACCATATACGACGGTAAGGGCTGGGTCGGCGTCACCATGCTCGGCGCCGGGCTCGCGTTCGCCGCGCTTTGCATCTGGGCGGTGGCCGCCCTGCGCCGCCCGCGCCTAACCGTGGCCTAACCAGCAGCCCGTCAAGCACCTGCCCGACCAGAGCCGCCGCGAGCGCGTCGGGCAGCGGCTCGTGACGGAGCAGCAGCCGGTAATACACGGGTGCGTAGAGCTGGTCGACCGCGGCTTCGATGTCGGTCCCCGAGTCCAGTTCGCCTCGCTCTATCCCCGCCCGCAGCAGGCCGGCTGAGACCTGCCTGCGCGGGCGCAGCCACTGCTCCTCCAGGGCGGCGCGAATGTCGGGGTCGGCCTGGCTGGCGGCCATCAGGTCGGCCATCAGCGGCCCCGCATCGCTGTCGCGGAAGAGCCGGATCAGCGATAGCACCTGGGAAGTGAGGACCTCCCGGGGGGAAGCGCTCTCATCCACCGCCATGGTGTACCTGGCCCGGTTAAAAAAGCTTTCCAGGATCACGTGAGCCCGTGACGGCCACCACTTGTAGATCGTGGATTTGCTGACCCCGGACCGGGCCGCGATGGCCTCCATCGTGACCGCGTCGATCTGGCCGCTCACCAGGAGGTCCGTCGCCGCCCCGAGAACCGCGGCCCGCGCGCGCTCGCTGCGCGGCCGACCCCGGCCCTGACGTCCCTCGATGGCCTCTTTCATCGACGCCTTCCGCCTGCGAGGAACCCGAGATTAGCACCTCTACGTCCTAGGCCGAGAACTCGTCTTTGAGCCTGCCGGCATCGAGCACGTGCTCGCGGAGCCGCTCATAGGCCGGCAGCTCGCGGAAGCGGTCCAGGGCCCGGCCTATGGCGTCGCCGCGGGTGTCGGCGATGCCCGCCATGATCAGCGTGTCCACCGTTTCCAGGCCGGCCGGTCCCAGCCGGGTGAGCTCGAAGATGTCTTCGCCAAGCTCCTCCCGCTGGTAATCGGATACCTTCTGCGCGACTCCCCTGCTCATCCGGGGGCAGTGGCCGTCGCGGGTGACCGGGACGTTGAAGGTGAACTCCAATATCCTGACCTGGCAGAGCTTCTCGGCCAGGTAGCTCACGAACTGATCGATCGCGGCCTCGTGGGCGTCGCAGAATGCCTTCAGGGACCGCTCCCAGTCCTCGGGCCCGTCGGCGGCGGGGATCACCCGGACCCAGAGGTCGCCCGGCTCGACTTCCGGGTCGTCGCCGTACTGCAGCAGCCTGACTCGGCTCACCGCGCCGCCAGGGAAACGGATCTTGGCCTCGTCATCGATCTCGCGCTCGAGGGCGGCAAGCACCTCCCGGTCCGTCCCGGCTGCTTTCTGCGACCCGGCCGGGGCCGAGAACTCGTCTTTGAGCGCGTCGGCATCGCGCACGCGCTCACGGAGCCGCTCGTAGGCCGGAAGGTCGCGGAAACGGTCCAGGGCCCAGCGGGTGGCCGCGATGCCCGCCATGATGAGCGTGTCCAGCGTTTCCAGGCCGGCCGGACCCATCGGGGCGCGCACGAAGGTGGCCTGGCCGCGCTCCCACTCCTGGTAGTCCGACAGCCGCTGCCCGGTGGGGTACCCGTACTGGGGGCCGTCGCGGTCGAAGCCGGCATCGGTCTTGT
>DATCGA010000633.1:0-8786 GCA_036509215.1 Trebonia sp.
GCCGCAGTCGGTCTGGCAGCACAACCGCTACGGCAACTTCACCTACACGATCCCCGGCCTCACCGCCGGGGCGAACTACACCGTGCGGCTCGATTTCGACGAGGCCTACTGGACCGCCGCCGGATCCCGCACCTTCAACGTCCTGATCAACGGCACCCAGGTGCTGACCAACTTCGACATCTTCGCCACCGCAGGCGGGGAGTTCAAGGCGGTCGCCGAGTCGTTCACCGCCACGGCCAGCAGCGCCGGCGCGGTCACCATCCAGTTCGTCAACGTCAAGGACAACGCCCAGGTCAACGGCATCGAGATCTCGCCCGCCGGCGGCGGCACCGGCCCCGGCGACACGGTCACGGTGACTAACCCCGGCAGCCAGGTCGGCGCCGTCGGCACCGCCGCCAGCCTCCAGATCGCCGCGACCGACTCCGCGTCCGGCCAGACCCTCACCTACTCCGCAACCGGCCTCCCGGCCGGGCTGAGCATCAACTCGAGCACCGGCCTGATCACCGGCACCCCCACCACCGCCGTCACCGCCAACACGACGGTGACCGCAAAGGACACCACCGGCGCGTCCGGGTCGGCCACCTTCACCTGGACGATCAGTACGGCCGCGACCGGCTGCGTCGGCGGGTCCAACCAGCCGAACTTCGGGCCGAACGTCTACGTCTTCAACCCGAGCGAGTCGGCCACCACCATCAACAACACGCTGAACACAGTCTTCAACTCGCAGAAGGTCAACCAGTTCGGCACCCAGCGCTACGCCGAGCTGTTCGACCCGGGCACGTACACCGGCGTCGAGGACAACGTCGGCTACTACGTGTCGGTCCAGGGCCTCGGGCAGAACCCCAGCTCGGTCGCACTGAACGCCAGCGACGTCACCGTCGACTCGTTCGACGGCACCGGCAACGCGACCGACAACTTCTGGCGCAGCGCCGAGAACATGGAGATCACCCCCTCCGCCGGCAGCGACCGCTGGGCCGTCGCCCAGGCCGGGCCGTTCGAGCGGATGGACGTCAACGGAGGCCTCGAGCTCTACCCGGCCAGCTACGGCTACGCCAGCGGCGGTTACATCGCCGACAGCATCGTCACCGGCCAGGCGTCCAGCGTCTCCCAGCAGCAGTACTACACCAAGGACAGCACCCTCGGCAGCTGGTCCGGCTCCGTCTGGAACATGGTGTTCTCCGGCGTGAACGGTGCGCCCGCGCAGAGCTACCCGACCCCGCCGATGACCACGCTGGCGACCACCCCGGTCGCCCGCGACATCCCCTACATGTACGTCGACAGCAGTGGCAACTACAACGTCTTCGAGCCGAGCCTGCGGACCAACGCCGTCGGCCCGAGCTGGTCGCCCACCAGCAACACTCCCGGCACCAGCGTCCCGATGAGCACGTTCTTCGTCGCCACCCCGTCCGACACGGCGGCGCAGATCAACTCGGCCCTGGCCGAGGGCTGCAACCTGCTCTTCACCCCCGGCGTCTACTCCATCAACCAGACGCTCCAGGTCAACAACCCGAACACCGTCGTGCTCGGCATCGGCTTCCCGACCCTCATCCCGACCGGCGGCGTGGACACCATGCACGTCGCTGACGTGAATGGCGTGCGGCTCCAGGGCCTGCTGTTCGACGCCGGCACCACCAACTCCAACACGCTGCTCCAGATCGGCCCGGCGGGCTCGAGCGCGAGCCACGCGAGCAACCCGACCTCGGTCCAGGACGTCTTCTTCCGGATCGGCGGCGACATCGCCGGCCAGGCCACCAACAGCCTGGTCGTGAACTCCAACAACACCCTGCTCGATGACATCTGGGCCTGGCGCGCCGACCACGGCAACTCCGGCACCGTCGGCTGGACCGTCAACACGGCACAGCACGGCCTCGTCGTCAACGGCAACAACGTGCTCGCAACCGGCCTGTTCGTCGAGCACTACCAGAACTACGACGTCCAGTGGTTCGGCAACGGAGGCGAGACCATCTTCTTCCAGAACGAGATGCCCTACGATCCGCCCAACCAGGCCGCCTGGATGAACGGCACATCCGACGGCTACGCCGCCTACGAGGTGGGTCCCAACGTGACCACCCACCAGGCCTACGGGCTAGGTAGCTACTGCTACTTCAACGTCAATACGGCGGTGGTCGCCGACCACGCGTTTGAGGCGCCCGATGTCCCCGGCGTGCAGTTCCACGACATCCTCACGGTGTCCCTGGGCGACGTCGGCACCATCGAGCACGTCATCAACGAGATAGGCGCCGCAACCCCAACCAACACCACCCCGTCCACCGTAACCAGTTACCCATAACCAGTCCGGGCACCTCTAGATAAGAGCACCCCAGCCGGCCCGCGCATCCCTGCGCGGGCCGGCTGCTCTGCACCCAGGCACGCCACTCCGCCGAAGGTCTATCATCTGACGACCTTGCCAAGCGCCAGAAAGGCCAGGGTCTATGGTCCGCGAGGATTCCGTACTCATATGGATATTCGAGAGCGGCAAAAAGGGCGGGAGATCAACGGGTTCGGTGATGCGGTCTTCTTCACGGTCGTCCAACTGCTCAGCGTCTCGTCGTCCCTCACGAATCCGGTGACCGCAGTGGGGAAGGTCATCGATGTCGCGCTGGAGGCATGGGCTATTTTCGTGGTAACCGCAGTTGCAGGCAGCTTTGCCTCCTTCTTCAGCTCGGGCGACTCAAGCTAGGCGCCTTCGGCCTCAAGCCGCAGGACATAAATCGTCAGAACGACCTGCGCAGGCACGCCAGCCCGCCGCACCCGCGACGCCGGTCGCCGAGGGCCGGCCGGCTGAACGTCAATTACGATGGCCAGGTGCCCCCAAGACTGCACAGTCGGCAGCCCGAGCTCGACGTGCTGCGCGGGCAGCTGACGGCGCTCCGGGCCGGGCACGGCAGCGTCGTGATCGTCATCGGCCCGGCCGGCGTAGGGAAGTCCACGCTGCTGGCCGAGGCCGTGCGCCTGGCGGCCGAGGGCGGCATCCAGGCGTTCTCCGGCGGCGGGGACCCCGCGGCTCGGGCGGTGCCGTTCGGGCCGATCCTGGACGCTCTGGTCTCAACCGACGAGCCGCCCGTCGATCCCGCGAGTCTGCACGAACTCAGCCGGTCCCCTGATCAGCGGTTCTGGCTGCTGCGCGAGCTGCAGGAAGGACTCGAGCAAGCCGCCCGCAGCGTGCCGCTGCTTGTTGTCCTCGATGACCTGCAGTGGGCCGACGCCGCCACCGCCCGCGCCCTGATCACACTGTCCAGGCGGCTGGCAACCCACCAGATCGGCTGGCTGCTGGCGCTGTGCCCGGGGGAGCTGCCGGACGCCGCGCAGGACGCGGTCCGCCGGCTGGAGTCGGCCGGCGCGTCCGAGATCCGGCTGGGGCCTCTCGATGAGACCGCGGTCGCGCAGATCGCCCGTGACATGCTCGGCGGCGAGCCCGATGAGGCGCTGCAGGAGGTGCTCAGCCGGGTCGACGGCCAGCCGTTCCTGCTGACCGAGCTGCTGCGCGGGCTGCGCGCGGAGAAAATGGTGAACGTCGACGGCGGCATCGTCAGGCTGGCTGCGGGCGCGCGCCTGCCCCGCCGGCTCGTCGACTGGGTGGTCAGCCAGCTCGCGCGGCTGACCGCGCCCGCTCGGGACGCGGTCGAGATGGCTTCGGTCCTCGGCCACAGCTTCTCCCTCGATGAGCTGGCCGGGCTGCTCGGCAGGCCGCCAATGGATCTGCGCAGCGAGATCAGGGAGGCGATCGCCGCCGGGCTGCTGACCGAGGACGGGAACCGTCTGGGGTTCCGGCACGACCTAGTCCGCGAGGCCGTCGACGCCAGCCTGCCCAAGGCGGTGCGGCGAAGCATGCGCCGCACCGCGGTCGAGGTGATGCTTCAGCACGGGGCCTCCGCCGCCGACGTCGCCCAGCTGGTCATGGATGTCGCCGAGCCCGGCGACATTGCCGCGGCCGGCCTGCTGCGGCGGGCCGCGGCGCAGATCGGGCGGATGTCCCCGGCGGTGGCAGTCCCGTTGTCCCGCCGGGCACTGGACCTCATTCCGCGCGGCGGGCCCGAGCGCGGCGAGGCCGTCGTCCAGGCCATCGACCTGCTCGTGCAGGCGGGCCGGGCGGCCGAGGCGGCCAAGCTCCTCACCGCGTCGGGGAGCGACCTGGCCGATCCGATGGCCGAGGCGCAGGCGCGGCTGGGCATCGGCATGCTGATGGCCCAGTACGCGCCGGCCGCCGTCGCCGAGCAGTGCCAGGCGGCCCTGCGGATGCCCGGCGTCCCGCCCGCGCTCCGCGTCCACCTGCTGTCCCTGCTGGCCTGCGGTCTCGACATCAGCGGCGAGGCAGACGCGGCGGCCGGACCGGTCGCGGACGCGATCGCGGAGGCGGCCGCCAGCGGCGACCCCACGGCCGAGATCGTCACGTTTGTCCCGCGCGCCCTGCTCGCCTTCGCCCAGGGTGACTGGCGGGGCGCCATCGCCCTGGCGAGCGAGGCGGTCCGTCGCCAGCACGAGCCGAAGGAGCTCCGGATGTGGGTGCCGGAGACGTGGAAGTCGCTCCTGCTGATCTCGGAGTTTCGGCTGGAGGAGGCGCACGCGATCATCGAGGCCGGCACCCGCGAGGACGAGGAAGTCCCCAGGAACATCCGGGTCTGGTCCATGCTCAGGTGCCGGGCACGGCTGGCCGCCGGGCAGCTCGCCGACGCCCGCGCCGAAGCCGAGGCGATCCTCGACATGTCCGACGAGATCGGCGACGAGAGCTTCGGCTACCTGAACCACGTCGCCGGCTACGTCCTCGGTGACATCGCGCTGCGCACCGGCGACCCCGTCGCGCTGCGGACCGCCCGGCGGGACGCGGCGGCGCTCTACGGCACGGCCAGCGGCTGCGCGACCACCAGACGCCTCGGCGCGTGGCTCACGGTCCGCCTCGATGGCGGCCCAATCGGCCCGGACCTGCTCGACGTCCTCGCGCCCGGGTACGTGCACTCCTCCAGCCCGCTCGACCATTCCGACGCCGTCGAGCTGGTGCGGCTGCTGCTAGCGGCCGGGCAGCGGCCGGACGCCGCCTCCGTCACCGCGCGGCTGGAGAGCGATGCGGACGGGAATCCGGGCTTTCCCGGACTGCGCGCCGCCGCCCTGCACGCGCGGGCGCTTCTCGACGACGATCCCGACCTGGCCCTGGCCGCCGTCCAGGCCTACCGAGGCGACCCGCGGACGCTGGTCCGCGCGGCGGCGCTCGAGGACGCCGGCCGGCTGCTCGGGGAACGCGCGAAGGACGAGGCGGTCGGCCACCTGGACGAGGCGCTGAGGCTGCAGTCCGCCGCAGGCGCCGAACGAGACGCCGCCCGCGTCCGCCGCCTGCTCCGCGCCTACGGCGCGCAGCGGGCACCGGGGCATCCGGACCCGGCCGCGGCGCAATGGCCAGAGCTGACCGCGTCCGAATTCGCGGTCGTCCGGCTGGTCACCCAGGGCGCGTCCGACCGTGAGGTCGCCCAGCGCCTCTACATTTCCGTGCACACGGTGAACTCGCACCTGCGCCACGTTTTCGCCAAGCTCGGCATCCGGTCCCGGGTCGAGCTGGCCCGCCAGGCCGGCCAGCGCCAGGCGGCCGAGCCAGGGACGTAGTTCGCGAAGTTCATCGTTCATCTCTCTGATTGCGCGGTGAGTGCCATTCTCGGCGTCCGCCGCCGTGCCGCGCATCACTGATCCCGGCCATCCTCGCCGCAGCGGAGACCGGCGGCGGTTAATCACTTGATCAAGTCATGTGCGGCGCGCGCGCCAGGCGCAGGCTTGGTGGCATGCCGCAGATCACCCCCGGCTGACGAATCCAGCCGGGACGGCGGCCGCACCGCCACCGCATCCACGAGGGAAGGCACCATTTCATGCGTATCTCCAATGTCCCGAGGCTGACCGCGCCGAGGCTCGCCGCAGCAGGGGTGTCGCTGGCCATCGCCGGGACCCTGCTCGGGGTCGGCGTCGCCAGCTCCGCGACGGCCGCGACCGCCGCGCCCGCCACCACCGCCGCGACCACCGCCAGTCACGCGCCCTCCTCGAGCGCGGCCGCCGTCAAGCCGACCATCGTGCTGGTGCACGGCGCGTGGGCCGACAGCTCGAGCTGGAACGCCGTGATCGAGGAGCTCCAGTCGCGCGGCTACACCGTTGACGCCCCGCCCAACCCGCTGCGCGGCGTGTCCGCCGACTCCGCCTACCTGTCCGACTTCCTGAGCACGATCTCCGGTCCCATCATCCTGGTCGGCCACTCCTACGGCGGGTTCGTCATCACCAACGCCGCCACCGGCAACGCCCAGGTCAAGGCGCTGGTCTACGACGACGCCTTCATCCCGGCGGCGGGCGACACGCCGGGGACCCTGTCCGGCGCCGAGCCGGGGTCGTGCCTCGCCGTCGCCGATCCGAGCACGGTGCTGAACTTCGTGCCCTTCCCGGGCGCGGCGGCCGGCGACGCGGACGTGTACGTCAAGCAGAGCGTGTTCCCTGGGTGCTTCGCCAACGGCCTGCCGGCCCGTGAGGGCGCCGCGCTCGCGGCCGAGCAGCAGCCGCTGGCCGCCAGCACGCTGGGGGAGTCGCTGACCAACGCGCCCGCGTGGCAGACGATCCCGTCCTGGGCCGTCATCGGCACCGCCGACCACGTCATCCCGCCGGCCGAGCAGCTCGTCATGGCTCACCGGGCCGGGGCGCACATCACCGAGATCAAGGCCCCGCACCTGTCCATGATCAGCGACCCCGGCGCGGTGACCAGGGTCATCCTCAACGCCGCCCGCACGGTCGGCTGAACCACCCGGGAAAGGAATGTCCCTATGTCACATCACCTCGACACGCCGCTGGCGGCTCAGACCGGCCAGCTGTACATCGACGACCTGTACGTGTTCCCTGGCGAGAGCAGCACGGTGTTCGTCATGGACGTCAACTCGAACGTCAACGGCCTGCACTCCGAGCCGGGCTTCCACCACGAGGCGCGCTACGGGCTCAAGCCGTCCGTGGCCAAGGACCAGCGGGCGAGCGACTTGCCCTACGTCATCCCCGCGTGACCGGATTCCCGGAGGAACTCATGACCGCACCATCCGTCCCGGTGGTCTTCATCCACGGGCTGTGGATCCACTCCACCGCCTGGCAACCCTGGGTTGAGCTATTCCGCTCGGCCGGCTACGACGCGATCGCGCCCGGCTGGCCCGGCGACTCCGACAGCGTGGAGCAGACCCGCAAGAACGCGGCCGCCGTCGCCAACAAGGGCATCGACGACATCACCAACGGCTACCTGGACGTCATCAGGGACCTGCCGGCCAAGCCGATCGTGATCGGCCATTCGTTCGGCGGCCTCATCGCGCAGAAGCTGCTGTCCGGGGGAGTGGCGGCGGCGGCCATCGCGATCGACCCCGGCCAGATCAAGGGGGTCAAGCCGCTGCCGTTCGCCCAGATCCGCTCCGGGCTCCCGGTGCTGTCCAAGCCCGGTAACAAGAAGCGGGCGATAGCGCTCACCAGGAAGCAGTTCCGCTACGGCTTCGGCAACGCGCTCACCGAGAGCGAATCCGGCGAGCTGTTCGACCAGTGGGCGATCCCCGGACCTGGCAAGCCCCTGTTCGAGGCCTCGGCCGCGAACTTCAAGAAGTCGTCTCCGGCTGCCGTCGACACCAGAAGGCGGGACCGCGGGCCCCTGCTGATCGTCGCCGGCGGCCAGGACCACACGGTCCCGGAGGTGGTGGCGCGCGCCGCCTACAAGCTCTACTCCGGCTCGGGCGCGGTCACCGATTATCACGCCTTCCCCGACCGCGGCCACTCGCTCGTCCTTGATCACGGATGGCGCGAAGTAGCCGACCTCACCCTGTCCTGGCTCGCCCGCCAGCACCTGTGATGACGCTATCGGTGGAGTCCGATGTCCCGTTCGAAGGGTTCAGCCCTACCCGGTGATCAAGGGAATCGCGCGGGTCGTGGAAGGCGGGGCGGTCGACGCGCTCCGCAAGATCACCAACGGCCAGTTCCCGCCGCCTGGAGACAACTACCCCGCAGGCTTCGTGACGCGCATCTCGCCGCGCAAGATCTCGGGCACCGGCCCCTGGGGTCTCGCCGACTGAGTGAGTCCTGCCTAGGGCTTGCGGCCCATGGCGGCGTACATAGGGATGACCTCCTGGAGGCCAGGGGCGGGATCCGGCCGCCACTGCGGCATCGGCACCAGGCCGGGTTCCACCAGCGACAGGTGATCGAAGAAGCGAGCGTATTCGGCCCCCGTGCGCGGCGTGAAAACGGCCGATCCGAGCTTGGCGTTGTACCGCGCGGCGCCGGTCGTCATCGTTTCCGTGTCAATGTCCCTGGTCGTATCGGACATCGCAAGGTAGCTTCCCGACGCGGCCGCGCTCATCAGACGGGAAATGATGGCGTGCGGGTCATCGGCGTCCGGCACGTACTGCATGGTGCACAGCACCATGACGGCGACTGGTTGGGCGAAGTCGAGCGTCTCGGCCGCCCGGCGCATAACCTTTTCGGTATCCCTCAGGTCAACGTCGATGTAGTCGCACGCTCCCTGCGGGGTGCTTGTCAGCAGGGCGCGCGCGTGGGCGAGGACGATCGGGTCGTTGTCCACATAGACGACTTTGGATTCCGGTGCGACCTGCTGGGCGACCTGGTGAGTGTTATGGGCGGTGGGCAGGCCGGTGCCGATGTCGAGGAATTGGCGGATCCCCGCCTGGCCGGCGAGGTAGCGCACCGCGCGCTGCAGGAAGCCGCGGTTGGCCCGCACGCAGGCGAAAACGACCGGGCTGACCTCGATGATCGCCTCAGCCGCGGCCCGGTCGGCGGCGAAATTGTCC
>DATCGA010000634.1:0-9608 GCA_036509215.1 Trebonia sp.
AGGCGCTGGAGGTGACCGTGTCCGGGCATCAGCGCGTGCTGCTGTGTGCTTCCGACATTGCCGCCTCCGAGCCGAGCCGGGTCATGGCCGAGCGATTCGCTCCGTCGGTGCCCGTCCGCGATGCTGCATCCTTCGATCGCGCGCCCCGGCGCGCCCTTTTCGACTGCTCCGCCGCGGCGCGCGTCCTCGGCTGGCAGCCGGACTATGGATGGTCCGGCCAGCGCTAGATCAGGATCGGGCGGAAAACCATGAGGTGCCCTGGCCTGTTTCTCCGTACTCTTCGACGATGGACAGTCAGCCGTCGGCCGATGACGTGCGACCGCTTCTGCGCCGGGTTGCGGCCATAGCCGAGTACGAGGACGACGGCCGGTGGGCGATCGTCCGCGAATTGCAGCGCCGGACCGATCGGACGGCTTTCGACGCCGTATGCGAGCTGGCCGGATCGGCCGACACGCTCGAGCGGATGGCCGCCGTCGACGTACTGGCCCAGATCGGATACCTTGCCGAGCGGCCATTCCACGACGAGACGATCCCGTTGCTGATCGACGCCAGCCAGGACACGGACGCGGACGTCATCGCGGCGGCGGTCACGGCCCTGGGCTTTCTGCGGGATCCGCGCACGCTCCCCGCGATCTTGAGCCACGCCGGTCATCCGTCGGCGAACGTCCGCTACGCGGTCGCCTTCGCGATTCCCGGCGCGGCCGGCGATCCGCCCAGCCCGCACGCCATCGAGGCGCTTATCGCGCTGTCCGCCGATCCCGACGGCGAGACGCGGGACTGGGCGACATTCGGCCTGGGCAGCCAGTTCGAGGATGAAGACAGCGACGCCATCCGCGACGCGCTGGCGGCACGCCTCGATGACCCCGACGGAGACACCTCCGGCGAGGCCCTGCTCGGCCTTGCCCTCCGGCACGACCCCCGCGCTCTGCCCGTCCTGCTCGCGTGCCTGGACGATGATCCGGGGAACCTCATCGTCGAGGCGGCCGCCGCGCTCGGCGCTCCCGAAGCGCTCCCGGACCTGGAACGCCTCAAGCGCGAGGGCTGGCAGCTCGACGAACCGCGCCCGTCCGTCCTCGACGACGCCCTCCGCGCCTGCGCAGCTGAGGACGCCGGGTAGCTCGCTCGCGATGTCAGGACTGCGTCTCGGGTCGCGGCTCGTAGTCGAACCAGTCGAACCGGACGGTGCCCGCCGCCGCGTACATGCCGATCACCCGGCCGGTGAATCCGCCCGCGACCTCCGTGGACAGGTACCGGCCGTCGAGCGAGGCAAGCACCGTGAACACGCCGTCTGGATCCTCCGCGCCGAGGGACACCAGGTCGGGCTCCTGGAGCGGTTGGTCCAGGGCCAGGCCCAGCGGAGCGGCAAGCGTCTCGATCCTCAGCACCACCGGTCCGGACGGGGCGGGCGCGGCGCCGACCGTCTGCCGCAGCGGCCCGATCCGGGCCGACACGCGCACCTCGCCGTCGGCCACCTCGATCTCGTAGTGATGGCGCTCGTCGAGGCGCACGGCGAGGCCGCCGCGCCCTTCGGCAGCGTCCACCAGCGCCCGTGCCCGGCAGGACAGGTGCTGTTGCCGTCGGCCGGCGAAGGTCACGTCGGGATCGTCCATCGACGCGCCGCGCGCCCGCAGGGTCAGCCATCCCGGCCGGTCCTGGGTGGAGCAGTGCTCAGCGGGGCGAGAGCGTACCGAGATCCAGCGGGGGTGCAGCGCGGCCAGGTCGAAGTCGTCATGCGCCGGCGGCGCGGCAACGGGATGGGATGGCCACGATGGTGCGGCCATCACGGACACCACCGTGCCGATCACCGGCCACCCGTCGGCCCACGTCACCGGGGCCAGGTAGGTCTCGCGTCCGAGCACGTGCCAGCCCGGGGTGCCGCCGCGCGGCCGGACGCCGAGGAGCACTATCCACCAGGATCCGTCCGGCGCCTCGACCAGGTCCCCGTGGCCGGTGTTCTGGATCTCCAGGCTGGTACTGCGATGGCTCATGATGGGGTTGGCCGGGCACGCCTCGAACGGGCCATCGGGCGCCCGCCCGCGGGCGACGGAAATGCCGTGGCCGCGCTCAGGCCCGCCCTCGGCGATCAGCAGGTACCAGTAGTCGCCGATCTGGTACAGGTGCGGCGCCTCCGGCATCCGGGCGCCGGGCGTCCCCGACCAGATCCGGCGCGGCTGCCCCGCCTGCTGCCCGGTTCCTGGATCGATGCGGACCTGCTCGATGCCGGCGTACGTGCACCAGCAGCGGCCATCGGAGTCCCACGCCAGGTCCGGGTCGATGGCCGTCACGTCGAGCAGGCGGACCGGGTCGGACCACGGGCCGGCCGGGTCCTCGGCGGTGAACAGCACCGTGCCGCCGCCGGAGACGTCGGTGGTGACCAGCCAGAACCGGTCATCGTGATGACGGAGCGTCGGTGCGTAGACACCGCCAGACGACGGCACCGACGCTGGCAGGGACAGCTGTTCCGGCCGCTCCAGCGCATTGCCCACCTGCTCCCAGTGCACCAGGTCCCGGCTGTGGAAGATCGGCACGCCGGGGAAGTACTCGAAACTGGAGCAGGCGAGGTAATAGTCCGGGCCCACCCGGCAGATGCTCGGATCGGGATGAAAGCCCGCGACCACCGGGTTGGTGAACGTGCCGTCGATGGGACCCTCCGAACTGACGAGGCGTAGAGACGTCTCCGCCAGGACCTGGGAAGGCGTGCGCGCCCCTCCTGACAGTATTGTCCGGCCCGAGTACAGTTCACGACAATGCCAGCCGTATTGCAGTGTCGGCTAAGGGGGAGCTATGGAGCCGCTGTGCGCGACCAGGGCGGTAAAGGTCCTGAAGCACCTGCGCCAGGCCGTTCCTGCGACGATATCCCAGGCGAGCCTGGACCAACTCGAGCATTTGCCCTCGAGTGTGCTGGCTCGCCTGTCCGCCACGTCGGACTGGGACCAGGTGACCCAAGACCGGCAGCTCAGGGACTGGCTCGCAGAAAACCCGGTCCCCGCCCCGCGCCTGAACGCATCCGGTCCTCTGTTCCACGGGACCCTGATCTTCTTCCAGCTCCATATTCCAGGAGACCGGCCAGCCGTCCGCCACGGTCAGCATTGCTGACACGGAGATCGCGCGCGACTACGCAAGCACAGCCCTCATCACCATTCAAAGATATACGTCCCGTTACGGCACGAGCAGCGTCAGCGTCTCGCAGGACGTCATCCCGTTTACCGCGAACGTAAGCGGCGACTCGTTTACCCTGTCGCAGTTCGAGGGCTGGATAGATCAGTGCGCCAGTATCGCGCAGGTCGAAAAGGTGATTAATCCCTGCATTGTGGTGCTCCACAATAGAAGCCTGCAGGGAAGCCCGCAGTTCTCAAATGAACGCAACCCGTTCCACAGCATGACCGGCAACGGAATTCCCTACTGCTATTGCCTGGTATTCGGAGAAGGCCTGTCCGTGGCCGACAATAATCACACGATCAACGGCATCCAGCACGAAAAGGTATACGCGCACATTCTGAGCCACGAGATTACCGAGATGCTGGTGGACCCGAAAGGGGACCTCAGCAATCCCGAGGAGTGCGACCCGTGCGCCGGCAACTGCAACAACATATGGTTTGACCTGTTCGACCAGAACGGCGTCTTCCTGGGCGGAACCGCAGAAACGGCCACAGCGACCGGCTTCGCGTTCTTTATCAACGCGATCGTGTCCCCCAGCGCTGCCCTCGACGGGAACGGCTGCCTTGTCCAGGCCAGCCAGCTGCAGACTGCGTGCGTCTACGCGCCTCCGTTCGTGAGCGGCGAACTGCTGTCCTACGGCGACACGGGAACGACCGGCAACGTCTCCGACCCGGTGATCGTCGGGTTCAGCGACTGGCTGGAGTTCAAGTCTCTCTTCGCTGGCCAGGACGGGTCAGGGGCGAGCCGCATCTATGCGGTGAACGCCGACGGGCAGCTGCTGTCTTACGGCGATGACGGTGCCCCGGGCAACGTGTCCGACCCGGTGATCGTCGGGTTCGGCGGGTGGCTCGACTTCCGGTTCCTCTTCTTCGCAGGCCGGAACATCCCGGGCCAGAACCGCATCTACGCGGTACCCGCCTAACTCCCGCGCGATGCCACCGGGAATGTCAGAGGCTTGATTTAGAGTGTCCGGTGTGAGTGAAGCCGCCGCCCCCGAAGTCCAGTTCCGTTCCGACGTCACCGTCGAGCTCGTCCGGTCCAGCGCGTCCGACGCCGACGTGCTGTTCGCAGCCCGGGTCTCCACCCTCGGTGAGAAGACCCTGGAATCCGCGTCGGCCGACCCCGACAAGGCGGTGGAGGGGCCGACGGCCCGGGACCGGGGCCTCATCAACTACCTGATGCGCGACCGGCACGGCTCGCCGTTCGAGCACAACTCGATGACGTTCTACGTGCAGGCCCCGATCTTCGTGTTCCGCGAGTTCATGCGGCACCGGATCGCCTCCTACAACGAGGAGTCGGGCCGTTACCGTGAGCTGGGCCCGGTGTTCTACGTGCCCGCCGAGGAGCGGAACCTGATCCAGGTCGGCAAGCCCGGCGCCTACGAGTTCCACCCCGGTACCGACAAGCAGCACGCGCTGGTCGACGAGACGGTCCGCGAGGCGTCGGAGCACGCCTACGCCGCCTACCGGAAGATGCTGGCCGAGGGGGTCGCCCGCGAGGTCGCGCGGATGGTGCTGCCGCTCAACATTTACTCGTCGATGTACGTGACGATGAACGCGCGATCCCTGATGAACTTCCTGTCCCTGCGCAGGCACGTCGACGGGGCGGCGTTCCCCTCGTTCCCGCAGCGGGAGATCGAGATGTGCGCGGAGAAGATGGAGGCGATCTGGGCCGGGCTGATGCCGCTGACCCAGGCGGCGTTCATCGGGCACGGCCGCGTCGCACCCTGACCAAGCCCTCCGCGCGGTGCTTCTGCGGAAAGATGAACACTGAATTACTCCATCGAGACGCAGAACCTGCTCTTGTCCGGAAGAATGACGTTAAGGGCCGGAGCTGGGATGCTACCTGGCTGGCGCTTCTCGTGGTTATCGCAGCGAGCAGGAGGATTTGATGGGTCGCCCGATCATCGGCATCACCGGCGAGCTGGACGCGGCTCGCTGGGGGGACTGGCTCCGGGAGGCCGTGATCTCGCCCGTCAGCTATATCCGCGCCGTGGACCGGTCCGGTGGAGCCCCGGTGGTCCTGCCGCCGGTGCCGCCGCCCTCCGTGGCCGCCTTCATCGGGACCCTGGACGGCCTGGTGTTCGCCGGCGGCCGGGACTTGGATCCGGCCAACTACGACCAGCAGCGGGGCGATGACACCGACGAGCCCGAGCATCGCCGGGACCGGTTCGAGCTGGCGCTGATGCGCGCCGCCCTCGAGGCAGGAGTGCCCTTCCTCGCCGTCGGCCGCGGGCTGCACGTGCTCACGGTGGCACGCGGCGGCACGCTCACCCAGCACCTGCCCCGGCACCGCGCCGACCGGGCCCGCTACGCGCCGCACGACGTCGCCCTCGGCCCCGAGAGCTTCCTCGGCAAGCTGCTCGGCAGCCGGGTCATGGTTCCGGCCGCGCACCACCAGGCGCCGTACCGGCTGGGCGAGGGGCTGACGGTGGCCGGCTGGTCGCCGGACGGCGAGGTGACCGAGGCCCTCGAGGTCGACCGGCACCGATTCGGCATCGGCGTCCACTGGCACCCCGAGGAGAGCGACGACCTGCGGCTGTTCGCAGCGCTGGTCGAGGCCGCAGCGGAACCCCGCGCCGCCCCGACGGCGCGCACCGAGGCCCAGCCGCCGCGCAAGCCGGTCGCGACCAAGCCCAAGGCCGCCGCGCGCCGGTAGCACGCGCCAGCCAATACCGGCGCCTACAGCTCCGGGACGTACGAGTTGAACCAGTGGTCCTTGAGCCAGATGATCGCCGCGGTCCACGCGCCGGTTACCTCGAGCAGGCCGACGATCACCAGCAGCACGCCGCCGATCCTGCTGACCATCCGCGCGTTCCGCTTGAAGAACCCGAGGACCCCCACCATCCGCTGGAAGATCGCCGCGACCAGGATGAACGGGATGCCGAGGCCGAGGCCGTAGATGAAGCACAGGAACGCGCCCCGCGCGGCCGTGCCCGACTGGGCGGACAGGATCGTCACCGCGCCGAGCGTAGGGCCGATGCAGGGCGTCCAGCCGACGCCGAACATGACGCCGAGCAGCGGCGCCCCCGCCAGGCCGGCCCGCGGCGTTACCGATGGCTTGAAGATCCGCCCCGCGAACATGAACCGGTCGAACGCGCCGAAGAACAGCAGGCCGAGCAGGATCGTCACCGCGCCGAGGACCTGGGTGATCCCGTCCGTGTGCGTCTTGAGCAGCTCCCCGACCCCGCCCGCGGCGAGGCCGATCAGCGAGAACACGGCCGAGAAGCCGAGGACGAACAGCATCGCCCCCGCGACCGCCCGGCCACGGGCCGGATTAGCCGGCGCGGCCGCCGAGGTTCTGGCGCGGGTGGTGACCCCGCCGGCCGCCCCGGCTTCCTCCGCGCTCAGATCAATGTCAGCGTCGGCGGTGGCGACCGCCGCCCCGCCGTCCGCGCTCGCGTCGGCGCCGGACATCCCGGTGATGTACGCCAGGTACCCGGGCACCAGCGGCAGGCAGCACGGGGACAGGAACGTGACCGCGCCCGCCGCCGCCGCGACCGGGATGGCCAGCAGCAGCGGCCCGGACGAGACCAGGCTGGCCGTGCTCATGCCTGCTCCGGCTCGGTCTGCACCTCGGTCAGCGTTGGCATGGTTCCCAGTATGGCGGAGAGTGGGTGATGCCCGACTAGCGCGGGCCCCTGACCCGATATCGTTACCCGTGTGAATTCGGTGGATAGCACATCTCAGGGCAAAAGTAAAGGCAACCTTAAGGCTTCTGCCTCCTTGCCCGGCACGCGGCTCGTCTGGGCCGGTGCTGTCGCCTTTTTCCTCATCATCGTCAGCTGGGCGCTCTACGCGGCCCTGAGCGGCAAGAACGGGGCCCTTCAGGAGGTCGACCTCAAGGTCTACTGGGACGGCGGGCTGATCGTCCGGCACGTGGCGCCGTACTACAACCCCCACTACTACGACCCGCTCTACGGCTGGGGCGGGACCGGCAAGCTGGCGCTGAAGTTCACCTACACCCCGTTCGCCGCGATCGCGTTCGCGCTGATCTCGTTCATCCCGCTGACGGCGCTGTACTCGATCTCGGTCGTGGTGAACATGATCACATTCACCGCCGCGATCTGGTTCACCTGCTACGGCCTCGGCTACCGCGACCGGCGGGTCCGGCTCGGCGCGACCCTGCTCGCGGCGGCGGCGACCTTCTGGCTCCAGCCGGTGGTGCGGACCATCTACCTCGGCCAGATCAACCTGATCCTGATGGCCGCGATCATGTGGGACCTGACCCAGCCCTCCTACACCAAGAACGGCAAGTACCGCTGGTGGAAGGGCGTGGCCACCGGGGTCGCGGCCGGCATCAAGCTCACGCCGCTCATCTTCGTCCCGTACCTGCTGGTCACCAGGAAGTGGCGGGAGGCGGCCGGGTGCGTGGGCGGCTTCCTCGGCACGGTCGTCGTCGGGTTCATCGTCCTGCCGCACGACTCGTCCAAGTGGTGGCTGCACGGCATGGTCATCTCCGACGGGAACCGGACCGGGTTCGCCGGCTGGGCCGGCGACCAGTCGCTGCACGGGCTCATCACCCGGCTGACCGGATCGATCGCCGGCGCCCAGACCACCTGGATCATCGCCTGCGTGCTCGCGGTCATCGGCGGCATCGCCGCCGCCTACCTGCTCGACCGGGCCGGCTACCGCGTGCCCGCGATCCTGGTCACCGCGCTGACCGGGCTGCTGGTCTCGCCGATCTCGTGGGACCACCACTGGGTCTGGATCGCCCTCGGCATCGCCGCCGCCGCCCACTACGCGATCGACGCGTGGCGGCGCGGGGCCAAGGGCGTGGCCGGCTGGCTCTGGGCGGCGGCGGCCGGGATGGTCTTCATCTACTACGCCTGGCCGGACGCGATCTTCACCCACGTGCGGAACCTCGGAAACTTCTCCCTCGGCCTGCTCTGGCTGCAGAAGAACACCAACCCGCTGCTGTTCCAGAACTACGGTGACCAGCCCTGGTACGTGGAGTACCACTGGCACGGGTTCCAGCTCATCTGGGGCAACGCCTACATCCTCGGCGGCATGGCCCTGCTGCTGTTCCTGCTCGCCATCGCCTTCCGGCTCAGGAAGGCCGCGCCCGCGCCGGAGATCTCACCGCAGCCGTCCGTCCCCGCCGCCGTCAAGTAATGCCGTCAAGTGAGGCCGTCACGCAGTCCCGCTACGGCTGCCGCTGCCCGAACAGCACCGGGCGGACGACCCGGCCCCAGCGGTGCATGAGCCGGGGCCCGATCGGCACATGGCCGTACGGCGGGTCGTAGTGCAGGAACAGGTAGCCAAGCCGATACGCGAGTATCCCGTCGGTCGGTAGCTGGTCGCCGATCACGGCCCCCGGCCGGGGAAGGTCGCGGTACGGCGCCATCCGCAGCGGCTTGGCCGCCGAGGTCACATACTCGACCCGCAACCCGACCAAGCCGACCAAGCCGTCCGCGCCGACCTCCCCGCCCGGGCCGGCCGGAAGCGCGGACGGCCGCCGCGACGAGTTGGTCGAGAAGACCACCGCCCGCACCGACGGGAGCGTCCCGGCGTGACCGAGAATCTCCGCCACGCCGCGATCGAGCCCCTGCTGGCCGCCGTTCCAGGGCGCCACCAGCGGCTCGATGTCGAAGATCAGCGTCGCCAGCGCCAGCTCGCCCACCCGCGCGAACAGCTCGGCCAGGCTCGTCACCCGCTCGTAAGCGCCGGTCACCCCGGCACCGCCTCCCCGCCAGAACGGCCACGACCCTGCCAGAACGGCCACGACGCCAGCCGCCGCAGCCGCGCGAAGTTCACCGGCGGCTCGGGCGGCGTGGCGCCGGGCCGGTCGCGCGGCACCCGCACCCGCAGCGCCCCCGGGCGGATGCTGCACACCACCGGCGAGGGCAGCGACATCGCCTCCCCGTCGACGCCGACCGGGATCCGGGGCGTGTCCGAGGTCACCGTCACCACCGTCGCGGTCAGCACGGTCAGGCCGCCGGAACGGCTGCCGCGCAGCAGCCGGACCGCCTCGTTGGCGGTACTCACGGTCACGCCGACCACGCCAAGCACCCCGCCGTCGAGCCGCACCCGGCGGTTCAGCCCGGCCACGTCGGCGCTGCCGTACCGGTTGTTGGAGACCAGCAGCGCCTGCGGCGCGATGATCTCCGCGTCGTCCGCCCGCGCCTCCAGCCGGGCGCCGCGCTGCCCCTGGAGCAGGTTCGGCAGCACGTCGAGCGTGGTGCCGAGCTTGTCGCCGCGATAGGCCGGGGTCTCCACGATCTCCGCGTAGGCGCCGAACGAGGCGTTGTTCACGAACACCTGGCCGCCGATCACGCCGAGGTCAACCCGCAGGTCAACCCCGTCCGACAGGGCCGCCAGGCAGGTCGCTGGGTCATCCCGGTCGAGCCCGAGGTCGAGCGCGAAGTGATTGCGGGTCCCGGCCGTGATCACCACGAACGGCAGCCCGTGCTCGGCCGCGACCTCGGCCACCAGCGCCTGGGTGCCGTC
>DATCGA010000635.1:0-26687 GCA_036509215.1 Trebonia sp.
CGCGCCTGAATGAAAGATGACCTGTTTCTCGAAATGATTGGGTTACCACACTCAATCAAAAGAAACAGGTCATCGCCATGTATAATACCACAGGCTTCACCCGCGACGAGCTAATCGATATCTGCGTGCTCATCGCTTCCGTTGAGCGCGACCCTGATGCCATGATGTGGCCGCCATGCCTGGGTCTTTTCAAATCGGTGGTAGCCGCACTGTCCTACATGCGCCACAACCGCACCCAGGCAGAAATCGGTGAATCACTCGGAGTATCACAGTCAACCATCAGCCGTGCCATATCCGCTGTAACTCCGCTCATTCCGGAAGCGGTACGCGAATTCGTCCCTACCGCTGACGACCTTGACCCTGATGCCCAGTACATCCTGGACGGCACGCTGCTCCCATGCTGGTCATGGGCCGGACGCAAGGAACTGTACTCGGGAAAGCACAAGACCACCGGCATGAACGTGCAGGTCGCCTGCACGACTCACGGCAAGCTCGCCTGGATCTCCGACCCGGTCGACGGGAGCCGCCACGACAACTACTGCCAGGAAGAATCCGGCGTCCTGCTGACGATGAACCCGAAGAACTGGATCGGCGACAAAGGATACATCGGAAACAACATGATCACGCCCTACAGGAAACCAGCAGGCGGCGAACTGCTCGACTGGCAAAGGGAGTACAACAGCCAAGTCAACAAGATCCGCTGGATGATCGAGCAGGTGATCTCGCACTTCAAGAACTGGACCATAATGCACACCGACTACCGGCGTCCGCTCAAAACATTTAAGACGACTATCTCAGCGGTAATCGGCTTGCACTTCTACCGAACAGCCTGAATAACCCTCCATCTGTAAAGCATGTCCTGGGACTGATCCGTAAAGCATCAGGTGGGACTAGACATCCTGGCGCGCCTAATACTTCGGGATGACTGGCTCGGGCAAATTCTCGGCCCACCTTCGTAGTACATCGGTGGCCAGGCTGCGGGTCGGCTCATCCGCGCTTACTTCTGGCAGGGAGCGCTGTTCTAGGCTGGTGCTGATCTGCGCGTCAGGTGGGCGTTTCGTCTCTATCTTGTGACGGTAGCGATCTTCCTGTTGGCAGTAATAGCAGGTCTCGTTACCATGACCCTGACTTCTGGCGGCTTTGCGTGTGGTGCGACATTGACGGGAGCGGGCGGTATTCTTGGTGCTCTAACGTTGCTACTTAAGGGTCCAATTGGTCGATTCTATGATAACGCCATTGCTGAAAGCAGATATGAGCACTATGTGGAACAGCGACTAAGTCACGAAAAGCATGTAAGGCGAAATTTGGAGAAGTTCAGTCCGGATAAAAAGGAGTTTGAACTTCAGGTCTGGCGTGAACGGAAGGAAGATGAGCGCCTAGCCTTTGAGTCGCTGGAAAGCAGAGATTCAAGCCGCGCTAAGCGATCGCGAGAAGCTAAATCCATCAAAAGCAAACCTCTCGGCTGATCCCTGGCAGAACGGAGTGTCACGCATCAAGCCGAGCCTGACATCGGTGCCTGCCTCGTGTGGTCCGCCGCCTGGGCACCGAACGAGATCAGGTACTGCGTCATCCCGCGACTCCCTTGTCCTGGCGGCCTTGCTCCGGCCGCGTCTTAACCGGTAGACGAACGACTCGCCCCGGATCCACCGCTGTGCCAGAAAAATCTCACGGGACCGCCGTTCAGCCCCCGCGAGCATCATGACCCCTGATCGCGGAGATCATCGCCGCCGCCACCGGCCGCGAGCAGTCCAACCGCAGGCATCTGCCGCGATCCGCGTTTTAGACTGCCGCAGATCAGTTGGCGGACGAGTGTCGCGCATCACCCGACGGAGGACACCGTGCCTGCACCTGCCCTGTGACAACTTTCTCTACGGTTTCAAGGGCGGCCTAGCGCCCGCCGTCGCCGTTCGGCGGGCGTGACCGAAGTGGAAGAAGTCGCGCGAAGGGAAGCCAGGAAAAGGCGCGGCCGGTGTGGGAGAGGTGGGGCCAGCCGAGGGCGCGGACTTGTCGTCAGGGGAAGGCTGGTCACCGGGGGCGGCGCGGGCTACGCCCGCCGCCTCCCGCGCGGGGGCGCTCCGGCGCGGACGGCCCCGCCGCCAGGTCCGCGTCCCCGGTCAGGCCCGCACGGGGAACCCGCCGCAACGACCTCGCGAGATGGCGGTCGCGCGAACGGCCAGCGGCCACGAGCACCAGGGCGACGAGGCTAGCCGCCAAGCCGCGGGGAAGTTCAAAGGCTCGGCACCTGCGTGGTTGGGTGAGAAGTGCGCTCCCCCAACCACCAGCGGGGAATTATGGGGTCTCCCGGAACCTGCCAAGGGCGCCTTCGGCGTCCCTTCGGGATCGGCTGCGCCGCCCCTTGACAGAACCCGTCCGAGCATCATTAGGCTTGCGGGATGGCCAGAATCCAGGTGCAGCGACCGCAGAGCGCTTCTGACGTTGCGCGTTTGCTGGCTGGAGCGGGTTACATCACTATCATCACGCTCAAGCTGGCAGGGATCGTCACTTGGTCGTGGTGGTGGGTACTGTCACCAACGTGGATCGGCGGCGCCGCACTGGCTCTACTGGCTAGCGGTCTAATTATCTTGTGGTGCTTGGGTCGTTGGCCGGTTATCTTGGTGGACTTGTTTCGGCAGAGAAGACGAAGGTGAGCGCGTTCGTTATTCCGCTTCGAGGCGTTCACCGTGCCATCCGCGTGCCAGAAGTGAACGGAAACCGCAGACATTGAGCGGTAGCCAGACAACGAGGGAACCGACCCTCACCTGGAAAACTGCAGTTGGGCACAGCACCCGAAACGACCTTGTAAGCGGACGGTCAGCGGTTCGAATCCGCTCACCGGCTCCAACACGAGATTAGCTGCTAGCACTCTTACCTGCGCAAAGGCAGGAAGAGAAGCGACCGGTGATGACGCGGACAGCGCTCGCGCAGGCCAAGATCCCAACAGATCCCCACATATTTCCACAACCACCCCGCCGCGGAGCCGCATGACCCGCCGCCGTGCGTGCGAAAAGGTCGGCGGCCCGACTCGCGCTAGAGTCCTCGCGGGCATAGCGGACGTGAATCCAACCGGGGCGGTGGCGAGGTCATCGAGCTGGAGTGCGGGATCACGGTGTACCCGGCCCGGTCGGCGAGCGGCCGGTGGCGTGCGGTCTGGCACGAGGCCGGGAGCGGCAGCAGTGCGAGGCCGCGCCGGAGGAGAAGTGCCCGGTACTTGGCGATGACTATCAGTCTACCGTCAGTAGCAATTCCGGTAGACTGACGGTAGACTGACGATGCGAATGGCGGAGCTGCGGAGGAGACTGTTGGAGAGCGCTGAACTGGAACGCGTGGTGGCCGAACTTCGGTCGTTCGGCAGCGATACGCATTCGGTCGAGGTGAAGTCGGCTGCCGGGAAATTGCCGAAAACAGTGCCGGAGACGCTCAGCGCGTTCAGCAATGGAGCGGGCGGCACGCTGATCTTGGGGCTTGACGAAGCGACGGGGTTCCGTCCGGCCCGTGGCTTCGACGCGGTTAGCGCGCGCGATGCGCTCGCCAGAGCCTGTGCCGATGACGTTCACCCTCCTGTTAGGTCGGCGATAGAAATCGCCGCGTTCGAGGGCGCCTACGTCGTCGTCGCGGAAGTCCCCGAGATCAGTCCGCTCAGCAAGCCGGCCTACATCAAGGGCAGGGGCGAGTACCAGGGCTCTTTCATCCGCGGCGGCGACGGGGACCGGAAGCTGTCGGAGTACGAGGTGGGGCTGCTCCACGCGAATCGGGGGCAGCCGCGCGACGACCGGGAACCTGTCGATGACGCGTCCGTCGCGGACCTGGACGAGGACGCTGTCGCCGCGCTGCTAAGGCGGATGCGGCGCCGGCAGCCCAGGGCCTTCCGCTCTGCGACGGACGAGGTGGCCTTGCAGCGGCTGGGGGTGCTCGTGCCCGCTAGCTCGGGGGCCGGCGCGGCGGTGCCCTCGCTGGCGGGGCTGCTGGCGCTCGGCGTCTATCCGCAGCAGTTCTTCCCGCAGTTGAACGTCACCTTCGTGGTGTTCCCGTCGCACGACAGGGGAGTCGTGCCGGAGGGCGGCCCTCGCTTTATCGACAACCGGTCGCTGAACGGCCCGGTTCCCGTGATAGTGGCCGACACGGTGGACGCGATCACCCGGAACATGCGGATTGCCGGGACCGTTGCGGGGGTGGGCCGGGAAGACGTCTACGAGTACCCGGTCGAGGCGCTGCGCGAGGCGGTGGTCAATGCCGTCATGCACCGCGACTACTCTCCCGCCGCCCGCGGCACGCAGGTCCAGGTCGAGATGTTCCCGGACCGGCTGCTGGTGCGGAATCCGGGCGGGCTGTTCGGGCCCGTGTCCGAGGGCGAGCTGGGCGAGGAAGGGGTCTCCTCGTCGCGGAATCCGGTCCTGTCGGCGCTCCTGCAGGAAGTTCAGCTCCCCGACAGCGACCGGGTGATCTGCGAGAACCGGGGAACCGGGATCCCGACGATGCTGCAACAACTCCGGCGTTCCGGCACTGCTTCCGTCAGGTTCTCCAACGCCATCAGCCACTTCACCACCGTCTTCACACAGGTAGAACGGATCGTCGATGCCGGGCAAGGTCCCGCCGGGGCGCATCCTGACAGCCTGCTGGCGGGACGGCCCGCCGAGATTCTGGCCCTGTTTGACCAGCAGCGGGAGTTGAGCGCCGCCGATGTCGCTCAGGCGACCGGGCTGGGCAGAGCGATGGTGCGGCGCTACCTTGCGCAACTGGTGGAAGAGGGAAGGCTCTCCGCTACCGCGCCCCCGTCCAGCCGCAAACGGACATATCGGCTGCCAGCGCCCAGATGATTCAGGGCCCGGTCGTCTAGAGAGTGGATGACAGAGAGCGGATGGCGTGTCTCAAGACGACGTCGACGGCAACGCAGGGCTAGTTGGCCGACCGCGCAGTACGACAGCCCGCTGAAGGCCGTGAACACTGTCTTCTCAGTCACCATCACGGTAACGACCTCGACTACACCCCCTGATAGATGCTCCAGGTGGTCGGGGTTCGGCTCCCATCAGTGACAGTAAAACTATAGGCCGCGGATGAAGTCGTCCTCCGTCATGACCTCTATGTCCTGTCCCTTCTCCTGCAAGGCGAATACTTTGGCGGCCTTGCCCGTGGTGACCACTGATCCCCACAGATTCCCGCCACTGTCTCGCAGCGGAGCTGCAAGCTGGAGAAGGTCGCTGCCGGGAATCGGCCAGCGGGGCTGTCTGGGGGCGTTGCCAGTCGATTCGTCAGGTGCGATTGCCAGTTATTGAGGGCTCCTGATATGCCGCAGGCCCAGGAAGCCCAGGACGCCGGCGGCGGCGGTGATCGCGCCCGCCACCAGGAGGGCAACCTCAAAGCCGCGCTGGAATGAGGCCACCGCGGGATCGAGGGCAAGCTGCCCCAGGGATGCCGTGACAGCGTGAATCTGGCCGCCTGCGACGTCCGCTCCGGAGAGCGTCATACTGTGCCGCTCGCCTGGCGGGAAAGCCCCGGACTGCCGGTGCCAGTCGGCCAGGGTCACGGTGGCGCCGATGGAGCCCAAGATGGCCAGTCCCGTCGCCGTGCCGATCTGGCGGCAGGCATTGAACAAGCCTGAACCGATTCCTGACGATCCCTCGGGAACTGCGGCCATTGCCGCTGCCGAGCCGGCTGGGACCATCAGGGCGAAGCCCACCCCTACCACGATGTAACAGGCGGCCGCCCACGCGAACGGCGTCGCGGTCGTCAGCTGGCTCATGCCGAACATGCCTGCGGCGGCAATGAGGCAGCCGGACCCAACCGCCGAGGCCGTCGGCAGCCGTCGCTCGATCCGCTTCCCGAGCTGAGCGACGAAGAAGTACGGAAGGCAGAAGAAGAGCCAGGACAGGCCAGTGCGGAGCGCGGACCATCCGTCAACATTCTGGAAGAACAGCGTGACGTAGTAGATGAATCCCGAGAACGCGAGGTAGGCCAGCAGGTACACCGCGCTGGCCCGGCCAAATCCCGGGGTTCGCAGCAATGCCGGGGGGACCATCGGGTACGCGACCTTGCGCTCCCGCACGAAGAAGGCGACCAGGATCACGACGCCGGCCGCGACGCAGGCGCCCGCAACGGGCGAACCCCACGTTGCGTCGGCGGACTCAACGAACCCGAAGGTCAGCAGGAGAAGACCGCAAGCGCTCAGGGCGACACCTGCGCTGTCGAAAGGACGCGGCACCAGTTCTCGGGACTCCGCCACTGCGACCAGCGAGACGACCACCGCCAGCACCCCGATCGGGACGTTGACCCAGAAGATCGACGACCAGGGGAACACGCTGAGAAGCAACCCGCCGAGCACGCTGCCGCCCGCCACGGCCAGGCCGCTCACAGCAGCCCAGATTCCGATCGGACGCGTCCTCGCATCCGGGGGATACGCCTCGGAGATCAGCGACAGGGTCAGCGACGACATCACGGCGCCGCCAATTCCCTGCACCACCCTGAAACCGATCAGCGTGCCCCCCGATACCGAAAGTGCGCAGCCCGCCGACGCCAGCGTGAAGACGATGACACCAGCCAAGAAGATGCGCTTACGCCCGAAATGGTCGCCCAGGGCTCCCCCCAAGGGGATCAAAGCCGCTAGGGCCAGGGCATAAGCGCTCACCACCCATTCCAGGCCCGCGGGTGAAAGACGGAGCTCGCGCTGCATGGCCGGCAAGGCCACGGTCACGATCAAGACGTCAAGCACCATCATGACCTGGGCGATGCATGCCACCGCCAAGGTCAGCCGCTGCCTGGACTCTTCCCCCAGAGTCACAACCACAGCCTTCCTCATCGCACCCGCACGGCAAACGTTGCCAAAGCGCGTTCCCGAAGGCGGGTGGCGGGCTGAGCGCGGAGTTAGGACATAACGCGGCAATCCGGCCTCCGGCCTGACAGTTCGGCGGCGGCGCCTGCGGCCGTGGCTTTCAGGGGGAGTCGGTGGGTGCGACGCCGGCCAGGTCGGCGATCTGCGCGTGGGTGGCGAACCACGGGCGGCCCCGCCCGGCCATCTCGGTGATCAGGCTGTCCAGCATCCGCGCTAGGTAGCCGCGGCCGATGGCCTCGGGGTGCATCGTGTACGTCACCGCCCGGCGGTCCTGACGGGCGGACTCGAACTCCGCCAGCCAGATCCGCTCGACCGCGGCCGGGTCGGCCAGCAGCCCGCCCTGGTAGGGGGTCCAGCCGAAGTAAGGCCAGTCGCACAGACTCCAGTGGCCGGGCAGCTCGAGCAGCGGCTCGTTCCCGCTCGCTATCCAGTACGGCCGGTCGTCGGCCATCAGGCTGGCGTCGTAGGAGAAGCCGAGCTCGCCCAGCAGGTCCAGGGTCTGCGGGGTCAGCTCCCAGCCCGGCGACCGGTAGCCGCCGGGCCGGACCCCCAGCCTGCCCAGCGCGGTCAGCCCCTGCTCAAGCTCGGCCCGCTGCGCCGCGGCGTCCAGGCCGTCGGTGCCCCGGTGCAGGTACCCGTGGTGGCCGACCTCGTGACCGCCGGCAAAGATGGCCTCCACGGCGCCGGGATGCTGGTCGGCGGTGTGGCCGGGCACGTAGAACGTGGCGCTGACCTCGTGCCTGGCCAGCAGCGCGAGGATCCGGCCCAGGCCCCGGGCCGGGCCGAAGCGGCCCTGCGACAGGGTGGTCAGCCGACGGGCGTACTCGGGGCCCTCGCTAAGCCAGGGAGCCTCGCCGTCCAGGTCGAAGGTCAAGGACACCGCCACCTCAGCCCCGCCGGGCCAGGCGGGGAAGTGCGCGGGCTGGTTCTCCATGATCGTTCCAATCGTGCGATGAGCCGCAAGATGACGAGTCTGCCACACGGCCAGGACGCCACCCCGTCGCCGATGATGCACTAAGAGCGTCAACGGGCCTGGCCTTAACACTTCAGGATGACTGGCTCAGTAAAAGGGGCGTTCCCGCAAGCGGGAACGCCCCTTTTACATGCTGGCCGAGTTCAGCGCGTCAGGCGTGAACGTCGGCGTTCTGCGGTTGCGGTCAGCCCACCCCCCAGATCTCGCCGGCGTCCCCGTCGCACGCTTCGAGGAAGAGCTTGCTGCCCTTGGCGGTGGACGATCCGCGGTCGGCCAGGCAGAGGTTGGCGTCGGTGTTGACGATTTCCCCGTTCGGCCTGGTTGCCCAGTCGGAGTTGAGGTAGCTGATGGAGTTGCTGCCCTGCGAGGGGGACGGCGTGCAGGTGTTCACCGCGACCGGTGTGTTCTCCAGGTACTCGAAGGGATAGGTCAGGTTCGTCTGGGCCAGCGCGGTCAGGCACAGCCCGAGGTGCGTGGCCGGTTCCCCGGTCGCAGAGAACAGGAAGTCGGAGAAGTCGTCCCAGCTCTGCGCGCTGCTGCCGTCGCACGGCTCGAGTTCGACCGCGGTGCCGGAAACGGTGCTGTCGCCCGGGTCTTCGGCGCACATCGTGCCCACCGCAGACACGATGGGGCCGTCCGGGAGCTGGAAGTGGTCCGACCCGCCGGCCGCCGGGTTGGCGGCGCAGTTGAAGATCTCAGCCGCCAGGGCGGCCGTCGCGCTGGAGTTCGGGTCGGTCAGGCACAGGCCGGTAGCGGGGTTCGTCAAGGTGCCGTAGCCCTGTTCCAGTGACCACGCCTCGCGGGCCGAGCCGTTGCAGGTCGCGAGCTCGAGCCCGCTGCCGCTGGCGGTGGCGGCGGTGCCCAGGCACATGCCATGGATCTGCAGGGTCTGGCTGCCGTCAGGCGACGCGTCGGGCACGAGCGCCCACTGCTGCTCGGCCGACGTCGCGCACGGCGCGAACTCGGCCGTGGTCCCGCTCGCGGCGGCGTTGCCGGTGTCGTCAAGGCACATGCTGCTGAAAACTGCGGCCACCTGGCCGGTCGACTGGCGGTATCCCGCCGCCAGGTCGGGGGCTACGACGATGGTGAAGGACGCCGAGCCCTTCGCCCCGCTTGCGTCGGCCGCCGTCACCGTCACCTTTGACGTCAGCGCGGTCGCGGTCTTGGCCGGGGTGCCCGAGATGACGCCGGACCGGCTGATCGACAGGCCCTTCGGCAGGTTCTTCGCGGTCCACGTCAGGGTCTTGCCGGCCGAGTCCGTCGCCTGCAGCGCCAGCGTCAGCTTCGTGCCCGAGGCCACGTCCCGGGTGCCTGGGTCGGTGACGGAGATCGTGTTCCCCGCTGTGCTGCTCGCGAAGGCCGTGATCCCGTCCGGGGTCCCCAGGCCAGTCGGGGCGTCGTAACCGGGCTCGCCGTGGCACAGGTAGGCGCGGAAGGTCTCGCACCACCCGTTGGTGCCGGAGGTGGCCGGGTACAGGTGCGCCGGGTGGCCCGTCTGGTACAGGTAGGACGCCGGGTAGGTGCCTGGCTTCGGCGTTCCGGCCAGCGCGTACACGGCGGCGATGATCGGCGAAGCCGCGCTCGTGCCGCCGACCGACTCCCAGTCCAGGGTCTGGCCCAGGTAGGGGTAGGTGTCGTAGATCCAGACGCCGGTGTTGGGGTCGGCGACCGCCGACACTTCGTTGCCGGTCCTGGTCAGGCAGCCGTCGGGTGAGGTGTCGTCGACGGCCTGCCACGTGGGCTTGGCCTGGACGGCCGAGCAGCCGGACCCGGTGCCGCTCCAGGCGCTCTCGGTCCAGGCCCGGGACTTGCCCGTTGCCGGGACCAGGGTGGTGCCGCCGACGGACGTCACGAACTGGGTGCTCGCCGGGTAGGACACGCCGTAGCCCTCATCGCCCGCGGCGACGGTGATGGCGACGCCCGGGTGCCGGAACGCCGGGTTATAGGCCTGGTCGGCGAAGGATTCGGGGCCGCCCCAGCTATTGGAGACGAACTTCGCGCCGAGCGCAACCGCGGAGTCCTCCGCCGCTGAGAACTGCGTGATGCCAGGGTTGTACTGCTCCGGGATGTTGGCAGTATCGAAGCCGGCCTCGACCAGCTGCCATCAGAGACGCTTGAGAGACTTGGTCGGTTGTCTGAGTTGCAGCGAAGATGAGCAAACTGGGCGCCGGCGCGCTTCCCAGCAGACCTCTATTCGGCCAAGATGCCGAGGCGCTCGCGGCATAGCTGGGCGATCGCCTGCGCGCGGCGCGTCGGGCGAGTGTTGGCTGCGGTGAGCAGCACGACGGAAAGCGCGGGGGCGTCGTCACGGATCGGGACGGCGACCACCGGGTGCCCGTCCAGCGAAACCGAGACCTTCGGCTGCAGGTTCAGCACCGTGTAGGCCAGACCGCGGCCCACCAGCGCGCGGCAGGTCTCCACGCTGGCCGAGCGGTAGCGGACGGTGGGAGTGACGCCGGCGCTGCTGAAAATCCGCTGGAAGTAGTCGCGGCTGTGCGGCAGGTCCAGCAGGACCATCGGCTCTTCGGCCAGCTCGGCCAGCCGCACCGAGCGGCGCTTGGACCACCGGTGCGTGCCTGGGAGCAGCACGTAGGGCGGCAGGCTGTACAGCGGCTGCTGAGTCAGCCGGTCATCATCGATGAGGTCATAGCCGATGCCGAGCTCGAACCGTCCGCTCGCGACGCCCTCGGCGAGCTCGGCCAGGTTCACCTCGGCCGTCTCAACCTGCAGCCCAGGGAACTGCTCGGCGGCGGTCGCGAGCAATTCCGGCAGCACGTAGGGGGCGGGGACGGAGAAGCATCCGATCTGGACCGTCCCGGTCAGCGAGGTGCCCAGGCCCTCGGCCGCGCCGAGCAGGTCGGCCGCCTGAGCGAGCAGCTGACGGCTGGCGGCCAGCAGTTCCCGGCCGGCCGGGGTGAGGCTGATCCCGCGGGCGTGGTGGCGCACCAGCAGTTGCACCTGGAATGCCTTCTCCAGGTCGGCGAGCGCGGTGGACATGGCCGACTGAGACAGGTGCACCGCCTCGGCCGCCTGGGTGACCGTCCCCGCCTCGGCGGCGGCGACGAAGTACTGCAACTGGCGCAGCGTGTACTCGGGGATTCCGGCCTCCTTGCAACGGTCATGCCGAATCTAAGGCTCAGAAACATCGATTGTACAGATCTTGCCTGCGGAACCACACTGGACGGTGAGGCGAGCGTTGCGAGGGAACCGAAGAGGAGCGCATGGGACTGGGCATACCGGCCGCAGAAACGGCTGACCGCACGGAGTACGAGTACCTGGTCGTCGGCGGCGGCACGGCGGGCGCCCTGCTCGCCACCCGGCTGGCCGAAGCCGGCCGTGACGTGGCGCTGATCGAGTGGGGCCCCGACGACGAGCACGAGCCCCGGGCCCGCTCGCTCCGGCTCTGGGACCAGATGCTCGAGGGCGAGTACGACCTGGACTACCGCTCGAAACCGAACCGGCGCGGCAACTCCCGCATCCGCCTGGCCCGCCTGCGCATCCTCGGCGGCTGCTCGACCGCCAACACGATGATCGCCTGGCGTCCGCTGCGCGGTGACCTGGAGGAGTGGGCGGGACTCGGCGCTGACGGCTGGGGGCCGGACGACCTGCTTCCCTGCTACGTGCGGCTCAAGACCCCGATAAACCCAGTCGCCGCGGCGGACCGCAACCCCTTCCTGGCCGACGTCGTCACGAGCGCGTCCAGGGCGCTCGGGGTGCCCGAGCAGGACCGCTGGAACGACGGCCGCCTCGACGAGCGGCCGGCCGGCGCCGGGTTCTTCGAGGTGGGATACACCCCCGAGACGAACCTCAGGTCATCGACCTCGATTCACTACCTGCATCCCGCGCGGGCCGCCGGGACCGGCCCGCGCGTGCTCACCGGCCTGCGTGCGGTGCGCGTGGTCCTCGACGGGGAGCAGGTCCGGGCAACGGGAGTCGTCGTACGGGACAGCCAGGGGCGCGAGTTCGAGTTCCGCTGCTCGGCCGAGGTCATCCTCTGCTGCGGGGCAATCGACTCGCCGCGTCTGCTGCAGCTGTCCGGGATCGGGCCGCGGCCGGTCCTCGACGCGGCCGGCGTCCCGGTCCTGGCCGATCTCCCCGGTGTCGGCGAGAACCTCCAGGACCACGCTGAGGGCCTGGTCGTCTGGGAGGCCGCCCAGGCGCCGCCCCCGGTCTGCGCGAGCGGATGGGACGCCGGGGCCATGATCACACTGGGATCCGGGAACCGCCCCGACGTCATGATGCACTTCCCGGTCGAGCCGTGGGCCGTCCACGCGGAGCGCTATCTCGCTGAACACGGCCTGGAGCCGCTGCCCGGCCCGATCGTCGCGATCGCGCCGAACGTCGCCCGGCCGCGCAGCCGGGGCCGGACGTGGATCGAGTCGGCCGACCCCGACGCCCCGCCCGCGATCGACTACCGGTCGTTTACCGACGCGGCCGGGCACGACGAGCGGATGCTGCTGGCGGGGGTCCGCCTCGCGCGCCGCATCGGGGCGACCGAGCCCATGCGCTCCTGGCTGGTGCGGGAGGTCTTCCCCGGCCCGCGGGTCGTCGCCGACGAGGAGCTTTCCGCCGTCCAGCGGGCCGTCCACCAGACGGTCTACCACGTGAGCGGTACCTGCCGGATAGGCCGGGCCGGCGACCCCGGCGCCGTCGTCGACTCCCGGCTCCGGGTCCACGGCGTGGCCGGCCTCCGGGTGGCCGACGCCTCGGTTTTCCCGACCCTGACCTCGGTCAACCCCGTCGTCACGGTCATGGTCGTCGCGGAGCGGGCAGCCGGCCTGATCCTGCAGCCGGCCGGATAAGGCCAGATAAGGCCAGATAAGGCCGGCTAAGCCCGCCAGCGCGGCGTCGATCGCCGTCTGCGCCAGCAGCACCGCGCCGTCGCGCACCGCCCGGTCGGCGGCCTGCGTCACCGTGGCGGCCGCGAAAGCGGGCTGGTGGTTGACCGCGGGCAGCGAGCCGATGCCAAGGTACGGATGGATGGCCCGCACCCGCTGCGAGACGTTGCCCATGTCGGTGGAGGCGGTCGCCATGCCCCGCGGCCCGTGCTCGGCCAGATCCATGTCGCGGCCGAGCGCGGCCCCGTTGGCGGCGAAGAGCCCTGCCAGCCGGTCGTCGTTGCGGAACTCCGCATAGCGCGGGCTGGTCTCGGTCAGCTCCCACTCGCACCCGGCCGCCAGGGCGCCCGCCTCGAAGCACGCCCGCACTCGGGCGAAGGCGCCGTCGAGCTCCGCCAGCGTGTCCGACCGGACGTACCAGGAGCCGCGGGCCAGGTCGGGGATCGCGTTGGGGGCCGTGCCGGCCTCGGTGACGATGCCGTGCACGCGCACCGACGGAGCCAGCTGCTGCCGGAGCAGGCCGATGGCGACCTGCGCGATCGTGAAGGCGTCAGCCGCGTTGCGGCCGAGCTGGGGGTAGGCGCCCGCGTGCGAGGTGACCCCCCGGTAGGTGACGTCGAAGTGCGCCACGGCGCGCGGCCGGGCGTAGACGGCGTCGGCGGGGCCGGGGTGGATCATCATCGCGAACGCCAGGTCGTCGAAGCACCCCGCCTCCAGCATGCTGATCTTCCCGCCGCCGCCCTCTTCGGCCGGGGTGCCGAGCACGCGGACGCCGATGCCGAGGTCGGCGGCGACGTCGGCGAGGGCCTCGGCGGCGCCCACGGCGGTCGCCGCGATGATGTTGTGACCGCAGGCGTGGCCGAGGCCGGGGAGCGCGTCGTACTCCGCGACCAGGCCGACGGTGACGGCCCCTTCGCCGTAGGCGGCGACGAACGCGGTGGGCAGGCCCGCGGCCCCGCGCTCGACCGCGAAACCGCGGGCCCCCAGCTCATCGGCCAGGAACGCCGACGAGGCGTGCTCCCGCCAGGCGGTCTCGGGGTTCTGGTGCAGCCGGCGGCTGATGCCGAGCAGCGCGCCGAGCCGGGCGTCCACCAGCCCGGCCGCCCGCCGCTTCAGCGCCTCCCGCGATCCCCGGTCCGGCGCCAGCGGCCCCCGGTCCGGCATCAGCGGTCCCCGGTCACGCCGTAGGAGGGCGCGGCCTCGGGGTCGAGGGCACGCGTGAGGTAGTCCCGCTTCTGCGGCAGCCAGAGGGCCAGCAGCCGGCCGAGCTCGGCCGCGGGGTCGTCGGCGTCGTCCACGCGCAGGTCGGTCACCCGCCAGGCGGCGCTCTCGACGACCGCCAGGCCGGCCGAGCGGACCGGCCCCTCCTCACCGCCCGCCGCGAGCCCGCCGAGCAATCCGGCCAGCAGGCGCTCCTCGAAGGCTGCGGCCGCGCTGGCCTGGTAGGAGTCGATCATGGCCTGCACCACCTGGGCGCTCGCGAGCATGTTGCCCGCGGCGACCGCCTGGTGCCCGGTCGCGGCGGCGTGGGTGCCGAGCGCACGGGCACCGGAGAAGTGCGCGACCCGGCCGGCCGCATCCACGACGGTGAGCTGGCGGTGTTCCCGATGCTCCTCCGACGCGGTCACGGCCGCAATGGAAGCCTCCGCGGTCGACCCGCCCTCGAGCAGATCGAGCAGGCGCGGCCCGAGGGCCGGGTTGGTGACGTTCTGCGAGGCCGCCACCCCTACCAGCGGACGCAGGTGCAGGCACCGCGCGGCGACGGCGGGGCTCGAGGAGCTGAGCACCATGCCGAGCGCGCCCGTGGCCGGGTCGCGCGCGGCCAGCGAGAACGTCATGAAGCCTCGCTGATCACTGCGGTCGCGTCGATTTCCACCAGCCACTCGGGCCGGGCGAGGGCCTCGACGACGAGCCCGGTGGAGACGGGGTACACGCCCTTCAGCCACCGGCCCATCACCCGGTACACCGGCTCGCGGTACCGGATGTCGGTCAGGTAGACGATCACCTTCACGACGTCGGCGAGATTGCTGCCGGCTTCTCGCAGCAGCAGGTCGATGTTGGCCATCGCCTTCTCCGCCTGCGCTTCGACGTCCCCGATGCCCACGCTCTCCCGGCTGTCGAGGTCCTGCCCTATCTGGCCGCGCAGGTAGACGACGCCGTTCGCGACGACGGCCTGGCACAGGTCGTTGTCGAGGCTCTGCTCCGGGTAGGTGTCCTTGGTATTGAACGGCCGGATGCGCTGGTGGGTTGGCGTGCTCACGGTGTTCGCCTTCCGTAGACGACGGCATCGGACGGGCTGACCTCGGCCGGCCCGTAGGCGTGGTAGCCGCGCTGCATCTGGATGTGGTCGGCCAGGTACTTGGCGTCGTGCCAGACCCCCCAGATGAAACTCGATCCGCGCCGTGACTGCCAGGGCAGGCCCAGGAAGTAGACGCCGGGCTCGGACGACACGCCGCGCTGGTGCCTCGGCTTGCCGTTCTGGTCGAACGCGTCGACGTTCAGCCAGCCGTAGTCGACGGCGAAACCGGTCGCCCAGACGACCGAGGTGACTCCGGCTTGGGCGAGCTCGAGTTCGAGCAGGGGGCTGGCCACGCACTCCGGGTCGGGGCCCAGGAGGTGCGCGTCCCGCTCCTCGGGGAGATCGAGGCCGTTGCGCGAGATGTAGGCGTCGGCCTCGTCGAGCAGCGACAGGTAGCCGGCGTCGCCCTGCGCGATGTTCTCCCCGAGGTCCGGCGCGAAGCGCATGATCCCGTTGGAGTAGGAAACGGCCCGGCCAAGCAGCTCAACGCCGCTGGCGGCCAGGTCGCGGAAGTCGACCGTGTGCCCGCCGCGCGCGCCGCTGACCGCGATCGTGACGTGCTCCGCGCCCAGCGGAGGGGTTGCGGCCTCCCACTTGCCGAGGACCCCGAGCCACCACACGAAGTCGCGCCCGCGGTACCTTCGCGGCGGCCGGTCGTGCGGGCCGACGGATAGGTAAACCGACCGGCCCGACCTCTGCAGCTCTTCGGCGATCTGCACCCCCGACGACCCGGCCCCGACCACGAGGACGGCGCCGTCGGGCAGTTGCCGCGGGCTGCGGTACGAGCTGGAGTGGATGTTCACGAGCCCGGCGCCGTCGGGAACGATCGCCGGGATCACCGGGCGCTGGAACGGGCCGGTCGCGGCGACGACGTAGCGCGCGTCGATGATTCCGTCCGAGGTCTGCACGCGGAAGCCGGGCCGGCCGGCGTTCCTGCGCACCGACGTCACCTCGACGCCGCAGCGGATCGGCGCCCCGATCTTCTCCGCGTAGGCGACGAAGTACTCCGCGACCTGCTCCTTCGAGGCGAAGCGGTCGGGGTCGACGCCGCTGAACTCGAGGCCGGGGAACCGGTCGTGCCAGGCGGGCCCGTTGGCGACCAGGGAGTCCCACCGCTCCGAGCGCCACCGCTCGGCGATCCGGTGGCGCTCCACGACGAGGTGCGGCACGCCGTAGCCGCTCAGGTGCTCGCTCATCGCCACCCCGGCCTGGCCCGCGCCGACGACGAGGACTTCGATCTCCTGGCTCGACATCCAGCCTCCACTCCGATTCGCACAGTGCTCCGAGTCTGGGATCAAGGCGGGCAGATAGCAAATAGCTGTTGCTGTCGTTCGACATCGGAAAGACAGATGACCCCAACTCGCACGGTGCATCGGTTCAACAGATGCAAGGCTTCGGAAAACGCCGGTGAGATGTATCTAGACAGTTCGGTGACACTGGAGACATCGTTACTGAACCGTCTGCGGGTCGCAGCGACGCGGTATTCGCGAGGCGGGACGTTGTCTCGTGAAAGGACTGCGCACAGAATGAGCGCCGTAACGACGCATGCCGAGCAGCCTCAGCGGATCGAGGACGCCACCATACAGCCGATCCCCGACGCGGATCGGCACGGCAAGGCACGAGACCTGTTCACGATCTGGTTCGGGTCCAACATCATGATGCTCACGATCGTCACCGGCGCCCTGGCCACGACCGTGTTCTCGCAGCCGTTCTGGCCGGCGGTGGTCGCGATCGTGATCGGCAACCTCGTCGGCGCGATCTTCATGGCGCTGCACTCCGCGCAGGGACCGCGACTGGGCGTGCCCCAGATGGTGCAGACCCGCGGCCAGTTCGGCTCCTACGGGTCACTGCTCGTCATCCTCATCGTGGTCGTCATGTACGTCGGCTTCTTCGCGTCCAACCTGGTGCTCGGCGGGCAGTCGCTGAGCACGATGAGCTCGCACATCAGCACCGACGAGGGCATCGTGATCGTCGGCGTCGTGAGCGTGACGGCGACGATCTTCGGCTACGACCTCATTCACGCCTACACCAGGGTCATGACCTACCTGTCGGGGGCGGTGCTGGTGCTGGCCTTCATCTGGATCTTCGCCGTCCACCACCTCCCGGCGAACTTCCTCTCGAGCGGGCACTTCGGGGCGGCGGGCTTCATGGGGACGATTTCCGTTGCCGCCCTCTGGCAGATTGCCTATGCTCCGTACGTCTCCGACTACTCCCGCTACATGCCAAGGGAAACCGGCTCACGGCCCGCGTTCTGGGCCAGCTACGCCGGCTGCAGCATCGGCTCGATCCTGCCGATGATCCTCGGCGCGACGGTCGGCCTCGCCGTCACCGGGGCGGACGTCGTCGAGGGCCTGACCAAGCTGACGAGCGGCATCAGCGTGCTCGTCGTGGTCGTGTTCTCGATCGGCATCGCGGCCACCAACGCGATGAACCTGTACTGCGGCACCCTGTCGACGCTCACGGTCGGGCAGACCCTGGCGCCGCGCTTCTCGCCCCGGGCCAGGTCCCGGGCCCTGATCGCGCTCCTGCTCTTCGGGGCCTCGCTGATCCTGGCGCTGGTGGCGCAGAACAACTTCCTGGTCAACTACGAGAACTTCATCTCCCTGCTGCTGTACGTCCTGGTGCCGTGGACGGCGGTCAACCTCGTCGACTACTACCTGGTCCAGCACGGCGCCTACGACGTCGACGACTTCTTCCGGGCCGACGGCGGGCGCTACGGCCGGGTCAACTGGGTCGCGATCACGTGTTACCTGCTCGGCATCTGCGTCCAGGTGCCGTTCATCGTCACGACGCTCTACACCGGCCCGGTCGGGTCGGCGCTGCACGGCGTGGACCTTTCGTGGATCGTCGGCCTCCTCGTGGTCTCGCCCGTCTACTACCTGGGGGCCAAGCGGTTCCGCTCCGCCCACCGGCCGCCGAACAAGGCCGCGGGGCTGGTGCCGGCCGGCTCCGCCGAGGACGCCGCATGACCGCCGTCCCCGCGACCGCGACCGTCGGCATCGCCCAGTGGCTGCCGGTCCCGGGCGAACTGGAGCGCAACGAGCAGACGGCCCGGGCGGCGGTGGCGGACCTCGCCGCCCGCGGGGCCGACCTGGTCGTGCTGCCGGAGATGTGGCTGACCGGCTATGACCCTGGTCGGCTGGCGGAGCACAGCCGCCGGGCGGCCGAGCCACTGGACGGGCCGCTGGTCACCCGGCTGCGCACGTGGGCGCGAGACCAGTCGGTCATGCTGTGCGCCGGCACGATCCCCGAGCTGGCAGGATCGGACGTATACAACACCGCCGTGCTCATTGACGCGGGCGGCGAGGTGCTCACGGCGCACCGGAAGGTGCACCTCTACCGGGCCGGCGGTGAGGACGTAGCCTTCTGCGCGGGCTCATCCCTGCGCGTCGTGCCGACCACCCGGCTCGGTAACGTCGGCGTGCTGGTCTGCTTCGACGGTGACTTCTTCGAAAGCGCGCGGACGCTGGCGCTGGCCGGCGCGGACCTGGTGATCTCGCCCTCCGCGTACGAGACCGCGGCCGAGCGCTGGTGGGACCTCCTCTACCCCGCTCAGGCGCTGGGCAATGCCCAGTGGTGGGTCATGGCGAACCAGTGCGGCGACAACGGCAGCATCGAATTCCTCGGCGGCAGCCGCGTGATCGCGCCGGACGGCGAGGTCGTTGCCTCGCTGCCCCGGACCGGTTCGCGCGGAGTCGAGTACCTGGTCACCGAGATCAAGCTCGCGCAGCGGCTCCAGGCCGCGCGACAGGAAGCCGGCATCCTGCTCACCGACCGTCGACCGGATGCCTACCGACTGACCGCGACGGTACCGCAGGCCGCTGCCGCTCAGCTGGGGGGGAAGCCGAGCGACGATCAGCCAGCCGCGGACCCGGGGGCACCGCGTGACGGTACCGCCGCGTAGCAGCCACCATATCGAGTCGAGAAAGACGCCCACAAGGGGCAATTCAGGCAATGCGGCGGCAGCCTCCGCGCGACCTGCAGCCCGGCCTCAAGACGGGTCCGGGGAACCCATGGCGACCCCCTCGGGGCAGCCCGTGATGATCGAGCCAACTTCCATCTGTTGATCCCACCCCCTCGACGGGACCAGCGGCCCATACGATAGTGACTAAATGTCGCACTTATATCGCACTGCCCGCCTTGAACCGCCGAGAGGCGCCGATGGCTCACGACGACCACGATCCCCGGCCCGCCGCCCCCTTTGACCCGGCCCGGCAGGCCGCCGCGGAGTACCTGCACGAGCTCCTCCTGCGGCCCGGTCGACTGCGGCGCACCTGGGAGCAGTACGCCGAGCGCACCCGGCCGGGCCAGGTCAACCAGCTCGCGGTGGCGGAGGTGCTCGCCCGGCATCTGTGGCAGCATCCGCGGCGACGCGGGGACGGCGACCTGCTGCCCCGCCAGCTGAAGGACACGGCCGCCCGCGCGCTGTCCGGCAGGCTGCTCAGCCGGGCGACCCTCGACCTGTTCATGGACGCCTTCGCGCTGCCCGACGCCGAGCAGGATCAGCTGTGGCGGCTGTGGGAGGGGTCGCCCCGAGTGCGCATGCTCACGGGCACCCGAGCGGTGCGGCCGGACCTCGCGGAAGAGGTGAGCGCGCTGCTCGGCCCGCCCGGCCACCAGACGGTCTCGCTGCACGACCACGCCTTCGTCCGAGCGGACGGACGGATCGGCGGGGTCCGGACCATCCAGGTGATCGAGGCGCTCCGCGACGGGCTGGACAGCATCCCCTACATCTATGACACGTCGGCGCTCACCCTGCGGGTCGGCCACGGCTGCGAGGCGCCCGTGGCCCCCGGCCGCCAGGTCGCGAACGGCCCGTACGTGCTCCGCATCCCGCTCGCGAGGACGCTGGCCGAAGGGGAGACGCTTTCCCTGGAGTACGCCACCACGTTCCAGTACCGGGGCGAGATGACGGCCGAGGAGCGCCAGTACCGCCGGGCGGTCATGCGCCGGGTGGACAACATCGACCTGCGCGTCGAATTCGACCCCGAGTACGTCCCGCCGGCCATCTGGTGGGCGGTGTGGGACGGAGTAGAGGGCGGCGTCATCGAGCGGCACCGGATGCAGCCGGATAGCCAGAACTCGGTGCACCGGTACCTTCGCCTGGTGGAGAAGACGGTGGCCGGCTTCTACTGGGAGGAGTAGACGCATCCCCACTAATTCAAATTCAGATTTTCCCGAACGGTCCCGCCCGACTCTGGCGCGTCCATTGCCCCTGGCCCGGCAGCCCCCACGATGCCCGAGGGTTGCGGGCCGGCCTGCGGATCGGCGACGCCGTCCGGGGGAACCGGGAGAGCAGGCTCGGACGGGCGCATCACGTCGGTGAGCTTCAGATTCTGCAGCGCCCGCCAGGGTGCGGCCTGGTCGATGTCGCGGCCGCGGCGCAGCAGTTTGGTGGTGTAGATGGTGCCGTAGCTGAGCGCGCGGGAGACGGCGGTGGCGATCGCGACCGCGAGCATGACCGGCAGCGTGAGCGAGAAGTCGCCGGTCATCTCCAGCACGCTGGCCAGCGACGTGAGCGGCGCGCGGACGGCCGCGGCGAACACCGCGCCCATCCCGATCACCGCGTACAGCGCGGGCTGCCCGGCCGCCGCCCCGAACAGGTGGTCCACGATGTCGCCGTAGGCGTAGCCGGTGGTGACGCCGATGAACAGCGACGGGGCGAAGATCCCGCCCGAGCCGCCGATTCCCATCGTCAGGCTGGTCGCGACGATCTTGCCGAAGGCGAGGATGATCAGGAACCACAGCGCGTAGCCGCCGGCGGTGGCCTCCCGGGCGCTCGGCCTTGACCCGTCGACCGTCACCCGGCTGGCCGACCGGATGGTGGCGGCCGGCCACGTGGCCCGCGGCGGCGAGCCGCACCACCGGGGGGTGGTCACCCTCGAGCTGACGGCGAGCGGCGGCGCGCTGGTCGCGGCCAATGACACCTGGCGGAAGCAGGAGCTGGCCCGCATCCTTGCTCGGCTCGCGCCGCCGGAGCAGGAGGCCCTCACCACCGCGCTCGGGCTGCTGGTGGCGGCGGCGGGCGAAGGGTACGGGGTCTCGGCGGTGGGCCCGGTCCCGCTGTGAACCGGCCCGCGAGCGGTGACGCCCATCATCGTGGGTCGTTGGGGGCGTCGTTCCGGCGCGCCGGTTGGGGCGGCGGTGGGCTGATGGTCGCGGTTGGGTCGAGGCTGAGTTCGCGGAGGCTTCCCGGTACGGGCCGACTCAAGCGGGAGCCGTGATTGTGTGCCGAACGGGTCCGTGTTTTCGACCTGCGGGGGTCAGCGTGTTCCGTTGGGGGGCCTATACGACGCAAACGGCACACAATGACCTCTATGTCGGTCTTGCTTGGTGCGCGCGGTGCGCGCGGTGCGCGCGGTGCGTGTGGCGATAGGAGGCGGGTTGTCGGCGAGGCCAAAGCCATGCCGGACACCCAGCCGACCGGTGTCCTCGATGTCTTGAGACAACACAGGTCGCCCCGCGACCCTAACCGAACGCGGTGACGCCCGAAGGCCGGCCAGCCTCAACCGAAGAGGCCCGAGGGGCGCGTGTTGTCGACGCGAACGCAGGCCCGGACTTCGCGTCGCCCGCCGGGCCGTTTCCGCCGGCCCCGCTAGCTCACTGCTAGCGGATCTCGTAGGTCCCGTCCAGCCGGGCGCGGCCGATGACGTGGCCCTTGATCGCGGCGATGGCGTTATCGAGGGTGAAGCCGTCCGGCAGGGCGAGGGCCTGGTCGAGGGCGAAGAGCTGGAACACGTAGGCGTGCGGCCCGTGCGACCGCACCGGCATCGGCCCGGCCCAGCCGCGCCGCCCGAGCGCGCCCTTGCCGTGCCGGATCCCGGGGATGGGGCTGGGGTTGGTGAGGGCGTTCTCGGGGATGCCGCTGCGCGACGGGTCGATGCCCAGCGTGAGCGCGTGGGTGGCCGGCTTCCCGATCGGGACGTCGGGGTCTTGCACGATGAGCGCGAGCTCGATCGTCCCGGCCGGCGGCTGCGTCCAGCTGAGGGCGGGCGAGATGTTCGGGCCGCGCAGCCGGCCTCGGTGCCTCTCCGGGATCGGCGTCCCGTGCTCGAAGGCGGGGCTGGTCAGGGTGAAGTTCTCCGGGGCCTGCAGGTCGGGCCGTGCCCAGACGAGGGTGTGATGACCGGCGCGCCGGTTGCGCAGCATGACGCCGAGGGGGTTTGCGGGCATGACGGTGTCTCCTTCTAGCGGTGAATGCGGCTACTTGAGAGTCTGGCTGAGGTCGGCCGGCGGCGTGGCGGCGACCTCCGTCTCAACCGCCGGCTTGCTGGCGCCGCGCATGAGGGAGACGATCGCGGCGATCAGGCCGAGGGCGGCCGAGACCGCGAAGACGAGGACCAGGCCGTCGTGGAACGGGCCGGAGATGAGGTTCGGGAAGAACTCCCGCCCGGTCAGCAGGTTCCTGTCGGCCGGCGTCAGCGACGTCAGCGCGCCGTGCTCGGACAGCGGGTAGCGCACCGGGTTCACCCCGAGCATGGCCGCGAACAGCGACGAGACCGGCGGCAGGCTGCCGATCTGGGCGGCGACCTGACGGCTGACCCCGTGCTGGGCCAGACCGCTGGTGAGCGTGCGCGGCAGGGCGCTGGCCAGGCCCGCGATCATCAGCGAGAAGAACACCCCGATCGACAGCGAGGTGCCGGAGTTCTGGAAGGTGGACCGCATCCCGGAGGCGACGCCGCGGTACTCGGCCGGCACGCTCGACATGATCGAGGAGGAGTTCGGCGAGCTGTACATCCCCAGCCCCGCTCCGTTCAGGCCGATCAGCAGGGCGAACGCCAGGTACGGGAAGTTCACCGGCAGCAGCAGCAGGCCGACGAAGCTCAGCGCGAACAGGAACATGCCGACGGAAGCGAACCAGCGCGCCCCGTACCGGTCCGACAGGGCGCCCGACAGCGGGCCGGCCAGGAAGAATCCGACCGTCATCGGCAGCACGAAGATGCCCGCCCAGAACGGCGTCTGGCCGTAGTTATAGCCGTGCAGCGGCAGCCAGATGCCCTGCAGCCAGATGATCAGCACGAACTGCAGGCCGCCGTACGCGAGCCGGCCGGTGAACCCGGTCAGGTTGCCGAACGTGAACGCCCTGATCTTGAACAGCCGCAGCTGGAACAGCGGCTCCGCGACCCTCCGCTCGATCGCCGCGAACACGGCCAGCAACACCGCCCCGCCGGCCAGCCCCGCGATCACCGCCGGGTTCGACCAGCCCATGACGTGGCCGCCGTACGACTGGATCCCGTAGGTGACCGCGACGAGGATCGCGCTCAGGCCGATCGCGAAGGTGGCGTTGCCCCACCAGTCGATCCGGGCCGGGTGCCGCACCCCGTTGTCCCGCAGCCGGAAGTACGCCCACAGGGTCCCGGCGACGCCGACCGGGACGTTCACCCAGAACACCGCCCGCCAGTCCCACGCCGCGAGCAGGCCCCCGGCCGTCAGCCCGATGAACTGGCCGGCCAGGATCGCGGTCTGGTTCACGCCGAGGGCGAACCCGCGCCGCTCCTTCGGGAAGGCGTCGGTCAAGATCGCGGCCGAGTTGGCGGCCAGCATCGAGCCGCCGAACGCCTGCAGAAAGCGCCAGCCGATCAGCCACAGCGCCGCGTGGGTGCCGGTGAAGGGATCCACCGACAGCAGGATCGAGGCGACCGTGAACACCACGAAGCCGAGGTTGTAGATCCTGACCCGGCCGAGGATGTCTCCCAGCCGGCCGAGGTTCACCACGAACACCGCCTGCACCAGCCGGTAGCCCATGATCATCCACAGCAGGTAGACGATGTTGGCCGGGGCCAGGGGATCGAGGTGGATGCCGTTGAAGATGGCCGGCAGGGCGATCAAGATGATCATCCCGTCCAGGCTCGACATGAACACGGCCATCGTCGTGTTGGTCAGGGCCACCCGCTGGTACCGCTGACTGCTGCTCATCGCTTCTCCGGTCCCCGCGCTAACTCTTTAGGTATACGAAAGATCATTTTTAGGTATACTAATGAGCTATGGAGAAGAAGACAACTCAAGCGCCGTCGGCCGAGGCCGAGGGGGCCGACCTCGGCGGCCAGCTGCGCTCGGCGGTCGGGCGCCTCTACCGCCGCTTCCGCAGCGAGCGCCCGGAGGGCGGCCTCGGCGACGCGGCCCTCGACGTGCTCACCCGGCTGCACAAGCGCGGACCGCAGACGCTGACCGAGCTCAGCGAGCACGACCGGGTTTCCCCCGCTTCGATGAGCCAGACCGTGAACCGCCTCACCTCGGCCGGCTACGCGGTGCGGACGGGCGACCCGGACGACCGCCGCAAGGTGCTCTTCAGCGCCACCGCCGAGGGCGACGAGCTCGCCAGCGCCACCCGGGCGCAGCGCAACGCCTGGCTCGACCAGCGGCTGCAGGCCCTCAGCGCCGAGGACCGCGCGATCATCGCCCGCGCCACGGCGCTGCTCGACCTCATCGCCGACTCGTGACGGCGGGTCGGGACGGCCGGGACCTCATCCTGGCCGGCATCGAGACGGTCGGAGCGCGGCGATGATGACCGGTATCGCGGTGCGGATCGAGGGGCCGAGTCATAACTTCACCGGCGCCTGGGAGTTCGTGGTCGCCGTCCTGCTGATCATTGTGATCATCTTCATCCGCGTATACGGCCCGCGTCGGCGGCGATAACGGCCCGCTTACCGGCGGGTCTTGCCCGCCATGGCGTCGACCGCGTCCTTCGCTTCCTTCAGGCCAACGCCGGTCGTCTCGCGGTAGATCTTGATCGCCTGGATCAGCTTGCCCCTGGCGATGGCGTCGTAGAGGGACGACGGCAGCGCGTCATCGTCGGCGAGAGCAACGTCCGGGTCGATGCGCAGCCGCCGGAACAAGTCACGATACGGTTACCGCGATGACTAAGACGCAGAGCGCAATACGACCGGACAGCCTCGACATGCCCGTGGTGGCGGTGGCGAACAGGCTGCCGGTCCAGCAGGGCGACAGCGGCTGGGAGCTGTCGCCGGGCGGCCTGGTCACGGCGCTGCGGCCGGTGATGTCCACCCACCGCGGCGCGTGGGTCGGCTGGGACGGCGGGACCCGGGACATGCCGCAGGCGCTGCCGGACTCCAGCATTCAGCTCGTGCCCATCGGCCTGTCGGCCGCGCAGGTCCGCGGCTACTACCACGGCTTCGCCAACGCGACGCTGTGGCCGCTGCTGCACAACTCGATCGAGAAGCCCCGGCTCGAGCGCGCCTGGTGGTTCGCCTACCGGGACGTCAACGCGATCTTCGCGGACCGGGCGCTGTTGGCCCTCGACGAGTACCCGGACGCGATCGCGTGGGTGCACGACTACCAGCTGATGCTGGTACCGCAGCTCATCCGCAGCCGTCGGCCCGACCAGGCGGTCGGGTTCTTCCTGCACGTGCCGTGGCCGTCGCCCGACATCTTCGCCCGGCTGCCATGGCGCGAGCAGATCCTGACCGGCCTGCTCGGCGCGGACGTGGTCTCCTTCCACACCGATGAGTACCGTGGCAACTTCCTGCGATCCTGCTCCCGGCTGCTCGGCGACGCGGGCATCGAGGTCCGCGGCTCGTCGGTGATCCTGCCCGACGGCCGCGTCGTCGCCACCTCGACCGCGCCGATCTCGATCGACGCCGCCGAGTACTCCAGGCTCGCCTCCGAGCTGGACGCCGATGAGGAGATCGAGGCCCTGATCGAGCAGTTCAGCGGCCGCACGGTGCTGCTCGGGGTCGACCGGCTCGACTACACCAAGGGCATCGTCGAACGCCTGCTGGCGGTGGAGATGCTGCTCGAGCGCAACCCCGACCTCCGCTCCCGCCTGGTGTTCCTGCAGATCGCGGTGCCGAGCCGGGACAACGTGCGGGAGTACCGCCAGCTGCGCACCAGCGTGGAGCAGCTCACCGGCCGGATCAACGGCGTGTTCACCGAGCCGGGCGGCGACGTGCCGGTGCACTACCTCTACCGCAGCCTGTCGCCCGAGCAGCTCACCGCCTACTACGCGCTGGCGGACGCGCTGCTGGTCACCCCGCTGATCGACGGGATGAACCTGGTCTGCAAGGAGTACGTCACGGTGCAGCACGCCCGCGAGGGCAGCGGCGCGCTGGTGCTGAGCGAGTTCACCGGCGCCGCGGTCGAGCTCTCCCAGGCGATCTTGTGCAACCCGTTCGACGTGGAGGGCCTGTCCTTCCGGATCGAGCAGGCGCTCCGGATGACCGAGCAGGAACGTCGCTCGGCCCTGGCCGCCATGGCCGACCACGTGCGCACCCACGACGTTCATCGCTGGGTGTCCGGCCAGCTGACCGAGATCGCGACCAGGGGCCGGGCCAGGGGCTGACCTCCGCCCCGTCAGCGGCCGATGATCGTGACGTACCCGTAGACGCCGGCCGCCGTCGCGCCAAGCAGCAGGATCGCCGCCGCGACGGACAGCAGCGTGATCCGAAGGCCGGGCCGGTCCCTGACGGACGGCGGCGCGGTCGGGGCGGTGCGCACATCGGCCATTCCCGTTTCCTCTCGTGTCGGCATGTCTTTGACAACTTAGCGTCTACATCTGATTACTGAGTGTAATATCACGCGCCGTACGGACTGCGCGCGACGCGACCACCGGGGGTCGCGCCGCGTCGCGCTCCGTCGAACGGGAGGATGCGTGAACACGGAGGGGGCGGAGGCCGATCCGGCCGTCTTTGCACCGGGATACGCGACAGCCCTTAACTGGCGCGTTGCCTACGCGAAACGGCTCGGACGGCTCGGCGTGGAGGCCGGCTACGACGCGATCGTGTGGGTGTCGGCCCT
>DATCGA010000636.1:0-22194 GCA_036509215.1 Trebonia sp.
AGGCCGGACTCGCCCTGGGTGCCGATCGCGGTGCGGTCAAGCGCCACGTCGATCGCCTGGCGGACCGGCAGCTGGTTGGTCGGGAACTTGCTCAGGTTCGGGTACAGGGCGTTGGAGGAGTCAGAGCCCTCGAACGCGTAGTTGTGCGTGGGGTCCTTCTGGATGAAGTCCTTCTGCAGGTTCGGGACGTAGTTACCGGTCCAGTCGATCTGCCCGGCGAACAGGGCGCTCTGCGCGGTGGCGTTCGTCGAGTAAACCGGGAAGTAGACCTTGGGCACCGGCACCGTGCCGCCCCAGTAGTTCGTCCTTGCGACCATCGTGTAGCCCTCGTTGGTGTAGTTCCCGAGGGTGTACGGGCCGGAACCGATGGGGGTGGGGTCGGCGTAGGTCGCCGGATCGCTGATGCTGGACCAGATCGACTGGGGGATGATCGCCTGGCCGCCGATGTTCTCCAGGTTCATGTACTGAGCCGAGGAGAACGTCAGCGCCACGTTGTTGCCGGACGTCGTGACGCTGGTGGGCGCGAGGCCGCCGAGGTTAATGTCGTCGGACCCGCTGGTGTGCGCCGCGACGTACTTGTACGTGAAGGCGACGTCGGCAGCGGTCAGCGGGGTGCCGTTGCTCCACTTCACGCCCTGGCGGATCGCGAAGGTGATCGTCTTGCCGCCGTTGCTCCAGGCGTAGCTGGTGGCCAGCCAGTCGTACGGCTTCACGGACGGGTTGGCCAGGTCGAACTGGAGCAGCGGCTCGTAGACGAGGCCGGTGGCACCCATGCCGTTGATCGGCGAGCTGCCGACGAACGGGTTGAAGTTCTGGGTGATGCTGGTCTCCGGGGAGGACTCCATCACCAGGGCCGGACCGGTGGAGGTCGAGGCCTTGGCGGTGGAGCCACCGGTGCTAGAGGCCGATGGCGAAGACGTGCTCGACGAGCAGGCGGCGAGGCCCGCGGCGAGGAGCCCGGCTGCGGAAAGCGCCACCGCTCTCTTGGTGGTGATTCTCTTGGTTGTCAACTTTGACCTTTCCTTCCGAGGGTGATGCGATTGAAAGGAGAGCTTCCTTGATTGAGTGACCCGGTTTCAGTTCGAGCCGCTCGCCACCGGCGAGGCGGCTACATCCAGTCGCCAGCACGCCGCCGCACGGACGGGCGTCAGCAACTGGAGGGCGGGGTTTTCCCGCCGGCATTTGTCGTCGGCTATCGGACAGCGGTTGCTGAACGGGCAGCCGACTTGGGCCGGGCCGACGTTCCCGGCCTTCCCCGCGATCGCACCACCCGGTCCGACCACGACGTTTCCTGCCCTGAGCGAGCTGCCCAGGTTGTCGGGATCGGGGGCGGAGGCGATGAGGAGCTGGGTGTACGGGTGGGCGGGATGCTGGGTGACATCCTCGGCCGGCCCGCGCTCGACGATCTGGCCGCCGTACATCACCAGCACCTCGTCCGCGAAGTAGCGTGCGGACGCGATGTCGTGCGTGATGTAGAGCAGCGCCAGGGAGAGCCTGGTGCGCAGATCGTCGAGAAGGTTGAGCATCTCCAGGCGGATGGAGACGTCGAGCATGGACACCGGCTCGTCGGCCAGCAGCACGGTCGGCTGGGCGGCGAGGGCCCGCGCGAACGAGACCCGCTGCCGCTGGCCGCCGGACAGCTCGTGCGGGTACTTGACCACGAACTGGGCCGCCGGGGTGAGCCGGACCTGCTCGAGCAGGGCGGTCACGGCGGCGGGGACGTCCTTGACGCCGCTCTGATGCAGCCGCACCGGGCGGGTGAGGTCGTAGCCGACCGTGTGGACCGGGTTCAGCGAGCTGAACGGATCCTGGAAGACGTACTGCACCTGGCTCTTGTAGCGGCGGAACGAGCGGCTGTTGCTCACGTCGATCGGCTTGCCGTCAACGATGACCTGCCCGCTGGTCGGCCGCTCCTGGCCCGCCAGGATCTTGGCGACGGTGGACTTGCCGGAACCGCTCTCCCCCACCAGCGCGATGACCGCGCCCTGGTAGAGGTTGAAGGAGACGTCGCGGACGGCCTGCAGGACCGCGCCCCGGCCGAGCTTGAACACCTTGTTGAGGCCGACGGCCTCCATCGCGAGCGGGCCGCGGGAGGCGGCGACCGACTCGACCACGGCCGCCTCGCCCACCTGCTCGGCCGACGCGTTGACGGCCGGGGCGGCGGACTGCCCGGTGACGGCCGGCTCGCTCGGGACCAGGCCGCCGGCCGCGGCGCCGGGGGCCAGGCCGCCGACGGCGGGCGCGTTGCCGATGGGCTCGGTCATGACAGCACCCCTTCCTTGCTCGCTTCTTCTGGGGTCACGATGGGGCAGGCCGTGAGGTGGCTGTCGGTGGTGATCAGCCCGGGCCGGTCCGACCCCTCACCGTTGGTGCCGGTGCCGGTCGGCCGGGCGAGCGACATGTCGACCTCCGAGCAGGCCGGGACGGTGAACGAGCAACGCGGGATGAACGGGCAGCCCGGCAGCGTGTCGCGCAGGTCGGGCGGCGTGCCGGGGATGCCGACCAGCTCCCGGCGCGGTCCGTGCAGCGACGGGAACGAGTTCAGCAGCCCCCGGGTGTAGGGGTGCGCGGGCTCGCGCATGATCGCCGACGCGGTGCCGGTCTCGAGCAGCCGCCCCGCGTACATGACCGCGATCCGGTCGGCCAGCTCGAGCAGCAGCGACAGGTCGTGGGTGATGAACAGGACCGCGAAGCCGAGCGTCTCCTTGAGCTCCACGATCTGGGCCAGGATGTCCCGCTGGACCACCACGTCGAGCGCGGTGGTCGGCTCGTCCATGATGACGACCTCGGGGTCGGCCGCCAGGGCCATCGCGATCATCACCCGCTGGCGCATGCCGCCCGACAGCTCGTGCGGGTAGGCCCGGAGCCGGTCACGGGGGATGCCGACCAGGTCGAGCAGGGTCGCGGCCTTCTCCCTGGCCTCGTGCTTGGGCATCTTCAGGTGGGCGGTGATCGCGTCGAGGATCTGGTCCTGGACCCGGAGCACCGGGTTGAGCGCGTTCATCGCGCTCTGGAACACGATCGCGACCTCGCGCCAGCGGATGCGGGCCAGTTCCCGGTGGCTCATCGTCAGGACGTCGGCCGGGTCGCCGCCCTGGGTGATCCTGCGACCGCGATAGCGCACGCTGCCGCCGGTGATCAGGGCCGGCGGGCGGAGCAGCCTGGTGGCGCCGTAGGCGAGGGTCGACTTGCCCGAGCCGCTCTCCCCGCACAGGCCGACGACCTCGCCGGCGTTGAGCGTGAGGTTCACGTGCTCGACGGCGTGCACATCGCCGCCCGCTGACCGGTACGCGACCGACAGGTCGTCAATCTCAAGAATCGGAGCCATTTACAGGTCACCCCCGGCTGCGTTTCCCTCAAGCATCGAGCGGCGCGAGAAGGAGTAGAGGAACGATCCGAAGCGACCGCGGTCGGCCTGGAGCACCGCGAGCACCGGAGTAGGGTCGGTCGGCCAGATCCTGTGCCCGGCGACCTTGGCGGTGCCGCGGGTCGCCCGCAGCCGGGGGCTGCCGAGCTCGTCGAGGCCGCTGTTCAGCAGCACCAGGGAGGTGCCGATGAGCGCCACCGCGAGGCCCGCCGGGACGAACCACCACCACGCGGCGGACTGCAGCGCGCTGTCGGTCTGGGCCCAGAAGAGGATGGTGCCGAGCGACCACGAGTTGACGTTGGTGAGGCCGACGAAGGCCAGTGCCACCGAGGCGCCGATCGCGTAGAGCACGGTGTTGACGAAGCTGGCGGCGATGAGCGAGATCTCATTGGGGATGAGGTCGAAGATGATGATGCGCCAGTTCTTCTCGCCGGTCTCCCGGGACGCGTCGATGAAGTCGCGGCCCCGGATCGCCAGCGTCTGCGCCCGGATCACCCGCGCGCCCCACGGCCAGCCGAGGAGGGACAGCACGATGATGGTCGGGGTCTGACCCTGCTGCGACAGGTAGCCGAGCAGCACGATCAGCAGCGGCAGGGGCGGGAGCACCAGGAACACGTTGGTGATCAGGGAGAGCACGTCGTCCCAGATCCCGCCGAGGAACGCGGACGTGACCCCGACGAGCACGGATACCACCGTGACGATCACGCCCACTGCCAGGGCCAGCTCAAGCGTCAGCCGGATGCCCGTCAGCACCTGGGACAGGATGTCCTGCCCTTCCTGGGTGGTGCCGAACCAGTGCTGCGCGGACGGCGCGGCCATCGTCAGGGGCGTCTGGGCACTCGGGTCATACGGCTGGACCATCGGCCCGATGATGGCGGCCAGGATGAAGAAGCCGAGCAGGCCGACGCCGACCTTGGCCTTCAGCGGCAGGTTCCGCCAGATGTTCGCCAGGCTTTTCATTACGCTGCCTCCCGGGTACGGGCCCGCGGGTCGAAGAAGACGATGATCAGGTCGACGACCAGGTTGGCGACCAGCACCGCGAACGTGATGACCAGGAAGATCGCCTGCATGAGGGGGAAGTCCTTGTTCTGGACTGCCTCGAGCAGCAGGTAGCCGATGCCCGGGTAGGAGAAGACGATCTCCATGATCAGGGCGCCTGAGACCACGAAGCCGAGCGCCAGGCCGAACCCCTGCAGCTGCGGGAGCAGCGCGTTGCGGGCCGCGTAGGTGAAGATCGTCCTGCCCTTGGACAGCCCCTTGGCCTGCGCGGCGATCACGTAGTCCTCGCTGATCGTCGTGATCATGACGTTGCGCATCTGCAGCATCCAGCCCGCCACCGAGGTCAGCACGATGGTGAAGGCCGGGAGGAGCGAGTGCTCGAGCGCGTTCGAGATGAACGCCCAGGTCCAGCCGGGCGACGTCACCTCCCCGTTGAAGCCCTGGCCGACTGGCAGCCAGTGGTGCTCGATGGCGAAGAAGTCGACCAGCACGAGGGCGATGAAGAAGTACGGCGCGGCCTGGAAGAACATCCAGACCGGGAGCGAGCGGTCAAGCCAGCCGCCGTGCCGCCAGCCGGCCAGGATGCCGAGCCCGGTGCCGAGCAGGAAGGCGATGACCGTCGCGGTGCCGACCAGGATCAGCGTCCACGGGATCGCCTGGTCGATGATCTGGGAGACGGGCGTCGGGTAGTTGGCGAGGTCCACCCCGAAGTTGAAGTGGAAGACGTTGCTCCAGTAGTGCAGGTACTGCGACCAGAGCGAGCCCGTCCCGACGACGCCGCCGATCATCTGCTCAAGCGCCTTAAAAGCTTGCGGGGTCAGGTCTGGGTACTTCGACAAGATGATCTCGGCCGGGTTACCCGGTACCGCGCGCGGGATGAAGAAGTTGAGGGTGATCGCCACGAACGCCGCTACCAGGTAGAAGGCGAGGCGGCGGAGTAGGTACGTCATCCCTTCCACCTACCTTTCTTTAATCGGATCGTTGGTTCTGTCTTGGTTCGGATGTCCGGCCGCTGGGGGTCTTGCCTTGGCTTTGGCGGCCGGCTGTTGTCGCCTTATCGGGAGTCAGCCGGGTCGACGGTCTCCACGAGCTTGCGCACCACCGTGCCGGGCGGGCAGCCGCAGCTGGACCGGATGACGAGCTCGGTGGGGAGCAGTTCGACCGAGGGCCGCAGCGTCGGATTGGCGATGCGCTCGATCAACTGCTCGCAGGCGCGCTCGCCGATGCCGCGGATTGGCTGGCGAACCGTGGTCAGCGGCGGGTCACACAAGGTTGCAGGATATATGTCGTCAAAACCGACAAGTGCGATGTCTTGCGGCACCCGGATCCCGCGCGCCGCAAGCGTGCGCAGCACGCCGATGGCCATCTGGTCGTTGGAGCAGACGATCGCGTCGGGCAGCTCGCGATCCGGGCCGCCGAATTCTGCCAGCATCTGCTCGGCCGCGGCCTCGCCGCTCTTCACGCTGAATCGCCCGCTGTGGGCGCCGACCAGCCTGGCGCCCGGCTGCGCTTCGATGACCGCCTGCATCGCCAGCCGCCGGGTCTTGGCGTCGGGCGCTGACGGCGGCCCGTCGACGTGGTAGAGCCGGCGTCGGCCGTGCTCGATCAGCAGATGGCGAACCAGCGCGTGCGCGCCCGACCAGTTGTCGGCCGCCACCACGTCGACCCCGTGCATCCCCGCGTCGCCCGCCACCACCACCACCGGCAGCCGCCGGGCGAGCCGGGCCAGCGCGGTCGCCGGGACCACGCCCTCGCCGATCAGCAGCCCGTCGACCTTGCCCGACAGCGCCTGCAGGCGGGGCAGCACGGGCTCGTCCTCCTGCGGCGCGACGCTCGGATTCTCGTCCTCGCGCAGGTAGGTGATGAGCAGCGACCAGTGGCGCTCGCGAATGAGCGCCTCGACGCCGCGCATCACCTCGTCGTAGAAGAGCAGGCTCATCGACTCGATGTCGTACTGGTTCGGGTTGAGCCCGGTGTGCTCGACGCAGACCAGTCCGATAACGTCCTTGCGGCTTCGGGCGAGCGACTGCGCGGCGCCGTCGGGGACGTAGCCGAGTTCCTTGATCGCGGCCCGCACCCGGTCTCTGGTGGACTCGCGCACTGGCTCCTGCCCGTGAAGCACCCGAGAGACGGTAGCGATGGACACTCCCGCCTGGCGCGCCACGTCATAGAGCGTAACCACGTTGCCACCTGTCCGAAATGTAAGCGTTTACAAGCAATGATGTAAGCGCTTACGCTAGACCCCGTTATGGGGCCCGTCAAGGAGGAAAACATGACCAATGTCACGAAACTTGGCTTCCCGGCCGGGTTTACCTGGGGTGCGGCCACCGCCGCGTACCAGATCGAGGGCGCTGTCGACGTCGACGGGCGCGGCCCTTCCGTCTGGGACACCTTCAGTCACACGCCGGGCAAAGTCCGCGGCGGCGACACCGGTGACATCGCTTGTGACTCCTACCACCGCTACCCGCAGGACGCCGACCTGCTGCGCTCGCTCGGGCTGACGGACTACCGGTTCTCGATCTCCTGGCCGCGGGTCATCCCGGACGGCGCCGGGCAGGTCAACCAGGCCGGCCTGGACTACTACAAGCGCCTGCTCGACGCGCTCTGCGAGCGCGGGATCACCCCGGCCGCCACCCTGTTCCACTGGGACACCCCGCAGGCGCTGCAGGATCGCGGCGGCTGGGCGTCGCGGGACACCGCGCTCCGGCTGGCCGACTACGCCGCGGTCGTCGGCGAGGCGCTCGGCGATCGGGTCAAGCGCTGGATCACGCTGAACGAGCCGCTGGTGGTCGCCCACAACGGGCACCGGATCGGGGTGCACGCGCCGGGGCTGTGCGACGACGCGGCCGCCGCCGCGACCACCCACCACCTGCTGGTCGGCCACGGCCTGGCCGCCGCCGCGCTGCGCGCCAGCGTCCCCGGCGGCGTGGGCGGGGCCCTGGAAATCGGCATCACGCTGAACCTGACCCCGATCCGGGTGACCAACGACGACAGCGGCTCGGCCGAGGCGCTGGAGAAGGCCCGGCTGGTAGCCGACGCCGCCCAGAACGGCCTGTTCCTCGACCCGATCCTGCTCGGCCGCTACCCCGAGCACGCGCCGTCGTCGATGCTGCCGCCGGCCGAGCTGGTGCTGGACGGCGACCTGGAGACGATCGCCGCGCCGATCGACTTCCTCGGCGTGAACTACTACCAGCCGGTGCACCTGCGGGCGGGCGACCCGGCGAACCTGCGCCGGGGCGAGAAGACCCCGCAGGAGGGGATCTCCGGGAAGGTCGTGGAGTTCTACCCGGACGGCCTCGAGCAGACCAACATGGGCTGGCTGATCGACCCCGAGGGGCTGTACGAGTTGCTCCTGCGGGTCTCCAAGGACGCGCCGGGGCTGCCGCTTTACATCACCGAGAACGGCTGCGCGGCCGAGGACTACGTCGACCCGGACGGGAAGGTCAACGACCTCGAGCGGGTCAAGTTCCTGCACCAGCACCTGGAGGCGTGCGCCCGCGCGATCAAGGACGGCGCGAACCTGGCCGGGTACTACGTGTGGTCGCTGCTCGACAACTTCGAGTGGGGCTACGGGTACCAGAAGCGGTTCGGGATCGTGTTCGTGGACTTCGCCACCCAGCAGCGGATCCCGAAGGCCAGCGCGGCCTTCATGGCGCAGGTGGTGCGGGACAACGCGATCCCGGCGCTGCCTGCCGTGTGGCCGGTGTAACTGGCTCGGCAGTCGCCGGCCTTGTCGGGCCCGGGGGGCCGGGGGGCCTGGGGGCCTGGGGGCCTGTCGGCTACGCCATTGACCGGTTGCGGCCCCTGTCGGCTACGCCATCGACCGCGCCTAGCGGTGTCGGTGGCGTAGCCGACAGGTCGGGGGCTTGGGCGGGCGTGGAACGGACGCGGGCCTCTTGCTGTTATCGGGCGCGCTTGCGTCGGATGGGGCGACTGTGACGTCAGTAGGCGAGGGTTTCGAAATCTGCGACTGGCCTGGTCACATGATCGCGAATGATTTAGTTTCTGCGAAGGATTTTGGCACCTATAGGGATATCTTCCTTCGCCAGGATAAAAGTCTTCGTGATCACGGGGCTGAGCCTGGAACGTACGCCGACTGGGCTGATCAGTGTGACCGATGCGGCCGACGGGCCCGGGCGCGGTGGTTCGTCGAGCACGCCCGCCCCGGAAACGTGGAAGCGGGGCGCGTGAGGTGCGCCACCGCGCGTTCTGCCCGCCGACCGGGTTTCAGTCGGCGGGCAGAACCGCGCGGGAAGCACCTTCGCGCCCCGCGACCTACACACCTATCTATCTATGCGAGGGCGGCGAGGGCCTTCTGATAGTCGGCGATGTCGCGCGCCTGGGGGATCGGGTTGACGACCTTCCAGCGCACCACGCCCTCCTTGTCGATGACGAAGGTGCCGCGGATCGCGAGGCCGCGGTCATCGTCGAACACGCCGTAGGCCTTGGCGACCCCGCCGTGCGGCCAGAAGTCGGCCAGCAGGGAGAACTGGAAGTTCTCCTGCTGCGCCCAGGTCTTGTGCGCGAAGAGGGAGTCCACCGAGACCGTCAGCAGTTCCACGTCGTCGCCGCTGACCTCGGGGAAGTCCTCCCGCATGGCGCACAGCTCGCCACTGCAGACCGGGCTGAACGCCAGCGGGTAGAACACCAGCACCACGTTCTTGGCGCCGCGGAAGCTCGACAGCTTCACCGGCGTGCCGTGCTGGTCGGGGAGTTCGAAGTCCGGGGCAACGTCCCCGATCTCAACTGCCATGCGTGAATCCCTTCAATGGGTGGTGGCACGAGAGAGATCCCCGCGCCTGCGCCTGCCAGCCTAAGTCTGCCATCGAAGGGAAAGACGGAGCGCACGGCCCGTTCGATACCGTGGTTCGTCGATGTTGACTGTGGGAGCCCCGGCCCGGGGCGACCGCTACCTGCGCGCCTTGGGCGCCACCAGGCGCGAGCCCGACCAATCCCGGGCGGCGGACACGCTCGATGTCTGGGCAAGGCCGGCGGTGGGAGCCGCCTCGCCGATGTCACTTGGCTCGACATGTCCCGGTCTGCCCGCCTTGGGCGTGAGCAGCCAGATGTAACCCCCATCGGCCAGCGGAGTCAGGGCATCGACCAGCGCGTCAACGAGGTCGCCGTCTTCCTCCCGAAACCACATGAGGACCACATCGACTACGTCCTCGTAGTCCTCATCGACAAGCTCCACGCCTTCGACTGCCGTGATCGCCTGGCGCAGCTGCTCATCGGTATCGGTGTCATAGCCGAGTTCCTGCACTACCTGGCCCGGTTTAATGCCGAGCCGCTCGGCCTGGCCGCGTTCATCCTGCGCCTGGCGCGCGGTCGCGCTCACTGACGTTCCTCCCCAATCCTTCCTCGCTTCCGCCGTCGCCTGAGAAGCGCCAGCGGCCGCGTCAGTACTTCTTGTTGGGACAGTTCACACTGGGTCGGCCCCTTGCGCAAGTGGCAATCGGCCTAGCGCTGGAAACCGCTGCAAATTGTTGCCCTCTTGTCGGCCGCCGAGCGGTCCCGTGGACTGCCTCTTGATACGTACCGTAACCGGTAGTGTCGCGTTCCGCGACACCAGGCCGCTGGTAAGAGCCTCGGCGTGGTCGATTAGCCGTCCCGCGGCCCCTGTCACCGGGTGCGACCGGTTACCGTCTGGTAGAGATGAAAATCAGGCCAAGACCTACGAAGATTGCTCTGTACGAGCGAGTCGAACTATCCGCGGCCTACAGCCGCCGAACTGCGGAAGGCGAGGCTACCCCGTGGCTTCCGGACGCCAGCGTTACTCGATTATCAGCGACGGTCTGCCCACCCAGCTGCCGGACATCGATCCCGATGAGACCCGGGAGTGGGTCGACTCGTTCGACTCGGTCACCCGGACGCGCGGCCGCGGCCGGGCGCGCTACCTCATGCTGCGCCTGCTCGAGCGGGCGCGCGAGCAGCAGGTCGGGGTGCCCGGCCTGCGCTCCACCGACTACATCAACACGATCCCGCCGGAGCGGGAGCCGTGGTTCCCCGGCGACGAGTACGTCGAGCGGCGCATCCGCGCCTACATCCGGTGGAACGCCGCGATCATGGTGTCGCGGGCCAACCACCCGGGCGGCGCGGGCGTCGGCGGTCACATCGCGACCTACGCCTCGGCCGCCTCGCTGTACGAGGTCGGGTTCAACCACTTCTTCCGCGGCAAGGACCACGGCGAGTCCGGCGACCAGGTGTTCTTCCAGGGGCACGCCGCGCCCGGCATCTACGCGCGGGCGTTCCTCGAGGGGCGGCTGTCGGAGAGCCAGCTCGACGGGTTCAGGCAGGAGCTCTCGCACCGCGGCGGCGGGCTGCCGTCGTACCCGCACCCCCGGCTGATGCCGGACTTCTGGGAGTTCCCGACCGTCTCGATGGGCCTCGGGCCGCTGGACGCGATCTACCAGGCGCGGTTCAACCGCTACCTGCTCGCCCGCGAGCTGCACGACACGTCGCGCTCGCACGTGTGGGCGTTCCTGGGCGACGGCGAGATGGACGAGCCCGAGGCGCTGGGCGCGATCGGGCTGGCGGCGCGCGAGGAGCTCGACAACCTCACGTTCGTGATCAACTGCAACCTGCAGCGGCTCGACGGCCCGGTGCGCGGCAACGGCAAGATCATCCAGGAGCTAGAGGCGTACTTCCGCGGCGCGGGCTGGAATGTGATCAAGGTCATCTGGGGCCGCGACTGGGACCCGCTGCTGGCCAAGGACACCGACGGCGTGCTCGTGAACAAGATGAACACCACCCCGGACGGGCAGTTCCAGACCTACAGCGTGGAGCCGGGCGCCTACACCCGCGAGCACTTCTTCGGCTCCGACCCCCGGCTGCGGGCGATGGTCGAGCACCTGTCCGACGACGAGCTCCGCAACCTGCCGCGCGGCGGGCACGACTACCGGAAGGTGTACGCGGCGTTCAAGGCCGCCCGCGAGCACGTCGGCCAGCCGACCGTGATCCTCACCCACACGATCAAGGGCTGGACGCTGGGCAAGGACTTCGAGGCCCGCAACGCGACCCACCAGATGAAGAAGCTCACCCACGACGAGCTCAAGGAGTTCCGCGACCGGCTCTACCTGCCGATCCCCGACTCGGCGCTGGAGGCGGAGCTGCCGCCGTACTACCACCCGGGCGAGGACTCGTCCGAGATCCAGTACATGAAGGAGCGGCGGGCTGCCCTGGGCGGCGAGCTGCCCAAGCGCGTGGTCCGGGCCAAGCCGCTCCCGCAGCCGCCGGACGCGCTGTTCGACGCGTTCAGGAAGGGGTCGGGCAAGCAGGCGATCGCGACCACGATGGCGTTCGTGCGGATCCTCAAGGACCTGATGAAGGACCCGGTGATCGGCGACCGGTTCGTGCCGATCATCCCGGACGAGGCGCGCACGTTCGGGATGGACTCGCTGTTCCCGACCGCGAAGATCTACTCCCCGTTCGGCCAGACCTACGAGGCGGTGGACCGGACCCTGGTCCTCGGGTACAAGGAGTCGGAGCGCGGGCAGATCCTGCATGAGGGCATCTCCGAGTCGGGCGCGATGGGCTCGGTGATCGCGGCCGGGTCCGCGTACGCCACCCACGGGACGCACATGATCCCGGTCTACGTGTTCTACTCGATGTTCGGCTGGCAGCGGACCGGCGACCAGATGTGGGCGTTCGGCGACCAGCTCGGGCGGGGTTTCCTGCTCGGGGCGACCGCGGGCCGGACCACGCTGACCGGCGAGGGGCTGCAGCACAACGACGGGCACTCGCAGCTGCTGGCGTCCGTGTCGGAGGCCTGCGTGTCTTACGACCCGGCCTACGCGTACGAGGTCTCGGTGATCATGAAGGACGCGCTGCGGCGGATGTACGACGCCAGCCCGGAGCACCCGGACGGCGAGAACATCTTCTACTACCTCACCGTCTACAACGAGCCCTACGTCCAGCCCGCCGCGCCTTTGGTGGAGGACCTCGACGCCGGAATTCTGCGCGGCATGTACCAGTACGCGCCGGCGGCCGACGGCGCGACTGCGGCCGGGGCGCCGCGGGCTCAGGTCCTGGCCTCGGGGGTGGCGATGCCGTGGGCGCTGTCGGCCCAGCGGCTGCTGGCGCAGGACTGGGGGGTGGCGGCCGACGTGTGGTCGGTCACCTCGTGGACCGAGCTGCGGCGGGACGCGCTCGCCTGCGAGTCGCACAACCTGCTGCACCCGGGCTCGCCTCGGCGTGTGCCGTACGTCTCGTCGGCCCTGGCCGACTCTTCCGGGCCGGTCGTGGCGGTGTCGGACTGGATGCGGGCGGTGCCGGACCAGATCTCCCGCTGGGTGCCGTCGTCGTCGCCGTACACCTCGCTCGGGACGGACGGGTTCGGCTTCTCCGACACCCGGCCCGCCGCCCGGCGCTTCTTCCACGTCGACGCGGAGTCGATCACGCTGGCGGTGCTGGCCGAGCTCGCGCGCTCCGGGGCGGTGGACTCGTCGCTGCCGGCCCAGGCGATCGCCAAGTACAAGCTGGACCTGCCGGTGTCGGAGGCGCTTGGCTAGCCTTCCTGCTGTTAGCGAGCGCCCTGCCGGCGGTGCCTTCTGCACTGCCCGGCAGGGCGCTCGCGTTTTCGCGGTGGCGTTTCCGCCCCCGAGTCGTGGCACTCTGGGAGGGTGCATGGCGGGGAGGGCGGGTGACTGGAAAGCGGCAGGTCGCGCGGGGCGAGGGCGGCGACGCGCGGGTGCACCCGGAGACGGTGGCGCGGATCGAGCGGGCCATGGGCGCGCTCGGCACCGCCGCGATCGCGGCGATGGACGAGCGGCTGCCGTGGTTCAGGAAGATGTCGGCCGAGAACCGGTCGTGGCTCGGGCTGGTCGCGCAGGCCGGCATCGCCGCGTTCGCCGACTGGATCAGGCACCCGGAGCGCACCCGGCCCGCCGCCACCGAGGTGTTCGGCACCGCGCCCCGCGAGCTCGCGCGGGCGGTGTCGCTTCAGCACGCGGTCGAGATGGTCCGGGTGATCATCGACGTCGTCGAGGACCAGGTGGACACCCTCGCGGCCCCGGGGGCGGAGGCCGAGCTGCACCAGGCGGTGCTGATCTACGCGCGGGAGATCGCGTTCAGCGCGGCCCAGGTGTACGCGCGGACGGCGGAAGCCCGCGGCGCCTGGGACGCCCGCCTGGAGGCCCTGGTGGTCGACTCGCTGGTGCGCGGCGAGGGGGCCGAGTCGCTCAACTCGTGGGCGTCGGCCCTGAACTGGTCCTCCTCGCCGGTCACGGTCATCGTCGGCGCGGTCGACGGCGACGACGCCGAGCCGGTGATCGACGATCTGCGGGCGGCGGCCCGACGGGCCCGCTTCGACCTCATCGCCGGGGTGCAGGGCGGGCGGCTGATCGTGGTCCTCGGCGGCACCAGCGACCCGATGGCGGCCGCCGAGAAGCTGTCCGGGCTGTTCGGCACCGGGCCGCTGGTGGTGGGGCCGACGGTGCCGGACCTGCAGTCGGCGTCCCCCTCGGCCCGGGCCGCGCTGGCCGCCCTGCGGGCGGCGCCGGCCTGGCCGGAGGCGCCGCGCCCGGTCGGCGCGGACGAGCTGCTGCCCGAGCGCGCCCTCGACGGCGACGCGGACGCGGTGCGGATCCTGGTCACGCAGGTCTACGAGCCGCTGCTGCCGGGCGGCCCGGCGCTGCTCGACACGCTCACCGCCTATCTGGAGCAGGGGTCGTCGCTTGAGGCCAGCGCCCGGATGCTCTTCGTCCACCCGAACACGGTCAGGTACCGGCTCAAGCGCGTCACCGAGCTCACCGGCTACACCGTGTCGGAGGGGCGCGACGGGTTCACCGTGTGGACCGCGATCATCCTCGGCCGGCTGGCCGGGCGGCGCGGCTAGCTCGGGCGGCCGCGCCGCCCTTTAGAAATTCAAAGGCCCTTTATGTCGAACGGACCGTGGCCCCTGCCCGGTCCGCCGCCCGGTCCCCCGTCAGATGGCCGGCGATGAAGTCGCGCCAGCGGGCGACCGCTTGGGGTTTGGTCTCGGCGTGCGGTCCGGCGTAGCCGATCAGCTCCTTGTCGGGTGACCCGAACTGCTCGAACAGGGCCAGCTGGCCGTCGCGGGGGAAGAGCTCGTCGTCCCACTGGAGGTGGAAGAGGGTCGGGGCGGTGATGGTACGGGCCTCCGCCGCCGTGCGTTCCGGCCGGGCCAGGCCCTCCGGCAGGGCCGGTCCTTCCTTGAGGCCGAACTTGCCGAGGGCGGCGCAGCGGAGCCGGCCGTCCAGGGCCGCCGCCAGCGGGAGGCCGAAGCGCGTTCCCATCGACATCCCCAGGTACCCGACGCTCTCGGTGTCGGCGATGTTCTCGGCCGCCAGCGCGTCCACCGCCGCCAGCCAGTCGGCGGTCATCCGGTCGAGGACGGCCTCGGTCCCTTCGGCCACGATGCGGGGCTGGTACTCGGCGGCGGGCATCGGGGCGGCGACCCGGTCGCCGTGGTACGGCCCGTCGATCGCCAGCGCCGCCAGGCCGGCTCGGGACGCGAACCACCGGGCCAGGCTGACGTTCCGCTCGCTCCGCTTGTGGCCGCTGCCGCCGTGCCCGAGCAGCACCAGCGGGGGCTTCGGTGTCGAGTCGGGGGCGGACGGCCGCCACAGCACGGCCGGGACCGTGCTCGCGGCCCGGCGGAGCCGGAACTCCCGCTCGACGACGCCATCGCGGGCGACCTCGGGTCCGATCCACTCCAGCACGTCGTTCACGGGGCCTCCACCGTTCGGAGCGGTCGGTTAGCGCCGGGGATCGGCCGGCGTTGCGGCCGACGTCGGGGTCGTCGGGGTCGTCGGGGTCGTCGGCGTGGTGGTTGTCGGGGTCGTCGGGGTCGTCGGGGTGGTGGTTGTCGGGGTCGTCGCGATTTTCGCGATGCTCGCGGCGTCGCGGTGGCCGAAGAGACCCGGCAGGCCCCCGGTGTGCCAGAACACGACCGGGGCGTCGCGGCCTTGGTCGCCCTCGCCGACGGCGGCGATGAGCCCGGCCATCGCCCGGCCGGTGTAGGTGGGGTCGAGCACGATGCCTTCGGTCCGCGCGGCCAGCCGGATGGCGGCCGCGACGGGCTCGGTGAGGCTGCCGTAGCCGGCTCCGACCTGGTCGGTGCGCAGCCGCAGCGCCCGCGGGTCCATCGGCTCGGCGGTGATCGTCGAGGCGAGGGCGGCGACCGCCTCGCGTGGCGCCGCGACGGCGCCGGCGTGCACGCCGAGGACGTGCTCGGGCCCGAGCCCGGCGACCAGCCCGGCCATGGTGCCGCCCGAGCCGACCGCGACGACCGAGGTCGCCTGCCCGGACAGCTCGTCAGGCAGCTGGTCGCGCAGTTGGTCGCGCAGCTCACGGGCGGCGTCGGCGTAGGCCAGGGCGCCGTCGCGGTTGCTGCCGCCGAACGGGATGACCGCGGGGTGCGCGCCGGCCGACGCCAGCTCGGCCGCCACCTGGTCAGCGAGGGCGGCGAGCTGGTTGTCGTCGGCGTCGCCGGCCCACCGGATGCGCGCGCCGAAGATCTCGTCGAGCAGCAGGTTGCCTTCTGGCTTTGCGCCGGGGGCACCGGGGCGGCCGGCCAGCACGAGGGTGACCGGAAGGCCGAGCCGGGCGCCGGCCGCGGCGGTCAGCCGGGCGTGATTCGACTGCGCCGCCCCGGTCGTGACGAGGCAGTCGGCGCCGTGGCGGAGCGCGGCGGCCAGGGTCCGCTCCAGCTTGCGGACCTTGTTGCCGCCGCCGCCGAGGCCGGTGAGGTCGTCCCGCTTGAGCCACAGCCGGTCTTCGCGCAGGCCGACGGCGGCCGCCAGCCGGGGCGCGGGCTCCAGCGGGGTCGGGAACGTGCCGAGCGGGATGCGCTCGGTGCTGTGGCCGGTCATCGTCGTGCCTCTCCGCCGGGAACGGCGCGGTCGCGCCGCTTGCTGCCTGCTGCCTGCTGCCTGCTGCCTGCTGCCTGCTCGGGGTGGCCCCGTTCGGGCAGAATACCGTGCCGATCGAGTGTTCGAACAGATGTGTGGAGGAATCAAGGAACTCGGCACCAGCACCAAGAAGGACACCGTCAACGCGGCGCTGCGGGAGGTCATGGCCAACCCGCTACTCGGGTTCGGCGACCGACGGGCCGGGGGACGACGGTCCGTTGCCAGACGCGCAGGCGAACCGACGGCGGGCGATGGCGCTGGCCCGGGCGATCTCGCCGCGCGGCCTCAGCGCCGCCGAGCCAGTCCAGCGCGGGGATCCAGCAGCGCCGGAACGCCCCGGGTGACCGTACGGTGACTAGATGGTTAACGATATTTAGAGGTATCCTACAAACTTAGGAGCGTTAACTTCGTATCGTTCGATATCGGTGTGGTGGGTCTCTACAGGGCAAGGTTAACGATGTGCTCATCTTCACTGCGCCAGGGCAGGGCGCGCAGACCCCCGGATTCCTGTCCCCCTGGCTCGAGATACCCGAACTGGCCGAGCAATTCGGCGCCTGGTCGGAGCTGGCCGGCCGGGACCTGATCAAGCTCGGCACCACCGGCAGCGCGGAAGAGATCACCGACACCGCCGTCGCCCAGCCGCTTCTGGTCGCCTCCGCCATCGCGGTCGCCGGGCTGCTGGGCGAGCCGGACGCCGCCGCCGGGCACAGCGTCGGCGAGCTCGCGGCGGGCGCGATCGCCGGCGTGCTGTCCGCCGCCGGCGCGATCAGGCTGACCCGGGTCCGCGGCGAGTCGATGGCGGCGGCGTGCGACGCCGAGCCGACCGGCATGACGGCGGTGCTCGGCGGCGCCGAGGCTGCCGTGCTGGCCGCGATCGCCGAGGCCGGGCTCACCCCCGCCAACATCAACGCGGCCGGGCAGATCGTGGCCGGCGGCACCCTCGAGCAGCTGGCCGAATTCGCCGCCAACCCGCCCGCCGGCGCCCGGCTGCGGCCGCTGCGGGTCGCGGGCGCGTTCCACACCAAGCACATGGCGACGGCAGTCGACGCGCTGGTGGCGGCGGCGGCTGGCACCGCGGTCAACGACCCGGTGATCACGCTGCTGTCCAACCGCGACGGCGCGGTCGTCACCTCCGGCCGGGCCTGGGTGGAGCGGATCGTCCATCAGGTCGCCAACCCGGTCCGCTGGGACCTGTGCATGGCCACCATGTCCGACATCAGCGTGACCGGGATGATCGAGCTGGTCCCGGGCGGCACGCTGACCGGCATGGCCAAGCGCGCGCTGCCCGGCGTCGAGTTGCTCGCGCTCAAGACCCCTGACCAGCTCGACGCGGCCAGGGCGCTCATCGCGGCCCACGCGACGGCGACCAACGGCTACGCGGCGAACTCGGACGGGTCGGGCCCCGATTGGATGATCGTGGTGTCACCGGGCGCCGGAACGGCCCGTTTGATGTCGGACGAGACGGGCAGCGGGACGACGCCGGCCGGCGCGACGATCGTCTGCGCGGGCGACGTGCTCGCCCGCGTCGTCGCCCGCGGCGGCGAGAAGCCGGTGACCGCACCGCGCGACGCGGTCGTGGTGGAGTGGCTGGTCGAAGACGGGGACCCGGTCAGCGAGGGTCAGCCCCTGGTCCGCCTGCAGCCCACCCAGCGAAGGGAGTCGCGAGCATGACCGGAGCGAAGATCCTCGGATTCGGCGGTTACCAGCCGGACAAGGTCGTCACCAACGACGACCTCGCCAAGCTCGTGGACACCAACGACGAGTGGATCAGGACGCGGGTCGGCATCCGCGAACGGCGGTTCGCGCGCGACGACGAGACCGTCGCCGACATGGCCGAGGCGGCCGGGGCCAAGGCGCTCGCCGCCAGCGGGCTCGAGCCTTCCGACATCGACCTGGTGGTCGTGGCCACCTGCAGCCCGGAGTCGCTGATGCCGACCGTCGCGGCGACGGCCGCCTACCGGCTCGGCGTCGTCGCGCCCGGCGCCTACGACCTCAACGCCGCCTGCGCCGGGTTCTGCTACGCGGTCGGCGCCGCGGCCGACTCGGTCCGGGCCGGCAGCGTTCGCAACGCGCTGGTGATCGGCGCGGAGAAGATGACATCGTGGATGGACTGGTCTGACCGGTCAACGTGCATCATCTTCGCCGACGGGGCCGGGGCGGCCGTGGTCGGCGCGTGCGCGGAGGGCGAGCCGTCCGGGATCGGGCCCATCGTGTGGGGCAGCGCAGGCGACCAGGCGCACAAGATCGTCATCGAGGGTCGGACGGGTAAGCTGACCCAGGACGGTCAGGCCGTGTTCCGCTGGGCCACCACCGCCCTGGCCCCGGTGGCGCTCGAGGCCTGCCGCCGGGCCGGAGTGACGCCGGCCGAAATTTCGGCGTTCATCCCGCACCAGGCGAACCTTCGCATCATCGAGGCCATCGCCAAGAAGCTCGGCATTCCCAGGGATCGCGTCGCCGACGACATCATCACCGCCGGCAACACCTCGTCCGCGTCGATTCCGCTGGCGCTGTCCAGAATGGCGGAGCAGGGGCGTCTCCAGCCCGGAAAGCCGGCCTTGCTGCTGGCCTTCGGCGCCGGGCTGTCCTACGCGGCGCAGGTCGTCACGGTACCCTAGCCGCGCCATCGCAACATTGCTTTACATCGCCAACTCAAGCCAATCAAAGGAGCAACCAGTGACTGACCAGGAGATTCTGGCCGGACTCGCCGAGATCATCGAAGAGATCGCGGGCACCCCCGCCGACGAGGTGACCCCTGCGGCCAACTTCGTGGACGACCTCGACATCGACTCGCTGTCCATGGTCGAGATCGCGGTCGCCGCGCAGGACAAGTTCGGCGTGGAAATCCCGGACGAGCAGCTCAAGGACCTGAAGACCGTCCAGGACGTCGTCAACTTCGTGTCCAAGAGCTCCTGAGCTCCACGGCTCTTCCCGGGCCGCAGTCATCGTTAGTCGTTCGTAGTTGTGGAGGTTGCAGTGGGCAACAACCGTCAGGTCAGCGTCGTCGTCACTGGGCTCGGCGCGACCACGCCGCTCGGTGGTGATGTCGCGTCCACCTGGTCGGCGATGCTCGCGGGAACCAGCGGCGTGCGCACCATCACCGAGCCCTGGATCGAGAAGGTGCCGGTGAAGTTCGCCGCCACCGCCGCGGTCGACCCGGTGGCCGTCGTCGGCCGGGTGCAGGCCCGCAAGATGGACCGCTGCGAGCAGTTTGCGCTGGTCGCGGCCCGCGAGGCCTGGGCCGACGCCGGGTCGCCTGAGGTCGAGCCCTATCGGCTCGGCGTCGCGGTCACCAGCGGCATCGGCGGCATCGGCTCCACCCTCACCGCCTACGACGCACTGAACCAGAAGGGCTGGGAGCGCATCTCGCCCTACACCGTCCCGATGCTGATGCCGAACGGCGCGGCCGGCTGGATCAGCATCGAGTTCGGCGCCAAGGCCGGGGCGCACGCGCTGGTGAGCGCGTGCGCGTCCGGGGCCGAGTCGATCGGCTACGGCATCGACATGATCCGCTCGGGGCGGGCCGACGTGGTGATCGCCGGCGGCGCCGAGGCGGCGATCATGGCCCTCAACATGGGGGCGTTCGCGGTGATGCGGGCCATGTCGACCAGGAACGACGACCCCGAGCGGGCCTCGCGGCCGTTCGACAAGGGCCGCGACGGGTTCGTGCTCGGCGAGGGCGCGGGCGTGATCATCCTCGAGTCCGAGGAGCACGCGCTCGCCCGCGGCGCCCGCATCTACGCGGTGGCGGCGGGGGCCGGGTACTCCTCCGATGCGCACCACATCTCGCTCGGCGCGCCCGACGGCGAGGGCGTGACGTTCGCGATCAACGCGGCCATGAAGGACGCGGGCATCTCCCCCGCCCAGGTCGTGCACATCAACGCGCACGCCACCTCCACCCCCGGCGGCGACCCGTTGGAGGCGCGGGCGATCGAGACCGCGCTCGGGTCCGACGCGTCTCACGTGGTGGTGTCGGCCACCAAGTCGATGACCGGCCACCTGCTCGGCGGGGCGGGCGCGGTCGAGACCGTGGCCGCCATCCTCGCGCTGCGGGACCGGGTCGCGCCGCCGACGATCAACCTCGAAGACCCCGATGACGACCTTGCCATCGACATCGCCACCAAGCCCCGCCCGCTCGCGCCGCGGACCGCCGGCGCGCCGATGGCGGTGCTCAACGACGCGTTCGGCTTCGGCGGGCACAACGTGGCGCTCGCGTTCACCGAGTACGTTTCCCCTTCCTCGACGGCTGCGGAGGCCTGATCGCGATGACTGCTGTGTCCGACACGCCTGCTATCGCGGCCCACCTGCCGCGCGACCCGATCACCAGGCTCACCGCGCTCTTCGACCCCGACACCATGTCGGTGCTGACCACGGTCCCGCACGAGGGTTCCGGCGCGGTCGCCGCGGCCGGCCTGATCGACGGGTCCGGCGCGGTCGCGTTCGCCTCCGACCCCCGGGTCCAGGGCGGCGCGATGGGCACCGAGGGGTGCGCGGTGCTGGTGGCCGCCTACGACGAGGCCATCGCCCGGGGCGTGCCGATCATCGGCCTGTGGCACTCCGGCGGCGCGCGGCTGGCCGAGGGAGTGGCCTCGCTGGACGGCGTCGGCGCGGTCTTCGCGGCGATGACCGCCGCGTCGGGCGTGGTGCCGCAGATCTCGGTCGTGCTCGGCCCGGCCGCGGGCGGCGCCGCCTACGGGCCGGCCCTGACCGACATCGTGATCCTCTCCAGCGCGGGCCGGATCTTCGTGACCGGGCCGGACGTGGTCCGATCGGTGACCGGCGAGGACGTCGACATGATCCGCCTCGGCGGCCCCGAGGTGCACAGCCGCCGGTCCGGAGTGGTTCACCTGGTCGCATCGGACGACGCCGAGGCTCTCGGCTACGCCCGGTCCCTGGTGGCCCTGCTGTCCGAGCAGGGCAAGTTCTCGGTCGACGCAGTCGCCGGGCGGGACCTGACCGGGGTGCTGCCGGACTCCGCCCGCCGCGCCTACGACGTGCACGCGGTCACGTCGGCGCTCCTTGACGACAAGGGGATCGAGCTGCACCCGCGGTGGGCGCCGAACATCGTGACCATCCTCGGCCGCCTCGCAGGGCGGACCGTCGGCGTGATCGCCAACAACCCGATGCGCCTCGGCGGCTGCCTGGACTCCGCCGCGGCCGAGAAGGCCGCCCGCTTCGTGCGGTTCTGCGACGCGTTCGGGGTGCCGCTGGTGGTCCTGGTGGACGTGCCCGGCTACCTTCCCGGCGTCGGCCAGGAGTGGGACGGAGTGGTCCGCCGCGGCGCGAAGCTGCTGCACGCGTTCGCCGAGGCCACCGTGCCCCGGATGACGCTGGTGACCCGCAAGTCCTACGGCGGCGCCTATATCGCGATGAACTCCAAGTCCCTGGGCGCGACCAAGGTGTACGCCTGGCCGGGGGCCGAGATTGCCGTCATGGGCGCGGTCGCCGCCGTCCGCGTGCTGCACAAGCGGAGGCTCGCCGCCGTCCCGGCCGACCAGTTGCACGAGGCCGAGGCCGAGCTCGCGGCCGAGCACGAGGCCACCATCGGCGGCCTGGACCGCGCGGTCGAGATCGGCGTCGTCGACGAGGTCATCTCTCCGGCCGACACCGCCACCATTCTCGTCGAGGCGTTCGCGGCCGCCCCCAGCCGCCGCGGCCAGCACAAGAACATCCCGCTCTAGGCAGACGGGTAAGCGGCCGACGCCGAGGCTACAGCCCGGCGGCGGCCGCTTTTTGCTGTGGGGTGCGGTTTCGCGCTTCCAGTTCTTGGCTTCTTGCTGTTATCCAGCGAAAATCGTCTGTGGCAAAAGATCATGGAAGCTTTGCGTGCGCACAGCGTGCTTTTCTTCCGTCAGGAAGAAAGTTTCCAAGATCTTTGGTGCGTTCGCCGCTCTTCTTGCTGTTATCCGGATTGGGATCGGTGGGGGTCGGATAGGTGGAGGTGGGGGTGGGATCGGT
>DATCGA010000637.1:0-3397 GCA_036509215.1 Trebonia sp.
CCCGGTCGACGTGGGCGTCGCCGAGGACCGCCCGCCGGACCGCCATGCCCTGCTCGGCGCGCTCTTCGTCGTTCATGGCTATTGCTCCGCTCGTCGCTTCTTGCTGTTATCTGGGATGATGGGCGGCCAGGGCGGCGGCGATGAAGGCGTCGGACGCACCGAGGTAGCCGGCTGGGTTCAGGGCCTGCTCGATCTCCGCCGCCGAGATCCCGGCCTGGGTCAGCCGGTCGGCCACGTCAGGCGTCGCCAGCAGCACGTCGCCGAGCGGCACGCCGGCGCTCGCCGCCCGCGCGGCGGCGGTCGCGACCAGGTCGTGCGCCTGCAGGCCGCCGAGAGAGTCGCGCAGCAGGGCGGTGACCCGCTCGGCCATCGGCAGCCCCCCGGCGGCGGCGAGGTTGCCGGTCATCCTGGCGGTGTCGACGGTCAGGTTCTCCAGCAGGTCGCGCGCCCAGGAGGCGGCGGCGACGGCGAGCTGGAGCAGGTGGCTGAACGGCTGCCATTCGGCGTGCCAGGCCCCGGCCGCGCGCTGGTGCTCCTGCTCCGCGCTGGCGACCAGGGTGGCCAGCAGGCCGCCGGCCTGCCGGGCGCAGCCGAGGATGGCGACCGCGGCGACCGGGTTGCTCTTGTTGGGCATGGCCGAGGAGCCGCCCCGGCGGGGGCCGCCCCCGGTCCCGCCGACGGCCGGCGCCCCCTCGCTGACCTCGCCGACCTCGGTCTGCGCGAGCAGGGTCACGTCCCGCGCGATCTTGGACAGGGCGGCGGTCACCCGCGCCATCGCGACCGCGACGTCGATGATCCGCAGCCGCTCGGTATGCCACGGCAGCGGCGGGTCGACCAGCCCGAGCTCGGACGCCATCAGCGATTTCACCGCGGCGCCGGCCGGGCCGAGCGAGGCCAGCGTGCCCGCCGCGCCGCCGAACTGGACCGCCAGCCGGGTCTGGCGGGCGGACGCCAGCCCGTCGAGGGCGCCGTCGAGCCCGGCCAGCCAGCCCGCCGCGACCACGCCGAAGGTCACCGGCACCGCCTGCTGGAGCAGCGTCCGCCCGATCATCAGCGAGCCCCGGTGCGCGTCGGCCAGCCGAGCGGCGGCGGCGGCCGCGCCCGCCAGCGATTCCGCGGCCGCGTCGATGGCGTCGCGGGCCAGCAGCATCGCCGCCGTGTCCATGATGTCCTGGCTGGTCGCGCCCTGGTGCACCGCGGTCTTGGCGGCCGGGTCCGCTACCAGGCGGGTCAGCGCCCGCGCCAGTCCCGGCACCGGGTTGCCGGTCAGCGCCGACGACCGGCTGAGCTCGGCGAGGTCGAAGTCGCCCGGCCGGGCGGCCGCCGCGGTCACCGCGGCCCCGGCTCCCGGCGGCGCCAGGCCGGCCCCCTCAAGGGCGCGGGCGAGCGCCGACTCGGCCGCCAGCATGGACCGCAGCCAGGCGGCGTCGTCGGCGACCGGTCCGCCGCGCATGAACACGCCGCCGAAGATTCCGCCCTCGGGCACGTCGCTTCCGTCCCTTCGTTGCCGATCCGCCGTTCTAATCAGGCATCTGTGGATGTTATCGTCCGATCATGACCGCGCTCCCCGTTGGCGGCCCTGAGCTGCCGCAACGCCGTAACCTTGTCACCGAGATCCCAGGACCCGTCTCCCGTACCCTGATGGAGCGCCGCAACTCGACCGTCGCGCGCGGCGTCTCGACCACGCTGCCCGTCTTCGTCACCGCCGCCGGCGGCGGCGTGATGCTCGACGCCGACGGCAACTCGCTGATCGACTTCGGCTCCGGCATCGCCGTCGCCTCGGTCGGCAACGCCGCCGACGCCGTCGTCAGCCGGGTGCAGCAGCAGGTCGCCCAGTTCACCCACACCTGCTTCATGGTGACCCCGTACGAGGGGTACGTGGAGGTCTGCGAGGAACTGGCCCGCCGCACCCCCGGCAGCCACGAGAAGCGCTCGGCCCTGTTCAACTCGGGGGCCGAGGCGGTCGAGAACGCGATCAAGATCGCCCGCCACTACACCGGACGGCAGGCCGTGGTCGCGTTCGATCACGCCTACCACGGCCGGACCAACCTGGCGATGGCGCTGACCGCCAAGAACATGCCCTACAAGCAGGGCTTCGGCCCGTTCGCGGGCGAGGTCTACCGGGTGCCGATGGCCTACCCGCTGCGCTGGCCGGGCGGCCCCGAGGCGTGCAGGGCCGAGGCCCTCGAGACGATCAAGACGCTGATCCACACCCAGGTCGGCGAGGACAACGTCGCCGCCGTGATCCTCGAGCCGATCCAGGGCGAGGGCGGCTTCATCGTCCCGCCCGAGGGGTTCATCGCCGCCCTGGCCGAGTTCTGCCGGGAGCACGGCATCGTGTTCATCGCGGACGAGATCCAGTCCGGCTTCTGCCGCACCGGCGACTGGTTCGCATGCGAGCACGAGGGCGTCGTGCCCGACCTGATCACCACCGCCAAGGGCATCGCCGGCGGGCTCCCGCTGGCCGCGGTGACCGGCCGGGCCGAGATCATGGACGCGGTCCACTCAGGCGGGCTCGGCGGCACCTACGGCGGCAACCCGGTCGCCTGCGCGGCCGCGCTCGGCGCGATCGAGACGATGGAGTCCCAGGACCTGCCGGGCAAGGCCCGCCGGATCGGCGAGATCATGCTGCCCCGGCTGCAGAAGCTGGCCGAGACGTACCCGACCATCGCCGAGGTGCGCGGCCGCGGTGCGATGATCGCGATCGAGCTGACCAAGCCCGGCACGCTCGAGCCGGCCCCGGCGACCGCCGGCGCCGTCGCCGCCGCCTGTCACAAGCAGGGGCTGATCGTGCTCACCTGCGGCACCTTCGGCAACGTGCTGCGCTTCCTGCCCCCGCTGGTCATCGGCGAGGACCTCCTGGAGGAGGGCCTCGACATCATCGAGAACGCCTTCGCCGCCCTGTAAAGGGTTCGGCCGGGCCCAGCACCACCCGTGATCGTGGGTACTTGGCGGTGATAAGCGCAGTCGGTACCTGCGATCACGTTTTCTGGCTGGACATTTCGGTCGCGGCGCATGCATACCCGGGGCCATCTAGCTAGGCCAAGATCGGCCTCGTGCTGGACGAGGCTCGCCGGTTTCATCAGCCGCCGCCCACAAGAGGCCTGCCCGCTCGCTTGCGGCGAGAGTCGATAGTGGATATGGCTCATCCTGCGCGATCTGAGCCATCCCGATATCGGCAAATGGCTGCCCGGCGGCGCGTTCGATTTCCTGCAGGACGGGAAACTCGTCCTCCCGCGCTGCCCGAATACGCATGAACTCATTATCGGGGCCGCTCAGTAGCGGATGGCGATTTCGGTGGTGTCGTCGGCGCGCTGGGCGGGGTTGGTGAGGGTGACGGCCTGGCCGGCGGCGATGCGACGGGCGGACCAGGCTACGGCGGCAGCGTCAAGGAGGT
>DATCGA010000638.1:0-8060 GCA_036509215.1 Trebonia sp.
GAGCGAGAACCTGACCCAGAGGGTCCCGCCGGCGCCGGCCAGCAGCAGCACCGCGCCGAAGACGGCCGCCTCGGTCAGCGCCACGTCGCGGAGCAGGTCGTGCAGCTGGGACAGCGGCAGGCCGGTGATGTAGACGGTCCCGTCGCCGTCGGGGTCGCTGACCGCAGTGAGCAGGAACGTGCCGCCCGCCCCGCTCAGGTCGCGCGTGGTAGGCAGGAAGTACTGGCTGCCCGGTCCGGACCCCGGGTGCGTGGCCAGCGACGGGGTGATGCCGCGGAGGGTCTGCTCGTCGGCCGCCGACAGCCGGTAGGAGGTGTCGCCGACGACGGTGGCTATCACCTGCTTGTGCCCGACGGCGGCGACGAATGTTCCCTCGGCGAGACCCAGGCACCTCGACAGGTTGACGGGGCTCGGGTTCGCGCCCGCGGGCGAGAGGGTGCTGGTCGGGGTCGCTCCGCGGGCGTCGTCGGAATCAGCCGGGCCTGGCTGCCCGCTGGCTCCATCATCGCCGTTGGGGTGTCGGCAGTCGTACGCCAGGCCGGTCGCGGTCTGCAGGTTGCTGTCAAGCTCGCGCGCGAGCGAGTTTTGCACGGCCAGGTAGGTGACAACGCCCACGGTGGCGCCAGCGAGGGCGAGCAGCACGAGCAGGCCGGCGATCAGCCTGCCGCGCAGCGTCCGGGGGAGAACCCTGGCCCGGGGATGAACCCTCATCGGCCGCTCGTCGTCAGCCCGCCGGCTTCAGGACGTAGCCGACGCCGCGGACGGTGTGGATGAGCGGAGCCCGGCCCGCGTCGATCTTCTTGCGCAGGTAGCTGATGTAGAGCTCGACTACGTGGGCCTGGCCGCCGAAGTCGTAGTTCCACACCCGGTCGAGGATCTGCGCCTTCGACAGCACCCGTCGGGGGTTGCGCATCATGAACCTGAGCAGCTCGAACTCGGTGGCGGTGAGGTCGATGAGCTCGCCGCCGCGGCGGACCTCGCGGGCGTCCTCGTCCATCGTCAGGTCGGACACCGTGAGCGCCCCCTCGGTGCTGGTCTTGGCCAGGTTGGCGCGGCGCAGCAGCCCGCGCAGCCGGGCGAGGACCTCCTCGAGGCTGAACGGCTTGGTCACGTAGTCGTCGCCTCCCGCCGTCAGCCCGGCCACCCGGTCCTCGACCGCGTCGCGGGCGGTGAGGAAGAGCACGCAGACGTCGGGGAGCTCGGCCCGCAGCCGCCGCATCACCTCGAGGCCGTCGAAGTCGGGGAGCATGATGTCGAGGACCACGGCGTCCGGCCTGAACTCGCGCCCGGAATTGATCGCCTCGATGCCGCTGCCCGCGGTCCGCACCGACCAGCCCTCGTACCGCAGCACGCTGGACAGGAGCTCGGCCAGGCTGGGCTCGTCGTCCACGACCAGCACCCGGACCTGGGTGCCGTCGGCGTGCTGGGTGCCGGCGCCGGGGACGGTGGCGACGCCGCTCTGCTCATCAGGCATGATCAAATGACTCATTCGTGGACGCTGGGAACGGCTGTGTCCGTTAGAGAATGGCAAGTCCAGCGACGGGCAACGTGTGAATTATATATGGATTCCCTCTGAACCCTGTGATCATGCGCTCAGATCATGAGCTCAGCAGCCGCCCGAGCTTGGAGCCGTGACCGGCCGGGCGGGCGCCGGCCGCCAGCAGCCGGTCGGCCAGCGCCTGCTGGAGCTGCGGGTCGGCGGCCGGCACCTCCACCTCGATCTCGCGCCAGCGGAGCGGCTCGGCCGACGTCTCCGGCAGGCGGCGGGCGGTCACCTGGTCGTCCGCGACCTCCGCTCGCAGGGTGCCATCGGCGCTGGTGAGAGTCACGACGGTCCGTTCGGTGCGGAGGATGGCAATGGGCGCGAGGGGGAGTCCGCCGGTGACCTCAGCCACCCGCGACGCGAGGCGCGCGGGGACGACCGGCCCGCCCGCGCGGTCGCTACCACCGCCCTCGAGGGGCTCGTGCACCTCGAGGCGAGTGGAGACGCCCCCGGGGCCCCGGGCGTCGCCCGCGGACGGCCCGCCCGCCGGGAGCTTGAGGTGCCAGCCGGCGTCGGTGCCGCCGGTGCGACGGCGCAGGGTGATCTTGGCGGCCTGCAGCCGGCCGTCGGCGGTGTCGAAATAGGTCGCCGACAGGTGATGCAGCACCGGCGCGGCGGCGGTGACCCCGGCCGTGACGGCGGCGAGGCCGGGCCGCTCGAAGTCGGGGTCCGCGTCGAACTTCTGCTCGATCTCCAGATGGTCAGCCATGGCCGCGCCTCCCGCAGGTCACCAGGACAGTGTCACGGATCGAGGATAACGGGGAGACGGCGAACTCGTGCCGCGCGCTCAGGTGCCCGATTGACTGGCCGGTGGCGGGGTCGAAGAAGTGCAGCTTGCCGGTGTCCACGGCCAGTTCCAGCGGTTGGCCGGGGCGGGGCGCGGAGCGAGCCGAGACCCGGGCGGTCCACAGCGACTTCCCGCCCGCCAGGGCGGAGACGGCCTCGTCCTCCTCGGGGTTGCGCGCGGCGGCGGCGGCGAACCAGGCGTGATCGATCGGCGGCGCGTCGATCGGGAAGATCGCGTGGGTCTGGGTGCCGAGTTCGGCGGTCGCGATGACCGTGACCGGGAGCCGCGCCCAGGTCGGGTCGCCGTGGGCCGCGTCGTCGAAGTGCGACGGGCGGATCCCGACGATCACCGTCCGCCCGAGATAATCCGCCAGCCCCGGCCTGGACTCGAGCAGGGCGGCGGGCATCGGGAGCGCCTGCCCCGCGAACGCCACCGCCGGGCCGTTGTCGCGGACCAGGCGCGCCTCGGCGAAGTTCATCGCCGGGAACCCGATGCACCCGGCGACGAACAGGTTGGCGGGCGAGTCGAAGAGCCGCTGCGGGCTGTCGGCCTGCTGGGCTCTGCCGTCCAGCATCACGCACACCCGGTCGCCGAGCGACATCGCCTCGGCCTGGTCATCGGTCACGTACACGGTGGTGATGCCCAGCCGCTCGCGCATCTGGCCGAGCACCGCCCGCATCGACGCCCGCGGCCCGGCGCCCAGGTTCGAGAGCGGCTCGTCGATGAGGAACGCCTGCGGTTCGCGCACGATCGCCCGCCCCATCGCCACCCGCTGGCGCTGGCCGCCGGACAGCGTGGCCGGATGGCGCGACAGGTGCGGCTCCAGCCCCAGCATCCGCGCCGCCAGCGCCACCCGCCGCGCGATCTCCGCTCTCGGAGTGCCGCGCAGCCGCAGCCCGAAGGCCAGGTTCTGCTCCACGGTCAGCCGCGGGTACAGCGTCTGACCATGCGACACCATCGCGATGCCCCGGTCCCTCGGCGGCAGGTGGTTCGCCACCCGCTGGCCGATCGAGATCGTCCCGGCGTTGATCTCCTCCAGCCCGGCGATCGACCGCAGGGCGGTCGACTTGCCGCACCCGGAAGGGCCGAGCAGCACCATGAACTCACCGTCCGCCACCGCGAGGTTCAGGTCATCGAGCGCCTTCAACCCGCCCCGATATACCTTGTCGACATGATCGAGGGCGATCTGAGTCATCCGTAACTCCTAGGTCATAGAGCCGTGGCGCGCGCACTGCCGGGATCGCGGGAGTCGGCGATGATGAGCTCTCCGACGGACCCCGCGAGAACGTCGCGCGCCTCCTCGCTGAGCCCCGAGTCACTGATCAGGACGCTGGCGTCGGCCAGCGAGGCGATCGCCGAGAGGCCAATGATTCCCCATTTGGTGTGGTCGGCGAGGACCACCAGGCGGCCCGCGGACGCCACCATCGCCCGGTTCATCTCGGCTTCCATGAGGTTGGGGGTGGTGAAGCCGCTCACCGGGTCCATGCCGTGGACGCCCATCAGCAGGCAGTCGACGTGCAGGTCGCTGACGGTCTGGACGGCGATGGGGCCGACCAGGGCGTCGGACGGAGTCCTGACCCCGCCGGTGAGCAGGACGGTCTGGGAGGAGTCGCCGTTGACGAACAGGTAGTCGGCGACCCGGACGGAGTTGGTCACGACGGTGATCGCGGGGATGCGCGCCAGGTGAACGGCGAGCGCGTACGTCGTCGTGCCCGCGCTGACCGCGATCGTCGCCTTGGGCTGCACCAGAGCCGCGGCCGAGGCGGCGATCAGTTCCTTGGCGGCCGGCTCGCGCCACGACTTGGCCTCGAATCCCGGCTCGTCGCTGGTGCCCTGCTGGGGGACGGTGGCCCCGCCGTACACCTTCTTCACCAGGCCGCGGGCCGCCAGCGCGTCGATGTCGCGGCGGACCGTCATGTCCGACACGCCGAGCAACTCGGCCAACTGGACGATGCGGGCGCCGCCGGACCGCTCTACCTCCGCCAGGATCCGGTCCTGCCGCTGGGCGGGGAGCATGGTCGGCGTCACCTCAGATGGTTCCATCAATGTGTCCCATGATCGTGCGGCATGTGAAGGATCTAACAACATGTGGTCACTATCTAGCATCTGATCACACAGAGATGTCAAGATATGTGGTGTTCATGCACCGGAATTGTTACGAACGAGCCTCAGATTTCATGGCTTGCCATCATAATCACAGGTCAAGACCTCACACGGTCGGGCCGTCGCGCTGACGGGCAATGCGGGGCGTTCGTGCTCCATATCAAACATTGACATGTGGGGCGGCGTACTGCATCGTCGTAGTCGGGTCCTGCCGCAGCCGGTCGCGTCCTAGCCGCCCGGCACGATGCCGGGGGCGCCAGGGGTGTTGTGCTGGCCGATCAGGTGCAGGGCGCGGTCGCGGTCGCGGTCCTCGACGGCGTCGATGATCGCGACGTGCAGGGCGTGGCGCTCGGCCATGACCTCGGGAACGGGCTCGGTCCCGTAGGGCAGGAAGGCGAGGGTGTGGGACTCGATGTGGTCGAGCAGGTTGACGTACATCGAGCGGAGCATCGGGTGCGGGCTGACCGCCGCCACCCGGGCATGCAGCGACCAGTTGGCGTGCACGAAGCCGACCACGTCGAGCCGCTCCACCGCGGCCGCCATCTCGGCCAGGATCTCGCGCAGCTCGGCGATGTCGGCGGGCGACGCGTGCCACAGCGCGTCCTCGATCAGCAGCCTGTCCAGCGCGTCGCGGATGCGGATCGCCTCGGCCACCGACGTCTGATCGCCGTCTAGGGCCAGCACGGAGTTACCGAGACGCACCATCGGCGACTGCGCCGCCGCGAACACGCCGCCGCCGGGACCGGGGCGGACCAGCACCAGGCCACGGGACTGGGTGATCCGCAGCGCCTCATTGAACGTGCCGACCGACACCGCGCAGCGGGCCCGGAGCTCTTCCTTCGATCCGAGCCGGTCGCCCGGCGCGGCCGCCTCGGCGATCGCGATGAGCTGCGCGGCCACCGATTCCCCGCGGGACAACCGGGGGATGCTCATAGCGCTCGTCGCCTCCTCCCGCCTCGACCACGTCGGCCTTCCGAATTCCATATAAACATTACGGGCCGATGTCTTGACAGGTCAATGGCATGGCGCGCAGCATCATAGGGAAATCATCATGAGGAATTCGAGGAGGAGTGCCCGATGCGTGTCGCCAACCTGGACGGCCGACTGGTGATCGTGACCGGCGAGGCCGGCCATGAGATCGGCTACGACGTGGAGAAGAGCAGCGGCGGCCAGTTCAGCTCCGACCCACAGGCCGTCTACGACGTCTGGGGCGCCTTCACCACGTGGGCGGCGGCGGGCCAGTTCACCGACGGGACGCCGGTCGCGGCCGACGCGCTCGGCTCGCCCGCGCCCGCGCCCCGGCAGGTGTTCGGCATCGGTCTCAACTACCGGGACCACGCCGCCGAGTCCGGCTACGACGCGCCGGCAGGCGAGCCGCCGGTGTTCACGAAGTTCCCGACCTGCATCACCGGCCCGACCGGCGACATCGAGATGCCGGCCGGCGGCAAGGTCGACTGGGAGATCGAGCTGGTCGTCGTCATCGGCCGCCGCGCCCACCGGGTCGGCCAGGACGAGGCCCTCGACTACGTGGCCGGCTACGCGGCCGGCCAGGACGTCTCCGAGCGCGGGCTGCAGCTGGCCGCGACGCCCCCGCAGTTCAGCATGGGCAAGTCGCTGCCCGGCTACGGCCCGGTCGGCCCCTGGCTGGTCACCCTGGACGACATCGCCGACCCGAACGACCTCGAGCTCGGCTGCGAGGTCAACGGCGAGGTGATGCAGCTCAGCCGGACCAGCAACCTCATCTTCTCGGTGCCCGCGCTGATCGCGAACCTGTCGGCCAGCGTGCCGCTGCTGCCCGGCGACGTGATCTTCACCGGCACCCCCTCGGGCGTCGGCCTGGGCCGCACCCCGCAGCGCTGGCTCGCCCACGGCGACGTGCTGACCAGCCACATTGAGGGCATCGGGACGATGAAGCACCGCTTCGTCGCCGCCACGGAGGTGTAGCCATGGGCCTGCACCGGCTGACCCACATCGTGATGGGCGTCCCCAACGTCGAGGAGACGGCCGCCTACTACGCGGACTTCGGCCTCATCCCCGGCGTCGCCGACCAGGCGGTGCCGGGGATGCGAACGTTCGCCACCGTCGACGGCGGCGAGCAGCTGACGATCGTGCCCTCACCGCAGCGGCGGCTGGTCCGGCTCGGCATCGGCGTCGACGACCCGGACGACCTAGACCGGATCTCCGCCTCGCTGGCCGCCCTGGGGGTGCCGGCCGGGCGCAACGAGATCAGCGTCCGGGCGGAGGATCCCGGCACTCAGGTGACCGTCCGGGTGGAGATCGCGGCCCGGGTGACCCACGAGCCGACCCCGGCCCCGGCCTACAACGCCCCCGGCGTGACCGCCAGGACCGGCGAGCGGGCGCCCGGCATCCTCCGCGAGCGGCCGGTCCGGCCGCGCAAGCTCGGCCACGTGGTGCTCGGCTCCACCGACCGGGAGGCCTCGCAGAAGTTCTTCACCCACGGCATCGGGCTCAAGGTCAGCGACGAGGTGCCGGGGATCGCCGCGTTCCTGCGCTGCTCGACCGACCATCACAACGTGCTGGTGCAGCAGGCGCCGGTGGCGTTCCTGCACCACACCTCGTGGCAGGTCGACGACGTGGACGAGGTGGGCCGGGGTGCGTCGGCGATGCTCGAGGCCGACCCGTCGCGGCACACCTGGGGCCTGGGCAGGCACTTCATCGGCTCCAACTTCTTCTGGTACCTCAAGGATCCGGCCGGCAACTTCTCCGAGTACTACTCCGACCTGGACTGCATCGTCGACGACGCGCTGTGGAAGCCGGGGGTGTGGGAGGGCGCCAGGTCGCTGTGGGCCTGGGGGCCGCCGCCGCCCGCGTCGTTCCTCGCCCCCGATGACCTCGGCGCGCTGATGGCCGGCGCGCACCAGGCTCCCTGATGTCTCACGCCATCACGGACCCGTCGGGCGACGTCGCGCACCCCGACGTCGCGCACCCCGACGTCGCGCACCCTGACGTCCTCATCATCGGGGCCGGCCCGGTCGGGCTGGCCGCCGCCCTGCTGATCGCCCGCCGCGGCTGGCGCGTCACCGTCCTGGAACGCCATCTCGAGCCGTACCCGCAGCCGAGGGCGGTCCACTTCGACGACGAGGTCGCCCGGCTGCTGGCCGGCCCCGGCCTGCTCGACAGCTACGGGTCCGAGCGCAGCGCCCACGTGCAGCACGCGATCGGCATGTCGGTCGAGCTCGGCAAGGTCATCTGCGTGACCGACCCGGCCGAGGCGGCCGGGCGCGACGGGTTCATGATCGGCCTGGACGGCGATCCGGCCCGGATCCTGCCGCCGCTGCCGCCGCCCACGCTGACCGAGGGGATCATCCACCGCGGAGTCGACGGCGCGCCCGCGCCGGGCGCCGGCCTGCTGACCCCGCAGCCGACGGTCGGCCACCGCGGCCGGACCGGCCCGCTCGACGAGGTCGTCGGCCTCGGCTTCGTGCTCGCCTGCGCCGAGGACCCGACCGCGGCGCTCGACGGCGAGCGGCGGTCGTTCCTCGACGCGATCGGGGCCCGCGTGCTGCACGTGGTTCTCGCCGACGCGGCCGACGCGCCCGACGCGGCCAATCAGGCCGCCGTCGTCGTCGACATCGACGGCCGCCTCCTCGCCCAACTGGCCGCCGC
>DATCGA010000639.1:0-9337 GCA_036509215.1 Trebonia sp.
GCGGGTCTGCCATGATGGCGGGCGTGGGTCATATCGAGGTCGCGCACGTCGACTACTACCTCCCCGACGGCCGGATGCTGCTCAGCGACGCCAGCTTCCGGGTCGGTCAGGGCGCGGTGGTGGCGCTGGTCGGCCCGAACGGGGCGGGCAAGAGCACCCTCGCCCGGCTGATCACCGGCGAGCTCCAGCCCGAGGCGGGAACGGTCACCACCAGCGGCGGCGTCGGGGTCATGCCGCAGTTCGTCGGTTCGGTCCGCGACGACAGAACCGTCCGCGACCTGCTCGTATCCGTGGCCAGGGAGGGCATCAGGGCCGCCGCCAGGGCCGTCGACGAGGCCGAGCTCGCGATCATGGAGCGCGACGACGAGAAAGCCCAGATGGCCTACGCGCAGGCGCTGAGCGACTGGGGCGACGCGGGCGGGTACGAGGCCGAGACGATCTGGGACATGTGCACGATGGCCGCCCTCGGCCTCCCGTACGAGAAAGCCCAGTTCCGGAGCGTGAAGACGCTCTCAGGGGGCGAGCAGAAGCGGCTGGTGCTCGAGGCGCTGCTGCGCGGCCCGGACGAGGTGCTGCTGCTCGACGAGCCCGACAACTACCTGGACGTACCGGGCAAGCGCTGGCTCGAAGACCAGCTCAGGGACACCCAGAAGACCGTGCTGTTCGTCTCCCACGACCGGGAGCTGCTGGCCAAGTCGGCCTCCCGGATCGTGGCGGTCGAGCCCGCCCCGGGCGGGTCCGACACGTGGGTGCACGGCAGCGGGTTCGCGTCGTTCCACGCGGCCCGGGCACAGCGGTTCGAGCGCTACGAGGAGCTGCGCCGCCGCTGGGACGAGAAGCACGCCCAGCTGAAGAAGCTCGTCGTCGACATGCGCCAGTACGCCGAGCGCAGCGACGCGATGGCCTCGCGCTACGCCGCCGCGCAGACCCGGCTGCGGATGTTCGAGGACGCGGGCCCGCCGCCCGAGCCGCCCCGCAAGCAGGACATCAAGATGCGGCTGCGCGGCGGCCGCACCGGCACCCGCGCCATCACCTGCCAGGGTCTCGAGCTGACCGGCCTGATGCGCCCGTTCGACCTGGAGGTCTTCTTCGGCGAGCGGGTGGCGGTGCTCGGCTCCAACGGGTCGGGGAAGTCGCACTTCCTGCGGCTGCTGGCCGGCCAGCCGGTGAACCACGCCGGGACCTGGAAGCTGGGCGCGCGGGTCGTCCCCGGCTACTTCGCCCAGACCCACGCGCACCCGGAGCTGGAGGGCAAGACGCTCGTCGGCGTCCTCTGGGACAGCTACGCGCGCAACCGCGGCGCCGCGATGAGCGCGCTGCGCCGGTACGAGCTCGACCGGGAGGGCGACCAGCTCTTCGACCGGCTGTCGGGCGGGCAGCAGGCGCGGTTCCAGATCCTGCTGCTCGAGCTCGAGGGCTCGACCGCGCTGCTGCTTGACGAGCCGACCGACAACCTGGACCTGGAATCGGCCGAGGCCCTGCAGGAGGGCCTGGAGGCCTACCAGGGCACGGTGCTGGCGGTGACCCACGACCGGTGGTTCGCCCGGACCTTCGACCGGTTCCTCGTCTTCGGCGCCGACGGCGTGGTCCGCGAGACGGCCGAGCCGGTCTGGGATGAGGCCCGCGTCAAGCGGGCCCGCTGAGTACGGGCTGCGCGACCAGACGTCGGGCGGGAACGTCCCGCTAGCTGCCCCGATAGGTGGAGTACGAGTACGGGGAGAGCAGCAGCGGCACGTGGTAGTGACCCGGGACGTCGTCCAGCGTGACGGTGCTGAAGGTGATGACGACCTCGGGGTAGAACGTCACGAACCCGCAGTTGGCGAAGTACATGCCGGTGCCGAAGGTGAGCCGGTACAACCCGCCGGCCGTCTCGGCCGCGAACCGGAGCCGGCCGTCGGCGTCGGTGACGCCCGCCTCGACCGGCGACCACCAGCCGTCGGCGTCCCGCATGGTCAGCGCGACGGACACGCCCGCGGCGGGCCGCCCGGCGACCGCGTCGAGGATGTGGGTGGAGACGGTCACGACGCCAGGGCCTTCGCCACCCGGAGGCGGGTAATCATGCGCAGCTCCGTGGCGGCCACGGTCCGTTCGATATCGGCATTGTTTTTCAGCCTTTCCCGCAGCGCCGCGAGCATCTGATCCCCGGTGAGGCCGGTGGCGCAGATGAGGAAGACGTGACCGAAGCGATCCTCGTACTCTGCGTTGCCGACCGCGAGCGCCGCCCGCGTCGCGTCCGCCACGCCGGACTGCTCGGCCGCCGACCGGCCGCCCGCCCGGGCGCCGATCCGAGGGTGCGCGTCCATTGCCTCGAGTACGTCGGACCAGGTCAGCGACTCAAAGACGACGTCAACGGCGGCAACCGCGGCGTCGGCCGAGGGATACGGACGGCCCGCCGCCAGCGCCTGCGCGAATCGGCGCGACGCGCAGCAGCCCAGCATCGCCGAGACAGCGTCGTCGGCGGGCGCGGCGTTGAACGCGGCCAGCCTCAACTGGGAACCTCCTCGGTCGTGGTCACGCGATTCCCACGCTACCGGTGCGAACCGGCAGACCGGCGAACCTACCGGCGGAGTGGCGTAACGCGGGCCGAACATCTTTGTAGCTTCCGATAAACACACGCGGGTTACGGTGGCCCGGTCGTCAACTGGAGGTGCGTGTGAGCGCGGTAGAAGCCCTTGATGTCGCGGCGCAGGAGCAGCGCACGGTCGGAGCAGGCGAAGTCGGCGCCCCCGTCGACTCCCACGATCGGCTGCTCGCCAGCGTCCCGACGCCGGTGCTGAGATCGTTCACCGAACGGCTGCTCGGCCCGCTGGCCGAGTACGACACCAGCCACAACGCCGAGCTGCTGCCCACCCTCCGCTCGTTCCTGGCCTGCGACGGCTCCTGGTCGGCGTGCGCGTCGCGGATGTACGTCCACGTCAACACCGTCCGCTACCGCATCGGCCGGATCGAGGCGCTGACCGGCCGCGACCTATCCGCCCTGCCCGACCGGGTCGACTTCTTCCTCGCCCTCCGCGGCGCCTAGCCGCAGAGCACGGCGGCCGCTGAGGCTATGACGCCGGCGGGGGGCGATCGCTGAACGCGGCCCGCAGCGCGTCCTGCTGCTGGACCGAGAGGTCCGAGCGGATCAGCTCCATGGCCTGCCCGTGGAACGCCTCCGCGACCGTGTCGATTGCGGCATCGGCGCTCAGGACCACCAGCGCGGACGTCCCCAGCCTCATATCGTCCTTGACCGCCTGGAGCATTGAGCTGTCGATGCCGGTCTTCCTCATCCGCTTGGCCAGCGAGGAGGCCTTGCTCCCCTCGTCAGTCACATGCTCCTGCACCTGCGGGCCCGACGAGTACTGCGGCCATCGGAGCACAGCGACATCCTGCACGTCCATGACCTCCTGGGTATCGAGTTGCTTGAGCCGCAGGACGGCCGCATCGGCCCCTTCGGTGCCGCTGAACCGCCACGCCGTTGTCGTCATCGATGACGCTCCTTACCCTGGTGCCTGCTTCCGGCCGCGCCGCCACCCCATCCCCTAGCAGTCAACGCGGCGCAGCACCGGATACGCCTCACCCGGCTCGGGTGAACGCCAAACGCCCTCGTGCACGATCACGCGGCGCAATCGATAGTCACCTCGTGGGGGTGATGACGCAGACCGGATAACGCGGCAGGGTCAGCAACGCGTGAGCGGATTCCGCCTGCGAAGACGGAACCCCAGCGCAATCGCGGGCACGTGTGAGTTCACGTCGTGTTCGAGCGGTGCTTCTGGCGCGCTCCACGGCGAAAACCTTCTCCCTGCCACCACTGGGCGGCATCCGCGATGCGCGCGCAGAAGCGCTCGCGGGTACCCGGTCGATCAGGGCCGAGGCCGGCGATGAAATCCGGAGGGGGCAGGCCGATGGCCGTTCGGAGCACGAGGAAACGGCGCGTGCGGACCGGAGACCTCCGATGACGTTGCCCCTCCGCCAGGAGCGGCTTCTGCGGCGCACCGATCGCGCCCTGTCGCAGTCCGATCCCGACCTGGCGACGATGCTGTCGATCTTCGCCCGGATCACCGCATCTGACGGGCTGCCCGCCTGGGAGCAGCTGCGACCGGGGCTGACCCGGGCCCTGAGCGTTCTGCTGTGGCCGCTGGCCGCGATCGTGTTTCTCGCCTTCTTCATCGCCGACGGGGAACTCAGACCCGCGACGGCGTGCGGCGCGGCGGTTAAAAGGCGGGCGCTGTGCTTGTGCCTGAACATGCTCACCCGCGCTCACCCGTGCTGAAAGAGCCACTGTGCGTACGATGTGGATTCATCCAGGCCGGGTTTGAGCCCGTCCGGCAGTGGCTGGGCGAACACGAGCGTGGCAGTGGCGTCCAGTGCGCCGCGTAGTCGATCGGCCGGGCCAGTGGCCTCGAATCCCAGGGACCACCAGGGCTGGCCGCCCGCACGGACCTCGGTGAGTTCCACCGCGCACCGTGCCTCCCCGGCCGGCCCCAGGGCAATGGCCGCAATCCGGCCGTCGGCCCAGCAGAACCGACTGATCCGTCGCCGCTTGTCGACCGGTCTCCAGCCGGGGGGGTCACCGATGCCCCCGCTGAGCGGGTTAAAGGGGAACGACCACTTCTGCCATGACTGAATGCCGCCCGTGGCGCGGCCCCCCATCACCAGCGTTCCCTGACTTCCGCCGTACTCCTTCACCTCGAGTGCCCGGCCCGCGCGGATCTTTACGGAAAGCCCGCGCAAGTCCGGATTGACGAGGTAAATGTCCTCGCGCGATTCCGTCTCGGCCGGGAATCGGTCCAGCCACCGGGCCACCCCCGCTTCCATCTGGCCGGGGAAGATCCAGCGCACCTCCAGGCTCCGCGTTCCTCCGCGGACCACGTCCCCAGATGGCCGGCCGCCGCCGCCGTGCTCCTGACCTCGTGGACGGGGGCAGTTCGGCGCGTTTGTCTCGACGGTGCCGGGAATCCGCCGCTGCCTCACGATCAGGCCTTGTCCCGGGGGGCCGGCGGCTCCGCCGGGGCGGATTCGGGCTTGCCGATGCGTCCAGGCCGCCAGCCGATGCCGAGCGTGCCCATCGCGGCCGCGCTCCCGCTCCGGCCTCCGCCCGGCCCGCGCAGGATGTAGGCGATGCCGACCGCGGCCGCGCCGCCGATGACCGGCCCGGCCAGGTACGCCCACCACGAGGTCCAGTCACCGAGCACCAGGGCCGGCCCGAGCGACCGGACCGGGTTCATCGAAGCGCCGCTGACCGGCGCTCCCCACAGCCCGGCCAGCGCGATATAGCTGCCGACGCCGATGGCAGCGAGCGGACCGAGCTGCTGCGCCCCCGACGCAGTGCCCAGGATCACGCTGACCAGCCCGGCCGTCAGGAGCGCCTCCCACCACATCGCGGTGATCGTGGTTATGCCGCTCCCCGGCAGCGTCAGCCCGGCGCTGCCATGCTTGCCGATCAGCCCCCACAGAACGAGCGTGGCCAGGGCGGCCCCGACGAACTGGGCGACGACGTAGGCCGGGACCCGCTTCCAGGGGAAGTTGCCCCGCAACGCGAACGCAACGCTGACGGCCGGATTCAGGTGCGCTCCGGAGACGGCGCCCATGAACAAGATGATGGCCGCGACCATCAGCGCCGGCGCCACCACCCGGGCGACGAACGGGACCGCGTTACCGCCGAAGCGGGCGTTGACCATGCCGCCGCCTACCGCCACCAGGACGAGGAAGAACGTCCCCAGGAGTTCGGAGAACAGACGCCGCCCCTCGTACCTGTCGTCCCAGAAGTCGAACTGCCGGACGACCGAGTTCGGCTGCCCGAATGACCGCAGCGCGACGGCGGCGCGCTGCGCCTCCTCCTGCCTGTCCAGCCCTTCCCGCGGAGGTGGAACTCCCAGCTGACTTGTCATTTCGATCTCCTCAGTCGTCCAAGGACATCTCGCCGCCCTCGCCGCGTCGTCACCCCAGCGGGGTGAGCCTGATGCTGAGCCGATGCGTCTGTCGCCGCCGAAATCCCGTGGCTCGGCCGGCGTCGCGCTGAATATGCTTCCGGCATGGAATCCGTGGCCGTGCTGTCCGACATCCATGGGGTGCTGCCCGCGCTTGACGCGGTGCTGGCCGAGCCGGCCGTGCTGGCGGCCGACCGGATCGTGCTCACCGGCGACATCGCCGCCGGGCCGCAGCCCTCCGACGTGCTCGACCGGCTGGCCGGCCTGGGCGACCGGGTCACATGGGTGCGCGGCAACGCCGACCGGGAGCTGGTTGAGCTCGCCCGCGGCGAGGTCGACGACGTCGGCGACCCGATCGCGCACTGGGCGGCCAGGCAGCTCGACGGCGATCACGTGGACTGGCTGGCGTCGCTGCCGCTGTCGGTGCTGCTCGACGTCGGCGGGTTCGGGCCGGTGCTGTTCTGCCACGCGACCCCGCGCGACGACGCCGAGGTCGTGGTGGTGGACTCGCGCCTCGAGCGCTGGGCGGAGGTCCTGGCCGGGCTGCCGGACGAGGTCATGACGGTCGTCTGCGGGCACACGCACATGCCGTTCGCCCGGCTTGCGAACCGCCGTCAGGTCGTGAACCCGGGCAGCGTGGGCATGCCCTACGGGCGCGCGGGCGCGCACTGGGCGCTGCTGGCCGGCGGCGCGGTCGAGCTCCGGCGCACCGCCTACGACGTGCCCGCCGCGTGCGCCTCGGTGTGCGCGGAATCTGCCTACCCCGAGATCGCCGAATGGACCGACTACTTCCTCAACTCCCGGGCCAGCGACGCCGACGCGCTCGCGATGATGGGCCCACGCGACGGGCGGAGCGCGGGTTAGAGCGGACGCCGCATCCGGACCTCGGGCTGGGTCGGGTCCGAGGGAAGCGGCTGGCGCTCCCCGGTCAGCGCGAAGCCGCAGCGGTCGTAGAGCGTGCGGGCCGGGGTGTTGGACTCGGTGACCCACAGCACCAGGGCGGCGTGGTCGCGGGCCTTCGCCCAGTCGGCGGTCGCGCCGATCAGGGCCTCGCCGACCCCGTTGCCGCGCGCGGACGGCCGCACCCACATGGACACCACGTTGGCGACGCCATCGGCCACGTAGGCGCCGGCCAGCCCGGCGGGCTCGGGGCTGTCCGGCAGGTAGGCGAAGTAGGTGACGCTGCGATCGCTGATCCGGCCGCGCCACTGCTCCTCGGTGAACGCCGCCTCCCGGGCGTACGTCGAGCCGAACGCGTGCGGAACATCACGCAACGCGGTCAACCGGACGTCTCGCAGGGCTTCCCAATCATCAGAGGTCACCTCACGCACCAGAACCATGGCCCCCATCCTGCCGGCCGCCCGGCCGCGGCGCAAATCGGTTTCCGGGCCCGATCGCCCTCCCGCCACATCCCTACGGTACCGTAACCTACGATAGGGTAATCTACGGTAGCGTAGGTTACGGACGGCAGGGATCCGCTGGGAGAGTGCGCTGGATGAGAACGACAGCAGGGATCACGGGGAGCGCCGGCGGCGGAGGCCGCGGCGTCGGGGACGGCCCAGCCGGGCCGGGCGCCGCGAATGCGACCGTGCCCAGGCTGCGCGGGCTGCTGCACGCCGGGGCGTTCCCGGCCGCCGCGGTGGCGGGCCTGACGCTGACCGCGCTGGCGCCAACCCAGTCGGCCCGGCTGGCCGCCGCCGTGTACAGCCTGACCTGCATGGCCATGTTCGGCGCGTCCGCCAGCTACCACCGGTCGCCGCTGGGCAGCAGGCGGCGACGGGTGCTCCAGCGGCTCGACCACGTGGGCATCCTGCTGGTGATCGCCGGCACCTACACGCCGCTGGCGGTGCTCGCGCTGCACGGCTGGACCCGGCCGGCCGTGCTCGCGGTCATCTGGACCGGGACCGCGGTCGGCGCGGTGGTCCGGCTCAGCTGGCGAGCGGGCTGGCAGCCGCCGCCCCGGTGGCTGGTCACGTCGCTGTTCATCGGACTCGGCTGGGTGGCGATCCTCGTCCTCCCGCAACTGCTGCGCGGCACCGGGATCCTCGCGTTGGCGCTGGTGCTGGCGGGCGGCCTGCTGTACAGCGCCGGGGCCGTGGTCTACGCGCGGAAGCGGCCCAACCCGTCGCCGCGCTGGTTCGGCTTCCACGAGGTGTTCCACGCGATGACCATCGCCGCCTACCTCACCCAGTACGCGGCGGTCTCGCTCGTCGTCTACCGGGCGGGCTGATCGGCTACGCGTACTCGGTGACCTCCATCGGGTCGCCGACCCGGATCAGGCCGGGGGAGTCGGGGATGAGGTTCTGCCCGAAGACCAGGCTCTTGCCGAACCGGCGGCGCCGGGCGAGCATCCGCAGCGGCTGCCTGCCGCGCTCGCCGGTGGCCTGGTCGGTGGTGGTGACCACGCAGCGGCCGCAGGGCTTGGCGACGCGGAAGGACACCGCGCCGATCCGGATCCGCCGCCACCGGTCCTCGTCCCACGGCTCGTAGCCGGACACCACCACGTTCGGCCGGAACCGGTTCATCGGCACCGGCAGGTCGCCGTCGGCGGCCAGCCACTCGCCCAGCTGCCCGAGCGACGCGCTGCTGGTGACCAGCAGCGGAAACCCGTCGGCGAAGCTGACCACATCGCCCTCGGCGCCGAATTCGGGGTCGACCGCCCGCCTGGTCGGGTCGTCCAGCCAGACCAGCCGGACCGGCTCGCCCAGGTAGCCGGAGAACCAGGCGTCAGCCTCGGGCCCGGCCGCGGCGGCCAGCACGGTGGACCGCCACACGGTCACCTTGAGCAGCTCAGGGGAGTCGACCGGGGCGGCGACCGACAGTGGCCGGTAGCCGTCGGAGGACACGGTGATGCCCGCCCGCGGGCCATAGCTGACGACCAGGCGCGCCAGCGCCGGATGCTCGCGCTGGGTGATGAACTGGCCGTCGGCGTCGACCAGCAGCCAGCGGCGGTCGCCCGCCAGCCCCCAGGGCTCGACGACCGCCTCGTCGAGGTCGACCGCCCGGCCCCCCTTGAGCGGGTAGATGTGAACCGAAGCGAGCATGCTTGCGCCTTCCGCCGTCAATCATGGATCTCTATCCACGGTAGCCGCCATATCCCGATGGCGGAAAAGGTGGGTTATTCGTCCTTGCTGCCATGGTGATCGCCAGCCAGACTGGCAGACATGCGGACCGTGCTGATTGTCCTGTTCGACGGCGTGCAGAGCCTCGACGTCACCGGGCCGCTGGAGGTGCTCAGCACCGCCAGCCGGCAACGCGCCGACCGTGACAGCGCGCCCGGGTACGCGATCACCACCGCCAGCCTCGGCGCCGCCGCCGTGCGGACCACCAGCGGGCTCGGCCTGCTGCCCGACGCCGACCTCGCCGCCGTCCGGGACGCGCCGGATCTGATGATCGTCCCCGGCGGGGAAGGCGCCCGCCGCCGCGAC
>DATCGA010000640.1:0-7867 GCA_036509215.1 Trebonia sp.
CAGCGACTGCGCCCCGGCCGACCCGCCGTGCGCCCAGTGCGCGCCGATCAGGTCGCCGTCGGCGGTCACGCAGCGAAAATCGGGATTGTCCCTGATGAACCCGGCCGACTCGGCCAGCTTCGCAACCACCACGACGTTGGCGAGCAGCTCAGCCACCGCGCCTGCGAGCTCGTCCGGTCCGGTCACCAGGTCGACCGCCCACCGCGCGCCGGCGGGGAGGGTGGTGCGCGAGTTGCGGCCGGGGAAGTTGGGGCTGCCGGGGCTGTCAGGGCTGGAGGGGCTGCCGGGGCTGCCGGGGCTGCCGGGGCTGCCGGGGCTGCCGGGGCTGGAGGGGCTGCCGGGATTGCGCCCGCCGGGGGGCGGGGAGGCGATGACCAGGCCGACGGTGCCGGCGTTGGCGGCGCGGATGTCAGTGAGGACCTCTACCGCCGCGTCGAGGCCGTTGACGGTGAGGGCCTCGGCGGCGGCGCCGAGGGCGGCGGCGATGGCCTTCTGGTAGCCGTCGGCGACGGTGAGCTGGGCGGCGAACGAGCCGAGGACGCCGCGGAAGCGGTCAGGGTCGGCCAGCACGGCGGCGGTGGCGTCCACGCCGCGGCGGAGGGTCTCCGTAAGCGCGTCGACGCGGGCCCGGAGGGCGGCTACCTCGCTGTTGGCGGCGCGTTCGGCCTTGCGCGAAGCAACGGTCCGTTCGGAGTGATGATTGTGATCTTTTGCCGCCTGGTCGAGCTCGGCGGCCAGGCCGGAGCGGTCGGAGTCGCCGCCGTCGGCGACATCCTGAACCTCGCTGTACTCGAGCTGGGCGCGCTCGGCGCGGGCGCGGGCCTGCTCGGCGGCGGCGGTCAGCCGGTCGATCTCCTCGCCGGTGGCGGCGCTGCGGCTGCGGGCGGCGTCGACCATGCCGCGCAGCCGGGCCAGCCGCTCGGCCCGGCCCGCGGCGGCGCGGGCGGCGTCGGCCAGCCTGCGCTCGGCGTGGGCGAGCCCGCCCTCGACGGCGGTCCGCTCGGCGACCGCCAGGGAGAGCGCCTCGCGGCCTTCCTCCATGCGATCGGTGAGCCCGGACTCCTCCGCCCTCAGCTCCTCGGCCTGCCGGTCGAGCTCGTCGGGGTCGCGACCGGGCCGCTCGGGCTCGGGGTCGGACGCGAGGTGCCGCGCGCGCTCGTTGGCGAGCCCGGCGACGGAGCGCAGCCGCTCGGTCAGCGAGGAGAGCGCGAACCAGGTCTGCTGGGCCTGGGCGAGGTCGGCCGCCTGGGTCGCCATGACCGCGTCGAGCTCGGCCTCCTGCTGGCGGGCCTGGGCCAGCCTGGCCTCGAGCATCGTGCGGCGGGCGAGGATCGCGGCCTCGTCGGCCACCTCGCGCTCGAGCTTGTCGCGGAGCGCCAGGTAGTCGTGGGCCAGCAGCCGCAGCCGCGCGTCGCGCAGGTCGGCCTGGATCGTCGCGGCCCTGCGGGCGACCTCGGCCTGCCGGCCGAGCGGCTTCAGGCGGCGGTTGAGCTCGGCCGTCAGGTCGACCAGCCGGGTCAGGTTGGCCTGCATCGCGTCGAGCTTGCGAAGCGCCTTCTCCTTGCGCTTGCGGTGCTTGAGCACGCCCGCGGCCTCTTCGATGATCGCCCGCCTGGCCTCGGGGCCCGCGTGCAGGATCTGATCGAGCTGGCCCTGGCCGACGATGACGTGCATCTCGCGGCCGAGGCCGCTGTCGGAGAGGAGGTCCTGGACGTCGAGGAGACGGCAGGAGTCGCCGTTGATCGAGTACTCGCTCTGGCCGGAGCGGAACATCAGCCGGCTGATCGTCACCTCGGCGTAGTCGATCGGCAGCGCGCCGTCGGTGTTGTCGATGGTGAGGGTGACCTCGGCCCGTCCCAGGGGGGCGCGTGAGGTGGTGCCGGCAAAGATGACGTCTTCCATCTTGCCGCCGCGCAGGCTCTTGGCCCCCTGCTCGCCCATCACCCAGGAGAGGCCGTCGAGGATGTTGGACTTGCCCGAGCCATTCGGGCCGACGACACAGGTGATGCCGGGCTCGAGGCGGAGCGTGGTGGCCGACGCGAACGACTTGAATCCGCGCAGGGTGAGGGACTTCAGGTACACGTGCCCTCTCCTCCCCCGGAACAACCCTGCCGAACGGCCCAGTTTAGAAGGGTACCGCCCCGGGCGGCCGGCTGACGGGAAGCGCGCGGCAACGGCGGAACCGGCCCTGCCGGGTGGGTCGCCGCCGTCGCTGGCGGCAGCCTCACAGTTGGCGGGCGCACCGGCCGACAGGGGTTGGGCATTGGCAACAACGCCCCAACTGTCACCACGCGCAACAAGTAATCCCGACAAAGTTGTCATTGTGTGCCGTTCGAGTCATATAGCGCCCTTAACGGAACACGATGACGCCTGCGGCGGAAGAACGCGCACCCTTTCGGCACACGATCACGGCTTCTGCCCAAGCCGCGCCGCCCGGGTCTCCAGTTGGTCATGTGGATCAATCTCGAGGAAGACGGAGGGTGTCGAGAAAGCGGTCTACTGCCGATCTCTCGGCTGGAGTCATTGCCATCCATGGCGTGCCGCCGGCCCAGCCGTCGGCGATTCCTTCGATGACATCGAATATGCGGCGCGAGTCGTTGAGGTCCAGATTGAAAGGAGTCGACACCGGTCCGCGTGCAGTGGGATCCCGAACGATCGGTGCTGCTCGAGGCGCTGGACCATCGCGCCATCCAGATCGGGCTGACCGGGGACGCCGCCCGTCGTTACGTCGGCGATTGGACGGTCAGCATCACCGACGTCACCAGCCTGGCCCGCGAGATCCGGGCTCTGGTGGCGGCCGGCGACGAGGCCGGGGCAATTGAGCGGTTGCCGGTCGAGCTGCCGTACCCGCTGCCCGACGGCATCGGGTCTGTCATTGGGGCGTCTTGACCCGCTGCTGGGGCTGGCCGAGCCCGCATTGGGCGTTGTTGACCTTATCGGGTGTTGTTTGCGGCGAATATCACCGGGAACAACACCCGATAAGGTCAATAAGTCGGGCAAGGAGAAAGCAAAACCCCCGGGACGATAGGGACCCGGGGGAACAACGAAGAGGGACGCCGTGAGGGCGCCCCTGGTTCGTTTTTTGTGGTTGTGGCTCACCGGTCCCGCGTGATCGCGGGCTGAGCTGCGCCGCCTGAGATCGTCAGGTAAGCGCGGGCTCACGGTCCAGAATGAGCATGTCCTCGTCATGAGCGAGCCCCGAGGCAAGCGAGTCGTTCTCGTCCTGAAGCCGGGCGAGCTCGGCTTCCAGGTCGCGAACGCGCTGCTGGAGACGGCGCATTTCAGAGACCATACGCGGGTCGGGACCGCCGACGTGGCCAAATAGAGCCTTAGACATGGTGAAAGGTCCTCCACACTGAGTGACCAGGGTGGGCACTATGTGATCCGCACACCCATGCGTGCGGGCAACAGATACAGGGTCTCACCCAGACCTATCGCGGTCAAGCTGAAGACGGCCTGTCACCCGTTATGTGCCTTATCTTACCAGAGACCTGCCCTATGAACAAACGTCGAAACGCACAAAACCCCTATATGTAGGGGGCCGCAGGTTCGCGAGCCCTACCAGTGACCGTTGCGGGGGCGGGGCTGGCAGCGCGGGCAGCTGTAGGCCGAGCGGTTCATGAACGCGTCCCGGCGGATCGGCGCGCCGCACCGGGCGCAGGGCTCGCCCTCGCGGCCGTAGGCGTTGAGCGACACGTCGAAGTAGCCGCTCTCCCCGTTCACGTTCACGTACTGCGCGTCAAACGACGTCCCGCCCGCCTTCAGCGCCTCGGTCAGCACGTCGTCGACCGCTTCCAGGAGCCGGGAGACCTCGGCCTTGCGGAGCGTCTCAGTCGGCCTGGCCCAGTGCAGCTTCGCCCGCCACAGCGCCTCGTCGGCGTAGATGTTGCCGATCCCGCTGATCAGCGACTGGTCAAGCAGCGCGCGCTTGATCCCGGTCTTGCGGCGGGCCAGCCGCGCGGCGAACGCGCCGGGGTCGAAGGCGGCCTCGAGCGGGTCGGGGGCGATGTGCGAGATCGGCTCGGGCACGAGGTCGACGCCATCGGGGTCCGGGTCGTCGGGGCTGGCCTTGATCGCCGGGACCAACGGCGCCATCATCAGGTGGCCGAACGTCCGCTGGTCGGTGAAGCGCAGGTCGGGGCCGCCGTCGGTGAACGTGAAGCGGGCGCGGACGTGCGATGACAGCGGGCGGTCGGGCTCGCCGACCAGCAGCTGGCCGCTCATGCCGAGGTGCGCGAGCAGAGCCTCGTCGTCGTCCATGGCGAACCACATGTACTTGCCGCGGCGTTCCGCGCGGGTAAACGTGCGGCCGATCATGGCGGCCGTGAACCCGGCCGGGCCCGTGGGGTCGCGGCGGACGGCGCGCGGGTTCAGCACCTGGGCGGTGGCGACGGTCCGGCCCAGCAGGTGGCGTTCCAGGCCCGCGCGAACGGTCTCGACCTCGGGCAGCTCAGGCATTGGGCAGCTCAGGCATCGACGGCGTCGGCCGAGCCGGGCTGCGGCGGCACGGAGTCGTGCAGCGCGGCCTGGACGGACTCAGCCGACGGGGCGGCAGACGGCGCGGAATCGGGCGCTGCGGCCTTCACGGACTGAGTCGGCGGGTCTGCGCGCGGCACGAAAGCGCGCGCGCCCTTGACGGACTCAGCCGACGGATCGGGAGTCGGCGCAGAAGCGCGCGCGCCCTTGACGGAGTCGGCGGACGGCTCCACAGTCGCCCCGGTCCGTTCGAGATCAGGCTGATTTTGGTCTTCTGATTTTTCCGGGGCGTCGTCGGCGGTGATCGAGAGGTAGGCGGCCTCGGCGGCGAGCTGCTCGGCGGCCTTCTTCGACCGGCCCTCGCCCTCGCCGAGCTCGCGCGCTCCGACCTTGACCACGGCCCGGAACATCTTCTGGTGATCGGGCCCGCTGTCCCTGACGTGGTACTCGGGCACGCCCAGGCTCCGGTCCGCGGTCAGCTCCTGCAGCGACGTCTTCCAGTCGAGCCCGGCCCCGAGCAGCGCCGAGCGCTGGATGACGGGGTCGAAGAGGCGGTGCACGAGCCCGCTGGCCTCGTCGAGCCCGCAGTCGATGTACGTCGCGCCGATCACCGCCTCGAGGGTGTCGGCCAGGATCGACGGCTTGTCACGGCCGCCGGTCCCCTCCTCGCCCCGGCCGAGCCGGACGAACGACCCGAGGTTGAGCTCGCGCGCGGCGACCTCGGCCAGCGTGCTCATCTGCACGACGGCCGCGCGCAGCTTGGCCAGCTGGCCCTCGGGCAGCGTCGGATGACCCTTGTAGAGCGAGTCCGTCACGACCAGGCTGAGCACCGAGTCGCCGAGGAACTCAAGCCGCTCGTTGGTCGGCAGGCCGCCGTTCTCGTACGCGTACGACCTGTGCGTAAGCGCGCGCTCGAGAGTCTCAGCGGTCATGGGCACGGCGAGAGCGCGGCGAAGTCCCGCAGGGTCTGCCGCCTCGGTTCCATCCCCGTCGTTACGTCGTCCGCTCACCGGCGCTCCCTGTCACATGCAGGCTCAGGACGGGTTGAGGACCTGCCGGCGCCGGTACGTCCCGCACGTCGGGCAGGCGGCGTGCGGCAGCTTCGGGCTGTGGCACTGCGGGCACTCGACGATCGTCGGGGCAGTGGTCTTCCACTGCGCACGGCGGGCGCGGGTGTTGCTGCGCGACATTTTCCGCTTGGGAACAGCCACTTCAGCTCTCCTGTCAGTCTTCGTTACTCGGTCGTTCGGTCGTCGTGATCAAGATTGCGAATCTTGATCAAAATCAATCTGTGCGAGCGCACCCCAGCGGGGATCCACTCGCTCGCCGTGCCCGTGGCCGGGGCCGGCCTCGGCCAGCCTGGCGCCGCATTCCACGCACAGCCCGGCGCAGTCTTCACTGCACAGGGGCGACAACGGCAGCGCGAGCACCACCGCGTCACGGAACGCTGGCTCCAGGTCGAGGAACTCGCCGTCGAGGAATCGCTCCTCGCCGTCGTCTTCGCTCTCGCCGGGGTCCGGCAGGTAACGGTAGAGCTCCTGGAAACTGACCTCCACCGTGGTGGTCAGCGGGTCCAGGCAGCGCGCGCACTCGCCCGTCAGCGGGGCAACCGCCGAGCCGGTGACGAGCACCCCCTCGGAAACCGCCTCGAACCGAAGGTCGAGAGCCACATCCCCGCCGGCCGGAACCAAGACTAGCCCAGAGCCGAGACCTTCGGGCGCAGTCGCCGTGCGCTTCTCGTCTTTGAACTCGCCCGGGCTGCGGCCGAGCATGCGCATATCAAACCGGAAGCCGTCAGCGTGCACGGCCGGCTTTGCGTTTCCTTTGGACATCACAGTTAATCTGCCTGCGTGGTGTAAGTAAATGGGTGAACCGACCTATCAGAGTACAACCTCCGGACGACTACTCGGCCAGGCGCTGCTAGCGCGCTACCCCTCGGCCAGGCGCGCGCGGAGCAGGCCGAGGACCTGCTCGGGAACCAGCGCGCTGACGTCGCCGCCGTACCGGGCGACGTCCTTGATCAGGCTCGAGCTGAGGAACGAGTACAGCGGGTTGGTCGTCATGAACAGCGTCTCGACCTTGGCCAGGCGGTAGTTCATCTGCGCCATCTGCATCTCGTACTCGAAGTCGCTGACCGCGCGCAGCCCCTTCACCACGGCCGTGATCCCGTTGGCGGCGCAGAAGTCGACCAGCAGGCCGTGGAACGGCTCCACCCGCACGTTGCCGTAGCCCTTGGTGACCTCGCGGAGCATGTCGACCCGCTCGTCCACGGTGAACAGGGTCTTCTTGGTGATGTTGATGAGCACGGCGACGACGACCTCGTCATAGAGGCCGGCCGCCCGGCCGATGATGTCGAGGTGACCGTTCGTTACCGGGTCGAACGAACCGGGGCATACCACTCGCTGCACGCGGTATCACTCCTCATGCGCCATGGGGGGCCGTGTCAAGCTTCCGACCGCGACGCGGTGCCCGTTTGGCCCGCTCCCGCCTCGCTGCCATACCAGCCATACCAGAAGGTCGCCTCACCGTACCTTCGCGACTTACCGGGCAGAAACCCGGGGGGCCAGTCAAGCGGGCCTGACCTGGTCGCCCGCTCGATCACGACCAGCGCGCCGTCGGCCAGCCAGCCGGCTTGCAGGAGGGTCAGGTTCTCGACGACGGCCTTGTCGGCGAGCGCGTAGGGCGGGTCGGCAATTACCAGGTCATAGCGGTCTTTTCTGTCGGCCGGCGGGCGGGCGAGCAGGCGCTCCACCCGGTCGACCGCCACCGTCGCGCCGGGCAGGTTCACCACCTTGGCGTTCGCCTTGATCACGGCGGCCGCGCGTTGGTCGGACTCCACCAGCAGGATTTGTGCTGCGCCCCTCGACAGCGCCTCCAGGCCGATCGCGCCCGATCCCGCGTAGAGGTCGAGAACGCGCGCGCCGTCAAAGGAGCCGAGCTCGGACAGGAGTGAGGAGAACAGGCCCTCGCGGGCGCGGTCGCTTGTCGGCCGGGTTGTCGTGCCAGCCGGAACGGCGAGCCGACGCCCCCCGGCCTGACCGGCGATCACGCGTGTCATGGCTTTAGTGTCGCAGGTCGGGTGCCGAAGGGCCGACTCGCTGCGAACGGTGGTCATCTCGTCGAGATGTTTGACCTTGACTCAAGCCTTGTCGAGGAACTCGGCCCGGCGGTCGCCGAGGAAGTCGTCGATGGCCTCCTTGACGGCCGGATGCTTTGCGAGCTGGGGATCGTCGGCGACCAGGGCCGTACCCTCCACCCGGGCGGACGCGATCAGGTCCTCGTCGGCCAGCAGCCGCAGCAGCTTGAGGCTGCTGCGGCGGCCCGCCTGGGCCGAGCCGAGCACGTCGCCCTCGCGCCGCTGGGCCAGGTCGAGCCGGGAGAGCTGGAACCC
>DATCGA010000641.1:0-2109 GCA_036509215.1 Trebonia sp.
GGCGGCGCCGCCGTGGTCGGCGTGGTGGTGGGAGTAGACCAGGTGGGTCACCGTGTTGCTCACGCCGTTGGCGGCGGCGATCTCGTCCACCGCCCGCTGCAGGTTGTGGCCGATGGACGGCGGCGCGTCGAACAGCACCACGCCGTCGCGGGTGGTCAGGAACGCCGACTGGTAGACACCGTCGGTGACCCAGTACAGGTTCCGCTCGACCCGCCCGACGTAGTAACCCCTGATCGTTCAGGGCCACTCCGGGCGACGACTGCGGGACGGGCGCGTAGTCGGGCAGGTCTGCGGCGCCGCTGGCACCTGAGGCGGGTGAAGTCACGGTATCTCCCTGGAATCTGTTGGCTAGGGCCGGATCTTGCGGAGCTCCAGGAGGTCGAGGCCGAGGGCCTCGATCTCGGCGAGGACGCCGTAGAGCGCCGCAGCGTCCGGCAGCAGGCCGGTGAGCACGGTCTCGGTGCCCTGTCGCTGGGACACGAGCGCCGGGAACGCCGTCAGCAGGGTGGGGCCGAGGTGGCCGTTGACCCGGAACTGGTACAGGACAGGATCGTCACCCATGGGTCCATGGTCGGGAGCCGTCAGGTGAACCGTCGTCGCTGGAATCCGGTGATCGTGGTGCTCTCAGGCGCGGCCGGATGACAGCAGCCGCAGCTCGCGGCCGCGCTGCACCGCCGAAGACCGGTCGGTCGCGGCGAGCTTGGCGTAGATCCGGCGGATGTGGGTGTTGACGGTGTTCAGCGAGATGGACAGCTCCCCGGCGATTTCGGGCCGGGTGAGGTTGGTCGGCAGGTAGCGCAGCACGCGCAGCTCGCTCGGGCTGAGCTCCTCGGCCGGTCCGGGAGTCGCGGCGTGGCCGGGGCCGCCGCCGTGGACGGCGTCAAGGATGTCGGCGACCAGCGCGGCATGCGACGTCCCCTGCGGCGGCAGGGCCGTCAGCAGCTCCCACGCGCCGGTCATCGCGAACGGCAGGATCAGCCGGTCCGGTTCGGCAAGGTGCAGCGCCTGCTCCACGGCCGCCCGCGCCGTGTGCTCGTCGCCCAGGTCGCGGCAGGCGAGTGCGTCGAGCAGATGGGCCTCGATCAGGGTGAGGTAGGGGTTGACGGCGGCGCTGCCGTCGAGGACGGCCCGGAGTTCGCGGCGGGCCCCGGCGGGGTCCTGCTCGGCGAGGCAGATCACCGCGGCCGCGTTGCGGATCTCACCAGCGGTGGCCAGCCGGTCGTCGAGAGCGGCGAGGATGGCCCGCGCCTGCTCGGTCCTGGCCGTCGAGGGTGAGGCTGAGGGCGTGGTCGGTGAGCAGCCGGGCCGCCTCGGTCCAGTCACCGGCCGCCTCCTGGTGGCGGATGGCCTCGGCGATCTCGGCGTGCTCGGCGAACCACCGCGCGGCGAGTCGGTGCAGCTCCGGGATGTCTCCCGGAAGGGTGCGGCGCAGCTCCAGCCGGAGCAGGCCGCTGAACATGGTGGTGGTAGCGGAACCAGGTGCGGCCGGGGCCGAGCGACACGACGAACGCGTTGGCGTCCTCCAGGTCCAGCAGGATCCGTTCCGACCCCGTGGCACCGGTGAGCAGGTCGGCCAGCTCGCCATTGACCCGGTCCAGCAGGGAGGTGCGCAGCAGCAGGCGCTGCACCTCCGGCGGCTGCCGGTCCAGCAGCTCGGCCATCAGGTACTCAGCGACCGTACGGTCACTGCCGGAGAACTCGGCCACGAACCGTTCCGGGTGCGGGTGCCCGTCGAGGGACAAGGCCGCCAGCCGCAGCCCAGCCGCCCAGCCTTCGGTCCGCTGGTGCAGCATGGCCACCACCGGGTCGGGCAGCGCTATCCCGGCGGCGGTCAGCAGCCCGCGAGCCTCGTCTTCGGTGAAGCGCAGCTGCGCAGCGCGGATCTCGGCCAGCTCCCCGGCCAGCCGGAGCTTGTGCAGGCGCAGGGAGGGGTCGCGGCGGGTGGCCACGACCGCATGGACGCCCGGGGGGAGGCTCATCAGCAGCGACGTGAGCTGCTCGGCGGCCTCGGCAGAGCTCAGCTCGTGCAGGTCATCGATGATGAGGACGAACGGACCGCCGGTCGCCGCGAGCTCGGACAGCATCTTGTCCACCATCGCCTGGCCATTG
>DATCGA010000642.1:0-15791 GCA_036509215.1 Trebonia sp.
GGGTGCGGGTGCGGTGGGGGGTGCGGGTGCGGTGGGGGGTGCGGGTGTGGGTTAGGGGGTGCGATCGCGGGCCAGGAACGCGAGCACGGTGCTCTCGAACTCGTCCTTGCGCTCGATCATCGCCCAGTGCCCGCAGTCGTAGAACACGTGCAGCTCGCACTTGGAGATGAGCCGCATCGCGGCCAGCGAGCCGTCCATCGGGGTGACCCGGTCGTCGCGGCCGAACATGACCAGCGTCGGCGCCTTGATCTTGGTCAGCATCGACACGGCGTCGACGGCGCCGAACGCGCGGCCCTTGCGCATCCCCTCCAGCATCGCCCGGTTGTACAGCTTCTTGATGTCGGTCGGGGCGGACGGGTCGGTCGCCGACTGCCACCGCAGCTCGACGAACTCCTCGGTCAGGATGCCGGTGTCGTACACCATCGACTCCATCCACTGGACGAGCCGCTCCCTGGTCGGGTTCTCAACGAACTCCACCAGCAGCTTGATGCCCTCCGGGGGCGACGGGCTGAGCAGCGACAGGCCCACCCCGCCGATGCACAGCAGCCGGCTGACCCGCTCGGGGTGCTCGGCCGCGATCCGCGCGGCGACGTTGCCGCCCATCGAGTTGCCGATGATCGGCAGCGGGCCGAGGCCCATCCCGTCGAGGAAGTCGAGCACCCCGGCCGGCCCCACCGCGAGCGGGTTGGCGTCGGGCGAGTAGCTCTTGCCGAACCCGGGGAAGTCGAGCACGTAGGTGGTGTACTCGCGGGCGAGCACCGGCAGGTTGCCGCGGAAGTTCGCCCAGCCGCTGACACCAGGCCCCGAGCCGTGCAGCAGCAGCAGCGGCGGCCCGTCGCCCGCCACGTGGTAGTGCAGCTTCCCCTTCGGGGTGTCGAGGAACCGGCTGGTCTCCTCGAACGACAGCTCGTCGCTCACTGGGCACTCCCAACGCTCGAAGAAACGGTCCCGATGTCGCGCGGCGCCTTGCCCGCGAGGTGACGGCCGGCGATGTAGCCGAACGTCACGCTGGGCCCGATGCAGCTGCCGCCGCCGCCGTAGATCGCGCCGAGCACCGAGGCGGCGGTGTTGCCCGCCGCGTAGAGCCCGTCGATGACCGGGGTCCGGTAGCCGAGCACCCGCGCGTGCTTGTCGACCCGCAGGCCGCCGTTGGTGCCGAGGGTGCCCGGCCACTGCTGGATGGCGCCGAAGACCGGACCGGTGATCGGCTTCCGGTTCACCGTGTCCGGCCCGGTCAGCACGTGCGTCTGGCCGGGGTCGCCCCAGTCCGGGTCCTCGCCCTTCTCGGCGTAGGTGTTGTACCGCTCGACGGTCGCCTCGAGTGCGCCGGAGTCGATGCCGATCTGCTCCGCCAGCTCGCGGATCGAGCCCGCGAGCCTGAGCCAGTCGGGCGCTTCCTCGCCGTTGGGGCCGGTCATGCTCATCGCGATGCCGGGCTTGGACCCGATGATGCCCTGCTCGACGATGTCGTTGCCGAAGATGACCCAGCCCGGAGGCTGGTTGGTGAACCCCGGGTTGCGCTGGTCGAAGAACCCGAAGGGGTGCGGGAAGTCGTTGTAGGTGTAACCGCCGTGCATGAAGCGGTTGCCATGTTGGTTGACGATGATCGACCCCGCCCCGAGGCCCATCATCATCTGCGGCACCGGCTGGCCGTCACGGCCCTTGTCCCACGGCTCGTAGATGACGCCGTAGCCGAAGAAGGTGTTCATCGAGCCGAGCTTGGCCCCGACCGCCATCGCCATCTGGTGCCCGTCGCCGGTGTTCGGCGCCGACGTCACCGGCTTGACCTCGTACCCGATGAACGTCTTGACCATCTCGAGGTTGTGGTCGAAGCCGCCGCAGGCCAGCACGACGCCCCGGCGGGCACCGATCCGGCGCGGCCCGTCCTGGCCCCCGACGACCACGCCTATCACCGCGCCCGCGTCGTCGGTGACCAGCTCGACCGCGGGGGTGGACGCGCGCACCTCGCCGCCGGCCTCGATCACGCCCTTGAGCAGCGGGGCGATCAGCCCGCCGCCCTTGGCCCGCCACACCTCGCGCTGGCGGGCGGCCAGTTCCTCGGCCCCGACCTGGCCCCGCCGCTGCTCGGGGAAGCTGATCTCCTGCGGCGGGATCCACGGGCCCGAGGCGATCTTCCGCGCGAGTTCCTGGCCGAGCTCGGCGCCGGCCGGGTAGGGCTTGACCGCGCAGGTGCGCGGGAAGTGCCTGACCCCGGGGATGCGGTCGCCGATCACCGAGTAGTAGTCGTCGAGCTGGATATGCGGCTCGGAGTCGTACCCGGTGGTCTCAAGCAGGTACTCGAACATCTCCGGGGCGGTGTCGACGTAGACCTCTTGCAGCTCGGGGTCACAGGCCCGGCCGTCCGACAGCCGCCGGATGTACGTGAGCGCGTCTTCGCGGCTGTCCCGGTCCTTCACGAAGCGGTTGTTCGGTATCCACATGTCGCCGCCGGACACGGCGGTCGTGCCGCCGAAGAACTCGTCCTTCTCCACGACCACGGTGCTCGCGCCGCCCCGGGCGGCGAGCAGGGCCGAGGTCAGCGCTCCCCCGCCGCTGCCGACGACGACCACGTCGAAGATCTCGTCCCACTGGTGATCAGAGATGGCGCTCCCTGACACGGCGCTTTCCGGCACTGGACGCCTCCATGCAGTTAGTAAGTCACGTCAGCCTAGCCAGGGCTGGATTGCGGGCAAAGAGCCGTGTTCCAATGACCGGGACGTCCCGCTCAGCGGAAAGCAGCCATTTGCCGGCTGTGGCTGGCGGGCTAAGTTAAGGCCGCTCGACACCGACAAATGAGACGGACACCGAGATGCTCGATAGCACTCAGCGCACGACCGCGGCCGAGCTGCTGTGGGCGGCGGAGCGGGACCTGACGCCGATCGGGCCGCTGACCGAGACGTTCCCCGGCATCGACGTGGTCGACGCCTACGAGATCCAGCTCGGCAACATCCGGCGCAGGCTCGCGGCCGGCGCCCGGGTGCGGGGCCACAAGGTCGGCCTCTCCTCCCCGGTCATGCAGCAGATGATGGGCGTCGACGAGCCCGACTACGGTCACCTGCTCGACTCGATGGTCCTGCCCCAGGACGCGCCGATCCCGGCCGCCCGGTACTGCTACCCGCGGATCGAGGTCGAGATCGGCTACGTGCTCGGGTCAGCCCTGCCCGGCGCGGGCTGCACCGAGGCCGACGTGCTGGCCGCGACCGCGTACATCGTGCCGAGCCTGGAGCTGATCGACAGCCGGATCACCGACTGGCGGATCAAGCTGGCCGACACGATCGCCGACAACGCCTCCTCGGCCGGGGTGATCCTCGGAGCCGAGCGCAGGACGCCGGCCGAGCTGACGGCGGCCGGGGTCGACCTGAGCGACATCGACGCCGTGCTCTACGAGGGAGACGAGCAGATCGCCAGCGGGAACACCAGCGCGGTGCTCGGCAACCCGACTGCCTGCGTCGCCTGGCTGGCGCGGAAGGTGGCCGACTTCGGGGTCAAGCTCGAGGCCGGGCACCTGATCCTGCCCGGGTCCTGCACCCGGGCGATCGACGCCCGCCCCGGCAGCGTGTTCCGGGCCGAGTTCGCCGGGCTCGGAACCGTAACCGCCGAGTTCAGCTAGCACACTTTTCAGCCAAGGGATGACACGTGACTAAGGCCACCGCCGCGATTGTCGGGTCGGGCAACATCGGCACCGACCTCATGTACAAGCTGCTCCGCTCCGACCTCATCGAGCCGCGCTGGATGATCGGCGTCGACCCGGAGAGCCCCGGGCTGAAGCGGGCAGCCGACCACGGGCTGGCCGCCTCGGCCGAAGGTGTGGACTGGCTGCTGGCGAACGAGAAGCCGGACCTGGTGTTCGAGGCCACGTCCGCCTATGTGCACCGGGAGAACGCCCCGCGCTACAAGGAGCTCGGCATCCAGGCGGTGGACCTCACCCCGGCCGCGATCGGGCCGGCCGTGGTGCCTGCGGTCAACCTCGGCGCCCATGTCGACGTGCCCAACGTCAGCCTGATCACCTGCGGCGGGCAGGCCACGATCCCGATGGTCTACGCGGTCTCCCGGGTCGTCCCGGTGGAGTACGCGGAGATCGTCGCGAGCGTGGCGTCGCCGTCGGCCGGGCCGGGCACCCGGGCCAACATCGACGAGTTCACCAAGACCACCGCCCGCGGGGTGGAGACGATCGGCGGCGCCCAGCGCGGCAAGGCGATCATCATCCTCAACCCGGCCGAGCCGCCGATGCTCATGCAGGACACGATCTTCTGCGCCATCCCGGCCGACGCCGACCGTGACGCCATCGCCGCCTCGGTCAGCCAGATCGCCGCCGACGTGGCGGCCTACGTGCCCGGCTACCGGCTGCGGACCGAGCCGCAGTTCGACGACCCCACCCCGATGAGCGGCGGCCTGGCCCGGGTCGCCGTCTTCGTCGAGGTCGAAGGGGCGGGCGATTTCCTCCCGCCTTACTCGGGCAACCTCGACATCATGACCGCCGCCGCCACCCGGGTCGGGGAAGGGTTCGCCACGCGGATCCTGGCCGAGCGCGCTTAGTTCACGACAGGAGCTCCCTTTCATGGCATACAGCGCCGACCTCGACGTCCGCGTCACCGACTCCTCGCTGCGGGACGGCTCGCACGCGATCAGGCATCAGTTCACTCATCACAACGTGCGCGCCATCGTGGCCGCGCTCGACGGGGCCGGCGTGCCGGTCATCGAGGTCACCCACGGCGACGGCCTCGGCGGCTCGTCGTTCAACTACGGCTTCAGCGCCGTGCCCGACCAGGACCTCATCTCCACCGCGGTGGCGACCGCGAAGCAGGCCAAGATCGCCTTCCTGATGCTGCCCGGCCTGGGCACCACCGACGACATCCGCCTGGCGGCCGACAACGGCGCCTCGGTCTGCCGGATCGCCACCCACTGCACCGAGGCGGACATCTCCATCCAGCACTTCAAGGTGGCCCGCAGCATCGGTCTCGAGACAGTCGGCTTCCTGATGATGGCGCACAGCCAGCCGCCGGAGGTGCTGGCCAAGCAGGCGCGGATCATGGCCGACGCCGGCGCCCAGTGCGTCTACGTGGTGGACTCGGCCGGCTCGCTGATCATGGACGGGGTCAGCGACCGGATCGCCGCGCTGGTGGCTGAGCTCGGCGACGACGCGCAGGTCGGGTTCCACGGCCACGAGAACCTCGGCCTCGGCGTCGCCAACTCGGTGCTGGCCGCCCGGGCGGGGGCCAAGCAGATCGACGGCTCCACCCGCCGGTTCGGCGCCGGCGCGGGCAACACCCCGGTCGAGGCGTTCGCCGCCGTCACCGAGCGCCTCGGGATCAAGACCGGCATCGACACGGTGAAGATCATCGACGCGGCCGAGGATACCGTCGCCCCGGTGCTCGAGAGCAATCCGCCCGCGCTTAACCGGCTGTCGCTGACCATGGGCTACGCCGGCGTGTACTCCAGCTTCCTCAAGCACGCGGAGATCCAGGCGAAGAAGTACGGCGTGTCCGGGGCCGAGATCCTGATCGAGGCCGGCCGCCGCAAGCTCGTCGGAGGCCAGGAGGACCAGCTCATCGAGATCGCGGTCGGCCTGGCCAAGCGCAAGTAAGGCCGCGATCAAGGTCAAGGTCAAGAGCCCGATCATCCCGAACGGACCCTGGGCTGCCGCCTGGTTCGTCACCACGTCGCCCGGACGCGGCTGACGGGAGGGGCGGAGTCCAGGGTCCGTTCGGAAAAAACCTGCTTTTGATCTTTTTGCTGGGCTAGCGCGCGCTTGCCAGCGGCCGCGGCAGCGGCACCACGTCGGGCGACCAGATCGCGAGGGCGGTGTTCCGTACCTCGTGCACCAGCGAGTACGCCCGCATCCTCGCGATCGGCCCGGTCACCGAGACCGCGCCGATCGCCCGGTCCCCGCAGCGGATGGGGGACGCGACGCAGCCGAGGCCGCCGTAGGCCTCTTCCCGGTCGTAGGCGACGCCCGTCTGCCTGGCGTTGTCAAGCGTGGCCCGCAGCGCGCGCGGCTCGACGATGGTGAACTCGGTGCGCCGCAGCGTGTTCGCCAGCGCCGACGCCTGGCTAGCGGGGTCCTCGAACGCGAGAAGGACCTTGCCGATGGCCGTGCAGTAGGCGGGCTCACGGCCGCCCACCCGGGTGGGCAGCGAGACCCGGGTGGTCGTCACCCGGTCCAGGTACACCACCTCCCCGTGATCGAGAATGCCCAGGTGGACGGTCATCCCGGTGCGCAGGGCGAGCGAGTGCAGGTGCTTGAACGCGACCTCGCGCAGGCCGGTCCGCTGCAGCGCGACGCTGCCAAGCTCGAGCAGCTTGAGCCCGACCCGGTAACCGCCGCTGTTGCGCTCCAGCCAGCCCACCGCGCAGAGCTGGTTCGCGAGCCGGTGCACGGTCGACTTGGGCAGGCCGATCCGGTGGCTGATCTCGCTCACGCCCAGGGCCTGATCGCAGCCGTCGAACGAGGCGAGTATCGCCTCGAGCCTGCCGACGACCGTGCTCGCCTGGTTATCCTCGTCTTTCACGGCTTCCGGTCGGGCAGCCGCGCCTGATCGCCCGAGAGGGTGGATGTTGCTGCCGCCGTGGACGGCGGACGGGCCGATGCGGTGCTGAAGCGCAGCCACTAGCTGGTCACCTCCGGTCTTCACTGACTGGTCAGTACATAATAAGAACAGCATGCTTGCGTCCGCAATGCACTGACAAGCAGAAAAGCTGGCTAGCCTGCGCGATAGATGTTACCGACCAGTCAGTTCTCACAGCGACTGGCGGGATCGGGCGGTACCCGGTTGGGGCCGGAGTCGGCCGCGCGGAAAGATGAACGCCGTCCCGCCTAGCAGAACGAGGATCGTGACACGGGCACCCGGTCACGATAATTTCAGCCCATGTCGAGTGAAACCGCAGCACCGGGGCAGCAGCCGACGGTCCTTGAGAACGTCCGGGCGTTGCTGCCGGAGATCAAGGCGCGCGCCGAGGAAATCGAGCAGGCGCGGGCGGTGCCGCGTGACCTCGCGGAGAAGCTGCGGACAGCCGGCGTCTTCCGCCGGTACGTGCCCCGGTCGCACGGCGGCGACGAGATGTGGCCGGACGAGGGCCTGACCGTGATCGAGGAACTGGCGCGGGCCGACGCCTCGGTCGCCTGGGTGGCGGCGGTCGGCTCGGAAGGGCCGAGTTTCTACGCGTACCTGCCGGCCGACACCTACGACAAGATCTACGCGGGCGGCCCCGATGTCATCCACACCGGCGTCATCAACGCGACCGGGAAGGCGGTGCGGGACAAGGGCGGCTACCGGTTCAGCGGCCGCTGGTCGTTCGCGAGCGGCTCCAACAACGCCGACTACATCTGCATCCACGGCGTGATCGAGGGCGAGCAGGCCACCCGGCTCGGCGTGGTGCCGGCCGGCTCGGTCCAGATCGAAGACGTCTGGCACGTGAGCGGGCTCAAGGGCACCTCAAGCAACGACATCGTGGTCAGCGACCTGTTCATCCCGGAGGAGTGGACCGGGAACTTCGCCGAGCTGCCGAAGATCGCCAGGCACCCGCTCGACCAGCGGCAGCTGGGCGCCCGCTTCGGCTCGGAGTTCGCCGCCGTCGCCATCGGGATCGCCCAGGCGGCCCTTGACGACATCACCGACATCGCCCGCAACAAGATCCCGGCCACGTCGCGCAGCAAGCTGGCGGCCGACCCGGTCGCCCAGTACGTGACCGGCCAGCTCGCCACCGACCTGTACATGGCGCGCACGCTGCTGCACCAGGTCGGGCGGGACGACCAGGCGAGCGCGGCCTCCGGGCCGCCGGACGACCGGGCGACGGGGCTGCGCCGGGCGCGGCTGTCGCGGGCGGCGTCGGTCGCCGCCTCGGTCGTCGAGGGCGCCTACGGCCTGTCAGGGACCACCGGGCTGTTCGAGTCCTGCCCGCTGCAGCGGCGGCTGCGGGACGTCCGCGCCGTCACCCAGCACTACATGCTGTCCGCCCGGAGCGCGTTCGGGCCGGTCGGGACCGGCATCCTGAGCGAGGACTAGGCGCGCTGACCGTTGGAGGTTGCGATGCCGGACCCGAGCTTGAGCGGGGTCGCGGTGGAGGCGATGCGGCTGCAGAACGGGTACGCGCTCGCCATCGATGCCCGCGACTGGGAGCTGTTCCGCACCGTGTTCACCCCCGACGTGCGGGCTGACTACCCGCATGGCGTGTTCGAGGGCGTAGAGGACTGGCTCGGGAACTTCATCCCGTTCCACGACACCTGCGCCTGGACCGCGCACGAGATCACCAACCACGTCGTCGGCTCGGACGACCAGGGGGTCTGGGGCACCTGCTACGGGTGGATCAGGTGGACGATGAAGGACACGCCCGGTTACATCAACCGGGCGGAGGTGCTGTTCCGCGACCGGCTGCGCGAGGACGAGGGAACCTGGCGGATCGCCCGGCGCACGCTGCGGCTGCTGTCGTCCCAGCCCCTGGCGCCGGTCCCGGCCGGGTTCACCCTGATCCAGTCTGTGCTCGACCTGGCCGACTGGACCTAGCGGCGTTCTTTCACGTTGGCCGCCGCCAAACGCTGCGCGGCACGGCTCTTCTTAGCGGCGGCGTTTCTTGCATTGGCGCCTGCGGCGCTTCTTGCTGTTATCTCGGACTCGGAGGATTCCGGCCATCAGTGGGGGTACTTCGCGTTGCTATTTGACGCTAGCTACTCCCAATGATGCGCAGCGGGCCGCTTCTTGCTGTTATCCCACGCCGTGAGCGGTACTGCAGTTCGCTGCCCGTCCAGCGCCCTGCCGCCACCCTTCGCGTACCGGGCATCCGCGTTCGGTAGACGGCAACTATTTCGTTTAGTAATCTGATTGTACCTTATTATTTCAACATGCCATTGGCTGGAGGACTGGACGGATGATCGACCCCCTCTCGCGGGCGCCCGACTCGTCGCTGTCGCGCCGGATCCGTCGGATGGTGGCGCTCGATCCGGGCGCGACCGCGCTGTTCTTCGGCGGCCTGACGTTCCCGTGGTCGTTCTACTCCGATGCCCTGGCCGACCTGGAAACCCTGCTGGCCGCGCATCCAGCGGCGCGCAGAATTGGGATCGTGCTCCGCAACCGGCCCGGTCCGCTGGTGGCCCTAGTCGCCACCCTCGGCACCGGGCGCGAGGTGGTGACGCTGAGCCCGCACCTGGGTGACATCGGACTGCAGCAGGACATCGTTGAGCTGGCGCCGGACGTGGTGGTGGCGGAGGCACAGGACTGGGCCCGCGACCCGGTGCTCGTCTCGGCCAGGACGGTCGGCGCGATCGCGCTGCGGACCGGCGCCGACCGGGCCCTCGCGGCCCAGCCCGTCCCGTGGCTGCCGCGGCCGTCACTGCAGGACACCCGCGACATCGCCGTGCTGATGATGACCAGCGGCACGACCGGGCGGCCGAAGCGGATCGAGCTGACGTACGAGCGGATGACGGCGGCGTTCCGCGCAGCCGGGCTGGTCCTCGACGAGGCGCACAAGGCTCAGCTGCATAGCCGGCCGGACATCCTGTGGGCGTCGCTGGCCCACATCAGCGGCTTCTACTTCGCGGTCGCGCACGCGGTCGAGGGCCGCAGCATCGCGCTCCTCGAGCGGTTCGACGTGGCGGCGTGGGCCGAGCTGGTCGGCCGGCACCGCCCCGGCTACGTCCGGCTCGCGCCGACCGCGCTGCGGATGGTGCTGCAGGCCGAGGTCCCGGTGGAGACGTTCGCCAGCGTCCGCGCCGTCGGGTCGGGCACGGCGCCGCTGCCGCCGGAACTGGCGGAGGCATTCGAGGAGCGTTACGGGATCCCCGTCCTCGGGACCTACGGCGCGACCGAATTCGCCGGGGCGATCGCGGGCTGGACGCTGAAGGACAAGAAGCAGTGGGGGCCGGTCAAGCGGGGCAGCGTCGGGCGCGCCCACCACGGCATCGAGCTGCGCGTCGTCGACGCAGAAAGCGGCGACGTGCTGCCGACCGGCCAGACCGGCCTACTCGAGGCGCGCGGCGGCCAGCTGCCCGGGGCGGAAGGCGCGTGGCTGCGCACCACCGACCTCGCCACCATCGATGACGACCTGTTCCTGTTCATCCGCGGCCGGGCGGACGAGGCGATCAACCGGGGCGGCTTCAAAATCCCGCCCAGCGTGATCGAGGACGCGCTGGCCGCGCACCCGGCCGTCGACGAGGCCTCGGCCGTGGGGCTGCCGGACGCGCGGCTCGGCCAGGTGCCGGCGGCGGCGGTGACGCTGCTCGGTCCGGCCACCGAGGAGGAGCTCATGGAGTACCTCACCGGCCTGCTGACCAGGTACCAGCGGCCGGTCGCGATCAAGGTGGTCGACCAGCTGCCGCGGACGCCCTCGCTCAAGATCAGCCGCGCGCTGGTGCGCGAGCACTACTTCAACGGCTTCAACCTCGACGGCCAGCTGGAAGCTGACGGCGCGGCCGACGCCGCGACGACGGGAGAGCCTCATGACCACTGACCGGGCCGGGTACGGGGTCCTGTCCGACGAGTCGTTCGAGCGCTCGCGCCAGCGGATCGGCATCCCGCTGCGGATCGGCCCCGCGCACATCACCGAGGTGACGGCCGACGCCACCCGGCACTTCGCCTACGGCTACGGCGACGACAACCCGCTGTACTGCGACCCCGAGTACGGCAAGGACACCCGCTGGGGCGGGCTGATCGCGCCGCCGAACTTTACCTACTGCATGGGCGAGAACGCGGCCCCGCCGCCCGCCCCGGCGCAGAAGGAGCTGCTCAAGGGCGACCCGTTCGCCGGGCTGGGCTCCTACCAGGCGGCGATGGAGTTCGAGTACTACCGGCCGCTGACCGCCGGCGACCGCTGCCACGTCATCCGCGCCCAGGTCGGCGTGGCCGACAAGCCGAGCCGGTTCGGCGGGCGCACCGCGCACGTGACCCACGACTTCCTGTTCGCCAACGGCCACGGCCAGATCGTCACCGTCCAGCGCGGCACCTGGATCAACGCGGAGCGGCACGCCTCGAAGGACCGGGCCACGGAAAAGGCGCCGCTCAGCTTCGACCCGTACACCGACGAGCAGATCGCTGAGATCGACGCGGCCTACGACGCCGAGACCCGCCGCGGCCCGCAGCCGAGGTACTTCGAGGACGTCGAGGTCGGCGACGAGATCCAGCCCCGGGTCAAGGGCCCGCTGGTGGTCACCGACCTGGTGGTCTGGCACCTCGGCTGGGGTATGCAGCTGACGCCGCCGGGCGCGTTCGCCATCGCCCGCAAGGTCCGCGGGAAGGCGCCCGGACTGTACCCGCCGAACGCGCGCAACATCCCCGACACCGTGCAGCGGCTGCACTGGGACTCGGAACGGGCCCAGGAGCTCGGCATCCCGATGAACTACGACTACGGCGCGATGCGCGAAACCTGGCTGACGCACGCGCTGACCGACTGGATGGGCGACGCCGGGTGGCTGCTGCGGCTGCGCTGCCAGCACCGCAAGTTCAACTACATCGGCGACACCACCTGGGTCCACGGCCGGGTGGTGGATAAGGTCCAGACCGACCTTGGCAACGAGGTCCGCCTCGAGGTCGGCTGCGTCAACCAGCGGGGCGAGTCGACCACCCCGGGCACCGCCGTGGTGCTGCTGCCAACGCGCGAAGGCGCGGTCGAGCTACCCCCGCCCCCCGCCGACACGCTGGACGAGCTGCTCGCGGCCGAGATCGCGCGCCACGCGTGAAGGAGCCGGAGCCGCTTACCATGAACCATGGAGCCCAGGTGGACTTCGAACTGACCGAGGAGCAGGCCGCCCTGCGCGAGGTGTCCCGCGGCCTGCTCGCGGTGAACTGCCCCCCGCAGCTAGTGCGGTCGCTGGCGGCGGCCGGCCAGGATACCGACGATAAGCTGTGGCAGCGCGGCGCCGAGCTCGGGTGGACCGGCCTCGCCGTGCCCGAGGAGCTGGACGGCGCCGGGCAGGGCGTGGTCGAGCTGTGCCTGGTGGCCGAGGAACTCGGCCGCGCGGCCGCCCCCGGTCCGTTCCTCGACAGCGCGCTGACCGCGCTCGCCCTGGCGCGGGCCCGCCGCCGGGCGGACCTGGTCAGCTCGCTCGCGGCGGGCGAGGTCAAGGCGAGCCTGGCGCACCATGGCGCGGTTGTCGGCTCTTATGACGGCGACGAGCTGGTGCTCAGCGGCCGCGCGACGGCGGTCCAGGCCGCCGCGTCGGCCGACTGGCTGCTGGTCACGGTGGCTGTGGGGCGGGGACGCCGGCTGGTGCTGCTCGAGCGGGCACGGACGGCCGTCGAGCCTCGCCGGACGCTGGATGAGACGCGGCGCTGGTACGACGTGGTGTTTGACGGTGTCCGGGTTCCCGCCGCGGACACCGTCAGCGCCGACGAGGCCGAGGTTCAGCGGCTGGCCGATGCGGGCGCGGTGCTCACCGCCGCCGACTCCCTCGGGGTGGGCGAGCGGCTGCTCGAGATGACCGTCGGGTACGTCAAGGTGCGCGAGCAGTTCGGCCGCCCGATCGGCAGCTTCCAGTCGGTGAAGCACAAGGTGACGGACATGCTGACGACGCTCAAGGGGGCCCGGGCGGCGACGTACTACGCGGCCATGGCCCTCGACGCCGGCGTGGCCGACGCGGCGGCGGCGTCGAGCGTGGCCAAGGCGTTCACCGGCGAGGGGGTCGCCGCGCTGGCCGGGGAGGCCCTGCAGACCCACGGCGGGATCGGCTTCACCTGGGAGCACGACCTGCACCTGTACCTGCGGCGGGCGAAGGTGAACGAGGTGCTGTACGGCGCGGCGGCCGAGCACTACGAACGGCTGGTCGCCCTCAGGGAGTAAGGGCTGCCGGCCGGAACCCGGATTCTCCGATGCGGTCGAGTCGGTCGAGTATTGATGAGGCTGCGGGCGCGCTTACCCGTTGATCGGGAGCGGCTTGGCGGCGGTCATCCGGCAGTGCGCGCCCAGGCCTTTCTGAGGGCAAGGATCTCGGCGGTACTGTTCTCCCGCGCGATATACGGGATGTCCAGTGCGTAGCGCATCCGTTCTCGCGGAATCCGGCGGTGCACGCCGGCGGTGTCTTCGAGGATCTTGCGGTACAGCGACGCCCCGTCCATGCAGAAGACGTCAATCAGCACAAGCCGGCCGTCGGCGGCTCTGCGGATGTGGGCCTCGTTCAAGTCGCACCTGCCCCACCAGGGCGTCGACTTCCGGTACCCCGCATCGATGATCTGCGCTGCCCGCCGTACCTCCTCGAACTCCGCATCACAGGCCGCGGTCCGCCACTGCCCGGCGACCTGCTCGGCGACCGCATGGCCCACGGGAGCGGCGAACTCCAGGAAGACGACCGAACCGCCCCCTTCGAGGCCGGCAGCCAGCTCGATCCTCGGCAGCCATCGATTGCCGGCGCACTCGCGGCACAGGTCGACAAATGCCCAATATGCCGGGTCAAACGGGCATACCCTCGCGACGACGGTTCCCTCCGGGGATCGCAGCGCCACCGCCCAGTCGCCCACCCCGCATGGCACCCACCCCCCTGCGGCCAGCTCGGCCAGGACCTGGCGATGAGACAGCGACTGCCAGGGCAGGCCGGGAATGGGAGGAAGGCCTGCGCTCAGTTCAGGCACCGCAGCAACGTACCGCCACGCCGCCGGGCGACGCACCTGATTTACCTGGCCGCCATCCACTATCGGTGTAGCCCGCGGGCATAGCCGCCCGTCATCGGACCTGCGGGACCCGGCCTCGTCCTCGGTGCTCTCGTAAAGCAGCGGTGCGGCCAAGGCGAGAATACGGTCGGACGCCTCGTGAATCTGATGAACAGAATTGGCGATTCTGCACCGCACAATTGGATGAATTATCGGCCACCGTCAACAGCGCGTAATCGATCTGTATTCTCGGGTGAAGATCGCTTGTGTCGCTTTACGTGACTGGACTTCTTCCAGGACAATGTGCGCGGCGCGCCGACTCGGGTTGGTACTGACTCCTGTCGTCCGTGACGCTGCATGTTCGGGATCAGGCGGTCGGATGCTGGTGGTTGGGGACCGCCGCAGTATCGCGAGTAGGCAGCAGTTAGCCCTGTATGGGCTCATGGCCGGATGGGCGTGTACGGTTGCCCGTTATCCCAGAGTCTTTCCGCTTCGGCGGTGAAGTGGGTGAACCAGTGCCCGTCTGCGGGCTGGAGGACGAACTTGGGCCCGTCGCCGCGTGCTTGGTAGGAGTAGCATTCGGCGAAAACCGCAGAGGCGGCCGTCATCGCCGTGGTGTCGACGGCGATGATCCCGGTGGTCAGCGGGTGGGAGGACAGCCGCACGGAGATGGCGCCGTCGGCGGAGTTAATGAGTCCGGTTAGAAGCCGGAGCGTGTGGCGGGTTCGTTCGCTGGCGCTGTCGCTGGATCGTTCGGCGTAATACCGGTCGGCCGCGATTGTGATCGCGTCGGAGTCAGGGTCGGTGAGCACGAATCTGATGCGGCAGCCTGCGGAGAGCAGTTCTTCGAGCTGGCTGTAGTGGGCGTTGACGAAGCCGTTCCTGGTGACGCCGGTGATCAGCAGTTCGCGGGCGCAGGGAAGGCTGGCGTCGAGTTCAGGCCCGAAGTTCTGGGCGAACAGAGGACGGGGCGCGCGTGCCAACTGCGTGCCGAGTGCGGGCGGCCAGGGGATGCCGTTGTCCCACATCCGTGCCGCCTCGGCGGCGAAGTGCTGGTACCAGAAGCCGTCCTTGCCATCGAGGCGGAACACCGGGACCGAGTCGCCGGCTGGCCGGTACTCATAGTGCTGGATGAACATGACGCCGCCAGGCTCGCCCAAGTTGAACGCGTTGACTGACATCCGCGGTACGAATGAGCAGACCCGGATCTCCAGGGGCCCGTGCCCGTTGCCACCCCGCAGACCGGCCAGCTCATTGAGCGTGTTGCGGATCCTGCCCTCGAGCAGCCGCTCACCGGTCCGGTCCGCCACGCGCATCAGCTCGGGGTCGTCCGGGTCGAGGAGCAGCACGCGGACATTCCCGCCTTCTCGTATGAGTCTGCGGACGTCGTCCAGGCTGGTCTGAACGAGGCGGGCCATGGACTCGCCGATGAACAGATAGCTTGCTGCGGCAGAGCGAAGCGAGTCCAGCTCTGGCGGAAGGGCTTCCTGGAACAGGGCCAGTGGATCCGCCCGCTGTCCGGCGGCGATAGCCGCGACATGACGGCGGGACCGGATCTGAGACAAGGCCAGGGTCGCAAGAAGTGCCAGGACGGCTGAGGTCAGGACCGACACGCTCGATACACCGGTGAAACCCAGGACCGTGAATGTCAGCGCCGCACCCGCGAGGATATAGAGATCCAGATTCTCGTCTCCCAAGACCCGCGCTGCCGAGCGGATCACCCTGCCACGGTTACCAGTCATGCCGTGTGACATTCCCGCATGCGCGGCGTTTGTCCCAAAGACACGACACTGCAGGCTCGTCTCCCAGCACCGAAAGGCACGCTGTCAGGCAGTTGCCCCGTACCGCTAGACCAGCGGGTCGTAAGCAGCTACGCTCCGCCACCGCGAATGTGCACGCGAACCGCCGATATGGGCGCGGGGTGGACGCGTAGTGCTGGTTGCGACTGGCGCCCCGAAGCGGTTGTTCTGCGCCGTTTCCCTCGCCGGGTGATCGGCGGAACGCTGGGCACGCGCGTTGCCGCCTGGTGGCAGTGTCGGCTGGTCAGTGCGGGCCGCCGGCGGGCTGGGCGTGGGACGGCAGCAGCGGGATGGCTAGGCAGCTCAGCGCGCCGATGGCGATGACGGTGAGCAGGCTGAGGGTCATGGCGTGCGCCGGGCCGCCGGCTAGCGCGCCGAAGTAGATGGTGGTGATGACGGCCGCGCCGATCGCGTTGGCCAGCTG
>DATCGA010000643.1:0-9155 GCA_036509215.1 Trebonia sp.
GGCGCCCCGGCCACCGCCGCCGCCGTGCCGGGAGCGGCGGACGCCGCGCCGGGATCAGGGCCGGCCATTCCGCGCCCCACCCAGCTCCCGACCGACATCGGGGACTTCACCGGCCGCGAGACGCCGGTCGAGCAGCTGTGCGCGCTGCTGCTCGACGCGGACGCGGCCAGCAGTTCCGGCGCGGTCCCGATCGCGGTCGTGAACGGCGCCGGAGGCCTGGGCAAGACCACGCTCGCCGTCCACGCGGCGCACCGGGTCCGCGCGCAGTTCCCCGATGGCCAGCTCTACGTTGACCTGCTCGGGGCGAGCGCGCACCCAGCCCAGCCGGGCGAGGTGCTCGCCCGGTTCCTGCGCGACCTCGGCGTGGAGGGGGACAAGGTCCCGGCTCACGACGACGAGCGGGCCGCCCTCTACCGGACCCGGCTGACCGGCCGCCGGGTGCTCATCCTGCTCGACAACGCCCGGGACGCGGCCCAGGTCCGCCAGCTGCTGCCGGGCAGCTCGTCGTGCGCCGTCCTGGTGACAACCAGGAACCGGACCCCGGACCTGGTGAGCACCCGGTTCGTCGACCTCAACGTGCTCGAGGACACCGAGGCACTGGCGCTGTTCTCCCGGGTGGTGGGGCACGAGCGGGCAGCGGCGGAGCCGGACGCCACCGCCGAGGTGCTCGTCGCCTGCGCCGGGCTGCCGCTGGCGATCAGGATCTGCGCGGCCCGGCTGGCGGCGCGCAGGCAATGGCGGGTCGGCACGCTGGCGGCCAGGCTCCGCAACGAGCACCGCCGCCTCGACGAGCTCAGCATCGGCGACCTCGCCGTCCGGGCGTCGTTCCAGGTCAGCTACGACAGCCTCAGGTCGCCCGGCCGGGGCATCGATCCGGCTCGGGTGTTCCGGCTGCTCGGACTCTGGCAGGGAGCGTCGATCAGCCTGCCGGCGGCGGCGGCCCTGGTCGGGGCGTCGCAAGACGATAGCGCGGACGCGCTCGAGACCCTGGTCGACGCCAACCTGCTCGAGTCGCCCGCCCCGGACTGGTACCGCTTCCACGACCTGCTGCGGGTCTACGCCACCGAGCGCGCCCAGGCGGAAGAGCCGGAGGCGGCTCGCGAGGAAGCGGTTCGGCGGGTGCTGCGGTGGTACCTGGACACCGCCGAGGCCGCCGCCGACACGGTCTCGCCGCACCGCTACCAGGCGCCGAACGAGCTGCCGGCGGCCGGCTTCCCGCCGCTCGACTTCGACGGCGTCGAGCAGGCACTGGCCTGGGGCGACGAAGAACGGGTCAACGTGGTGATCGCCACCCGCCAGGCCGCCGGGGCGGACCTGCACGACATCGCCTGGCGACTGCCGCCTGCGTTGAACATCCTGTTCACCCGGCGGAGCAACTACGCGGACTGCGTGACCACGCTCCGGGTCGCGGCGCAGAGCGCGCGCGAGGTCGGCGCCCGGCTCGGCGAGGCCCTGGTGCTGAACCAGCTCGGCTGGGCGCTGGCCCGGTTGCGGGACCCGGAGGCGTTCGTCCACCTTGAGCGGGCGCTCGCCATCAGGCAGGAGCACGGCGACACGCGAGGAGAGGCCCAGACCGCCATCGCGCTGGGCGAGGGGCACCTCAACCTGCACGGGCCGGGGCAGGACGCGCTGCGGTACATGCGCCGCGCGGCCGACCTGCTCGAGCCGATGGGCCCCGATTCGCTCCGCGGCGTCGCGCTCAACAACCTGGGCGAGGTTTACTTCCGCCTCGGTGATCTTGACGCGGCCATGAAGTGCTATATCGAGGCTCGCGATATAGCACGCGAAATCGGCGGGCACGCGGAAGGGCACGCGCTGAACAATCTCGGGCTCGTCTTCCTGCGCCTGCACCGCCTTGATGAGGCGGTCGCCAGCTTTATGGCCGCCCTCGGCAAGCACCGGGCGGCCGGGGTGCTCGTCGGCGAGGCCTGGACGCTGCAGAACCTGGGCGAGGCGCAGCGCGAGACCGGCGACGCGGTCGGCGCGCGCGCGTCGCTGACCTCGGCTATCGAGATATTCGAGCAGATCGGCGATCAGGTCGGGATGGCGGAGACGGCGTCGCTGCTCGCCTCGCTGAACTAAACCGCGGGCGCGGTCACCGGCCGCGTCGGCACAGCGTGAACATTGCGCATCGCCTCCATAATTCGGCTCATTGAGCGTGACGTCCATCACTAAACTTGCGAGCGCACGCCTTTCGCATTTCCCCGGTATTCGGATTTCCGTGGATGACCATGCGTTACCGGACCGGGCCGACAAGAGAGAAGGACGGAAAATGAGCGACGACATGACCGCGACGCCCGAGGACACGGCCACCCCGGACGACACCGCGACGCCGGACGACACCGCGACGCCGGACGACACGGCGACGCCGGACGACACGGCGACCCCGGACGACACGGCCACCCCGGACGACACCGCGACGCCCGACGACGAGGCCTGAGGCCGGACGTCGTCCCGGCAAGCCTGCAACGTGCGCGCACGCGGAACCGTCGCAGCCGCGCGCACGTTGTTTGCCGGCTAGACTCGCGACGCGCATCCATGTATCCGTATGAGGAGTGACTGACCGTGCCTGAGGTCCGTATCGAAGCCGAGCCGCGCACCGAGTTCGGCAAAGGCGCGTCGCGCGCCATCCGCCGCGAAGGTCGTGTGCCCGCCGTCATGTACGGGCACGGCGCGGAGAACCGCCACTTCACGCTGCCCGAGCACGAGCTCATGCTCGCGCTGAAGACCCCGAACGCGCTGATCCGGGTTGAGGGCCTGTCCGGCCGTCCCGCGCTCGCGCTGCCGAAGGCGGTGCAGCGGCACGCGATCAAGGGCGTGATCGAGCACATCGACCTGATCGAGGTCCGCAGCGGCGAGAAGGTCACCGTTGTAATCCCGATCCGGGTGAACGGCGAGGTCTTCTCCGGCGGCCTGCTCGACCAGCAGATGGTTCAGCTTTCCGTCGAGGCGGAGGCCACCCACCTCCCCGACGGCGTCGACATAGACGTCGAGGGCATTCAGATCGGCACCCAGGTCTTCGCCAAGGACCTCGCGCTGCCGCAGGGCACCACCCTCGCGGGCGACCCCGAGGCGCTGATCCTGCACGTGGTCGCGACGCAGACCCAGGCGCAGTTCGACGAGGAGATCGGCGAGAGCGAGGAGACCGAGGCCGCGGCCGAGGTTCCGGCGCCGGTCGCCGCCGAGGCAGCGGAGTAACAACAGTCGTGAGCTGACGGGGCGCGGCGCGCAGGTCATGCCGCGCCCCGTCAAGCACGCTGGAGCATTCTCATATGGCAGACGACCGGTGGATCATCGTCGGGCTCGGCAACCCCGGTCCCGAGTACGCGGGCACCCGGCACAACGTCGGCCAGATGGTGCTGGCGCTGCTGGCCGAGCGGATGGGCGCCCGCTTCAAGGCGAACCGGACCCGCAACGACATCGCCGAGGGCCGGCTGGCGGGCCAACTGGCGACCCTGGCCAGGCCGCAGTCGTACATGAACCTGTCGGGTGGTCCGGTCTCGGCTCTGCTCGGGTTCTACAAGCTTTCGCCCGAACGGACCGTGGTCCTGCATGACGAGCTCGATGTCCCCTTCGGCGGAGTCCGCCTGAAGCTGGGCGGCGGCGACAACGGCCACAATGGCCTCCGCTCCATCTCCACGTCCCTCGGCACCCGCGACTACTACCGGGTCCGGTTCGGGATCGGCCGTCCGCCGGGCCGCATGGACGCCGCGAACTTCGTGCTCAGGGACTTCTCCGCCGGCGAGCGGAAGGAACTCCCGTTCGCCATCGATCGCTGCGCCGACGCCGTGGAGACCTTGATCACCAAGGGCCTGACCGAGGCCCAGAACCTCTACCACACCGATCCGCCGGAGTTATCCGCGCGATCCGAGAGGCTCGAGAATGTCCGATCTACCCCCCGAGATCGACACCAGCAGACCGCATCCGGCCCGGGTCTACGACTCTCTCATCGGCGGCAAGAACAACTTCGCGGCTGATCGCGAGACGGTCGCGCGGGTGCTGCTCAAGTCGCCCAACGCGCGCATCGCGCCGCGCGAGAACCGGGCGTTCCTCGGCCGGGCAGTCAGGTTCCTGACCGCCGAGGCGGGCCTGCGGCAGTTCCTCGACATCGGCACCGGCCTGCCGACGGCCAACAACGTGCACGAGGTTGCGCAGGCCATCGAGCCTTCGTCCCGGATCGTCTACGTGGACAACGATCCGCTCGTCCTGGTCCACGCGCGCGCCCTGCTGACTTCCGACCGCCGGGGCCGCACCGCTTACATCCAGGCCGACGCCCGCGATCCCGAGGCCATCCTGACCGCGCCGGACACCCTCGAGCTGCTTGATTTCAGCCAGCCGGTCGGGCTGCTGCTGCTCGGGCTGCTGCACCTGCTGGCCGACGCCGACTCCCCGGCCGAGATCGTCGCGACGCTGCTCGACGCCCTGCCGTCGGGCAGCTACCTTGTCGCCTCCCACCTGACCACGGAGCACGACCGGGAGCGGACGGCGGCCGGCCAGGCGGTGATGCGCGATGCCGGGATGACCATGCAAAAGCGCGACTCGGACGTCTTCGCCGCGATGGCCTTCACCGGCCTCGAACTCGTCCCGCCCGGCGTGGTGCTGGTGTCGGAGTGGCGCCCGGCCGGCGACTCGCCCCGCCCGTCGCCGTCCGAGGTGAACATCTACGGCGGGGTCGCCCGCAAACCCTGACGCGCTCGGCGTTCCACCTATCGGTTCCGCGCCTTGGCACAGCCACCTTGGTTTGAGACTGTCTTGTTGTCTAGGTAGCCTCTGCGGAGGCGCGCCCGCCGTAACCCCGCACTGGCCAGTATGAGGAGCCCCCGCTTGACCCCAGCCGACGACCACGCGCTCGCGCACGACCTAGCCGAGCGGGCAGGCCGCCTGCTACTCGACCTGCGGGCCCAAGGCGGAGACCCGGCCGCCCTCAAGGACGCCGGCGACCGCTCCTCCCACGAGTTCCTCATGGCCGAGCTAGCAAAGGCCAGACCCGAAGACGCCGTCCTGTCAGAAGAAGGCATCGACGACAAGGTCCGTCTCACCGCCGACCGAGTCTGGATCGTCGACCCCCTAGACGGCACCCGCGAGTTCGGCGAACCAGGCCGCCCCGACTGGGCCGTCCACGTAGCCCTCTGGGAGCGCGCAGCCGCTGAAGGAGCCGGCGACCTGACCGCGGGCGCGGTAGCCCTGCCAGCGCAAGCCAAGACCCTCTCCACCCTGAACGCCGCGAAGCGAGCGTCCGGCGCGGAGCGCCCGCTAAGGATGGTTGTCAGCCGCACAAGAGCATCCCAGCTAGTAAAAGACGTAGCAGCCCTACTGAACGCCGAGATGGTCCCCTGCGGCTCAGCCGGCGCCAAGGCCGCCACCGTAATAACCGGCGAGAACGACGTCTACCTGCATTCAGGCGGATTCTACGAGTGGGACACCGCCGCCCCGGTCGCGGTTGCCCGCGCCGCCGGCCTGCACGTCTCGCGCATCGACGGCAGCGATGTCGCCTACAACCAGGACAACCCCTACTTGCCGGATATCCTAGTTTGCCGGCCCGCAATTGCTGGCCTGCTGCTCAACGCCATCAGGGAAGCGACGCATGCGATCTGATTACCTCCTGTCCCAGCTGGACGTGCTCGAGGCCGAGTCCATCCACATCATGCGCGAGGTGGCCGCCGAGTTCGAACGGCCCGCGCTGCTGTTCTCTGGCGGCAAGGACTCGATCGTCATGCTCGCGCTGGCCGAGAAGGCGTTCCACCCGGCCAACATCCCGTTCCCGGTCATGCACGTGGACACCGGGCACAACTTCCCCGAGGTGATCGACTACCGTGACCGCCGCGTCGCCGAGCTCGGCGTCCGGCTGGTGGTGGCGAGCGTCCAGGACTCCATCGACGCCGGCCGCGCCGTCGAGGAGACCGGCCGCTGGACGAGCAGGAACCGGCTGCAGACGGTGACGCTGCTCGACGCAATCGAGGAGAACCGCTTTGACGCCGCGTTCGGCGGCGGCCGGCGGGACGAGGAGAAGGCCAGGGCGAAGGAGCGGGTGTTCTCGTTCCGCGACGAGTTCGGCCAGTGGGACCCCAAGAACCAGCGCCCCGAGCTGTGGAACCTCTACAACGGGCGGATCAAGCGCGGCGAGCACATCCGGGTGTTCCCGCTGTCCAACTGGACCGAGCTTGACATCTGGTCGTACATCGAGCGGGAGAACCTGGAGATCCCGTCCATCTACTACGCGCACGAGCGGCTGGTGTTCGAGCGGGACGGCATCCTGCTGGCCGACAACGAGTTCCTGACCAGGACCGAGGACGAGCAGCCGTTCACCGCGACCGTGCGCTACCGGACGGTCGGCGACATGACGATCACCGGCGCGGTCGTGTCCAGCGCCGCCACCGTGGCGGAAGTGATCACCGAGGTCGCCGCCACCCGGGTCACCGAGCGCGGCGCGACCCGCGCCGACGACCGGGTGACCGAGGCAGCGATGGAAGACCGCAAGCGGGAAGGCTACTTCTAGACATGGACATCTTGCGATTCGCCACCGCCGGCTCGGTCGACGACGGCAAGTCGACCCTGATCGGGCGGCTGCTGTTCGACTCCAAGGCCATCTTCGAGGACCAGCTCGCCGCGGTCGAGCGCACCTCGAGGGACCGCGGCGAGGAGGGCACCAACCTCGCGCTGCTGACCGACGGCCTGCGGGCCGAGCGCGAGCAGGGCATCACGATCGACGTCGCCTACCGGTACTTCGCGACGCCGCGGCGGAAGTTCATCATCGCCGACACCCCCGGCCACATCCAGTACACCCGCAACATGGTGACCGGCGCCTCCACCGCCGACCTGGCCATCATCCTGGTGGACGCGCGCAACGGGCTGACCGAGCAGTCGAGGAGGCACGCCTTCCTCACCACCCTGCTGCGGGTGCCGCACCTGGTGCTGGCGGTGAACAAGATGGACCTGGTCGGCTACGACCAGAGCGTCTTCGAGGAGATCTGCGCCGAGTTCAGCAAGTTCGCGACCAAGCTCGAGGTCCAGGACCTCACCTTCATCCCGATCTCCGCGCTCAACGGCGACAACGTCGTGGACCGGAGCGCGAACATGCCCTGGTACGACGGCCCGTCGCTGCTGCACCACCTCGAGCACCTGCACATCGCCTCCGACCGCAACCTCATCGACGTCCGGTTCCCGGTCCAGTACGTGATCCGCCCGCACGCCTCCAGCGACCCCGAGCTGCACGACTACCGCGGCTACGCGGGCCAGGTGGCGGGCGGCGTGCTCAAGCCGGGCGACGAGGTGCTGCACATGCCGTCCGGCTTCGCCACCCGGATCAAGAAGATCGAGCTGGCCGGGCGGGAAGTCGCCGAGGCGTTCCCGCCGATGTCGGTGACGCTGCTGCTCGACGACGACGTGGACATCTCGCGCGGCGACCTCATCTGCCGGCCGAACAACCGCCCGGCCGCCGCCCAGGACATCGAGGGCATGGTCTGCTGGATGTCGGCCGAGCGGCCGCTGGCGCCGCGGTCGCGGCTGATCGTCAAGCACACCACCCGCACCGTGAAGGGCATCGTCACCGACCTGAACTACCGGATCGACGTGAACACCCTGCACAGGGACGAGACCGCGACCCAGCTCGGGCTGAACGAGATCGGCCGGGTCCGGATGCGGCTGACCCAGCCGGTCTTCGCCGACCCGTACTCGCGCAACCGGCTCACCGGCGGGATGATCCTTATCGACGAGGCCACTAACACCACCGTCGGCACCGTCATGATCACCGACGCCAGGTAGCAGCCAGCAAGAAGGACGGTTCCGTGATGGCGGACGCGCACTCCCCGTTCCATGACCTGAACGACTACGTAGCCATCCCGCGGATGACCGGTCTGCGGCTGTCGCCCGACGGCAGCTGGCTGGCGGCGACCGTCCAGTCGCTCAGCCCGGACAAGAAGAAGTACGTCGCCAGCATCTGGCGGATTGACGCGGCCGGCGGGCCGCCGGCCCGGCTCACCCGGTCGGCCGACGGCGAGGGCAGCCCGCGGTTCCTGCCCGACGGCACGCTGCTGTTCGTCTCCAAGCGAGCCGACCCAGACGCGGCCGACGGCGAGGACAGCGCGGACGACCCGGCGCTGTGGCGGCTGCCCGCTCACGGCGGCGAGGCCAGCCTGGTCGCCAGCCTGCCGGGCGGCGTCGCGGGAGTGGAAACGGCAGCCGACGCTCCCGTGATCCTGCTGTCCGGCCAGGCCCTGCCGGGCGATGCGGCCGACGACGAGAAGCGGCGGCAGGCGCGCAAGGACGCCGGGGTCTCCGCGATCTTGCACGAGACGCTGCCGGTGCGCTACTGGGATCACGACCTCGGCCCCGACGACCCGCGCCTGTTCGCCGCAGAAACAGCCGGGGAACCCGCGCCGCGAGACCTGACCCCGGACGCCGGCCGGGCCCTGTCCGAGCAGGCGGCCGCGCTCAGCCCGGACGGCCGCACGGCGGCGTCCGGCTGGTGGCAGTGGCGGGACGGGGTGCAGGCGCACTCGGAACTGGTCACCATCGACGTGGCCAGCGGCAGCCGGACCGTGATCTCAGCCGACGGCCGGTTCGACTACGGCGACCCGGCGTTCTCCCCCGACGGCGAGCGGATCGCCTGCGTCCGCGGGGAGCACGAGACCCCGGAACGGCCCGGCGACACCACCCTGGCGCTGTTTCCCGGCGGGACCGACCTGCTGCCCGGGTTCGACCGCTGGCCGTCGGACCCGGCCTGGGACCCGGCGGGCGCCGTCGTCTACTTCACCGCCGACGACAATGGCCGCAGGCCGGTGTTCGCGGTCGACGTCGCCAGCGGTGACGTCAGCCGCATGACGGCCGACGACGCGCACTACACGAGCATCCAGGTCGCTCCCGACGGCGCCGCCCTGTACGCGCTGCGGGACACCATCGGCGAGCCGCCCGCCCCGGTCCGCATCGACCGGGTGAGCGGGGAAGTCATCCGGCTGCGAGCCCCGGCCGACGCGCCCAGGCTGCCCGGTCGGCTGACCGAGGTGACCGCGACGGCCGACGACGGCCACCCGCTGCGCGGCTGGCTGGTGCTGCCGGACGAGGCCAGCGCCGAGCACCCCGCGCCGCTGCTGCTGTGGGTCCACGGCGGGCCCATGTCCAGCTGGAACGGCTGGCAGTGGCGGTGCAATCCGTGGCTG
>DATCGA010000644.1:0-2584 GCA_036509215.1 Trebonia sp.
GCCTGGGGAAGTTCACCGAGCTGCTCGCCACCGCGATCGCGAATGCGGAGAGCAGGTCGGAGCTGGCCGCCTCGCGTAGGCGGATCGTCGCCGCGTCGGACGAGGCCCGCCGCCGGATCGAGCGCGATCTGCACGACGGTACCCAGCAGCGGCTGGTCTCGCTCGGACTGACAGCGCGCGCCGCGGAAGCCGACGTTGCTGCCGACCGGGGCGACCTGCGAGCTTATTTGTCCCGCATCGCGGCGGGATTGGCCGACGCGGCGGCGGAACTGCAGGAATTCTCGCGCGGGATCCACCCGGCGATCCTTACCGAGCGTGGTCTTGGCCCGGCTCTGCGCACGCTCGCCCGCCGGTCCGCGGTACCGGTCGACCTCGATGTCACGACGAATGCCCGGTTCCCCGAGCCGGTCGAGATCGCGGTGTACTACGTCGCGTCCGAGGCGCTGGCCAACGCGATGAAGCATGCGCAGGCCTCGCGCATCGAGATCTCGCTCACCACACGCCACCGCAGCCTGCTGCTGTCCCTCCGCGACGACGGAGTCGGCGGGGCCGACCCCGCGCGCGGTTCCGGCCTGGCCGGCCTGGCCGACCGCGTCGAAGCTCTGGGCGGCTCGATCCACGTCCACAGCGCTGCCGGGGCCGGGACGCATATCACGGTGGATCTTCCACTCGAGTACGAGCTGGCTCAGGGTGCCGGCTGACGTGACGTGACGTCACGCCGCTCATGGCTGCTCGGCGGGCGCGGCGGAGCTAGTCGGCCTGGTTTGGGGTGGGCAGGGCGAGGCGGGCGGCGCTGATGTCCTGGCGGCCGTGGCCGGCGGCCACGGCGGCGTGCCACTGGCCAGACAGCGCGGCCAGGAGCGGTGGCGGCTGGCCGCCTGCCACGCTGATCGCGAGGTCGACGTCTTTGAGCGCCCATTCCAGCGGGAACTCCGGGGCGTAATCGCCGCGGTCTATCTTGTGCAGCTTGGCGTCGGCCAGGGGGGCGTCCAACGGGCCGCCCTCGATGACGTCGGCGAGCTGCTGGTGGCTGATGCCGAGGCGGTCGGCGAGTTCCATGGTCTCGGCGACCCCTTCGATGAGGATGGACAGGTAGGCGTTGACGACTAGCTTGACGATGCTGCCCTGGCCGGCCTGGCCCAGCCATACGGTCTTGCGGCCGATGGCGTCGAAGACCGGGCGCAGCGCACCGGCCGCGGTTTCGGGGCCAGAGGCCAGGATGAGCAGCTGGCCCTGTTCGGCCGGGCCCTTGCTGCCCGAGACCGGGGCGTCGACGAACGTCACGCCGGGCCGGGCCGCGGCCAGCCGATCCCTGAAGCCCAGGGTGGCCTCGACGCCGATCGTGCCCATCTGCGCCCACACGGTTCCCTCGGCGAACGCGGCGGCCACGTCTGCGTCGAAGATGACCGACTCCACGGCCGCCGCGGTGGGCAGCATCGTGATCACCACGTCCGCGTCCCGGACCGCGTCCTGCGCCGAGGTCGCAGCGACCGCGCCCGCGTCGGCCAGGGCAGCGGTCGCGGCGGGTGACCGGTCCCACACCCGCGTGTCCAGGCCCGCGGCCGCGAGGTTCCGGGCCATCGCGGAGCCCATGATGCCGGCGCCCAGCACCGCCACCACCGTGCGGGCATTACTGCCATTCGCCCCTGCCATAACAGCTCCTCCTGTTTTCCTGCTGCCTGCGCCCTGCCTGCGCCCTGCTTGCGCCGTCCCGCCGGCGACGGGGACCCGGGGCGTCAGCTCCAGCATGGGGGCGGGGCCTGCGCCGCGCATCGCCGCTAACCGGATCCGCCGGATACCTGCTAGCTGGTAGCGGAGCTGGCCGTCTGCCGGGATGACACGGTGTCCGGAAGCCGCGAGGGTAGGGCCATGACGGACGACGCGGTGATCTCGGTACTGTCGGCCGTCACCCGTATTGCCTGCACGCAGATGACCCCGCAGCATTTAGACGCCCTGCACGCCAGCCTGGAGCAGGCGTCCGGCCTGCCGGCCCGGCCCGACTGGGCGCGCAAGGCCACCACGCACGCCGAGCTATTCAGCGTGCTGGGTGACCTGGCCGGTGACGGCGACCTGGCGCCGCTCGTGAGCCCGGCCGCGGGGCGGCTGCACGGCCTCGTCCTGACGGTCGGCCCGGCGGCCGACGGCATCATCTTGAGCTCCCGCCGCAGGCTGCTGCGCCAGTTGAGAGCCCGGGACGCCGATGGCGCGGCCCGGGAGATGGAGCAACACCTCAAGGGGCTGCACTACATGGGCCGGCTTGCCTGCGCAGCCAGTTCGGCCTAACCAGGCACATTCAGGCCGCCAGTGCCAAACCGCACGGCTCCTGTAGGAGGCAGGTACCGCAACGGGCCTCCCGCGGGAAGAGTCAGGGCGTGGGCTACCGGGCTTCGAGGAATCTGAGGACGGCGAGGACGCGGCGGTGCCCGGTGTCGGTTTCGGGCAGGTCGAGTTTGGTCAGGATGCTGCGGACGTGTTTTTCGACGGTGCCTTCGGTGACGTAGATCCGGCGGGCGATGCCGGCGTTGGAGGCGCCTTCGGCCATCAGGGCCAGGACTTCGTGTTCGCGGGGGGACAGGACGTCGAG
>DATCGA010000645.1:0-2733 GCA_036509215.1 Trebonia sp.
TGGCGCTGCGGCCGGATATCGCTAGCGTCGTCGTCGGGATCAACGACACCCTCCGGGCCGGCTTCGATCCGGTTCGGACCGGCCAGGCCGCCGCCCGGACGGTCGCCGCGCTGACCGCCAGCGGGTCGACCGTGCTGACCATGCGGCTGCCCGACCCGGCGCAGATGTTCGGGCTGCCGACCGGGCTCGCCCGGCCGCTGACCAGGCGGATGCGCGCCGTCAACGCGGAGCTGGACAAGATCGCCGCGCACTTCGGGACCCTGCACTGGGACGCCTCGAGCGACCCGGAGACCTATGACCGGCGGAACTGGTCGGTGGACCGGCTGCACCCCAACGAGCGCGGCCACCGGCTGATCGCCTGCCGGTTCTGGGACCGGCTGGCCGCGGCCGGCCACGAGGTCGCCGTCCGGCCCGACCCGGAGCCATCCGGCCCCGGCGCGACCCGGCGCGACGACCTCGTGTGGATGGCCACCAAGGGCACCTCGTGGTGCCTGCGCCGGTCGATCGACCTCATCCCCTACCTGCTGTTCACCGCCGCCCGCGAGGCGCTGGTCGAGCCGCGCGAGTGGGCCGCGGAGCCGTGGGCGACGCCATCGATCGCTGCCTTTGAGGGGGCCGGGGAGGCGCAGGCGGCAGAATCGGTCGCCGAATAGCAGAAATCAGCGCTGTCCATATCGCCAAATATCCGAAATGTCCGGGCATTTGGTTTGCCTGAATAGACGCGGCGCGGCCTGTCGGCTACGCCATCGACAGGAATCTGAACCTGTCGGCTACGCCATCGACATCGCCTATTGGGGTCGTTGGCGTAGCCGACAGGGCCTGGGTGAGGGCCGGTGGCGTGGGAGACGGGGACGGGTGAAGGCCGCTGGCGTTGGCGATGGGGCAAGCCGCGATCGGCGGGGCAGGCGACAGCGCCGGGCGGAACCGGGCGCAAGTTGCAGGGGGCACAATCGCGTGCGTTGTCCCCTTTATCCGGTTACGCTTCGATAGCTATGAATTTGGAGGCGGGACTGGGCGGGCTGGTTCCGCGGTTGCTGCGGGACCGGGTGTTCCGGCGATATTGGGGCGCGTCGACGGTGTCGATGTTCGGCGACCAGATCTCGTCGGTCGCGCTGCCGCTCACCGCCGTGCTGGTGCTGCACGCCGGGGCCGCCTCGATGGGGTACCTGACCGCGTTGCAGTGGCTCCCCAGCCTGCTGTTCGCGCTGCACGCCGGGGCGTGGGTAGACCGGCGGGGCAAGCGCCGGATGGTGATGATCCTGGCCGACCTGGGCCGGGCGGCGGCGCTGGCCACCATCCCGCTCTGCTACGCGCTGCACGTGCTGACGATGGCCCAGATGTTTGTGGTGACGTTCGTCGCGGGGGCGCTGTCGGTGCTGTTCACCGTGTCGGACGGCACCTTGTTCGTGTCGATCGTGCCGCCGGACTCCTACGTCGACGGGCAGTCGCTGATCTACGGCAGCCGCGCGTTCTCGTTCATGGGCGGGCCGTCGGTCGGCGGCCTGCTGGTGGAGGGGCTGACGGCACCGTTCGCGGTCGTCGCGGACGCGCTTTCCTTTCTCGGCTCGGCGCTGCAGCTGGCCATGATCAAGCCGGCCGAGCCGCCCTCGTCGGACGGGGCCGACGGGGTCACGGCCGGGCTCCGGTTCGTCGCCCGCTCCCCCATCATCCGGGCGTCGCTGACCGGCGTGGCGGTCATCAACTTCTTCAACATGATGTTCAGCGCGCTGTTCATGCTCTACGCGGTGCGCATGCTGCACGTCCGCCCGGGGGTCCTCGGGGTGGTGATCGGGGCGGGCGCGGTCGGCGGGATGATCGCCTCCCTGACCGCCAAGCGACTGGGGAACCGGCTCGGCATCGGGCTGGTCTACGTGGTCGGGTGCTTCGTCTTCACGCTCCCGCTGGCGCTGGTGCCGCTGGCCGACAGCGTGCACGGGGTGGCGGTGCTGCTGATGCTGTTCGCGGCCGAGTTCACCAGCGGGTTCGGGGTGATGGTGCTCGACATCTCGATCGGCGCGATCTTCGCGATGGTCATCCCGGACACGATGCGGTCGCGGGTGTCGGGCGCGTTCCAGGCGATCAACTACGGCACCCGGCCGGCCGGCGCGCTGCTGGGCGGGGCCCTCGGCGCCTCGGCCGGGCTGCGGCCCGCGCTCTGGGTGGCGGTGGCGGGCGGGGTCGCGGGCGCGCTGCTGCTGCTGCCGTCGCCGCTGCCCGGGTTCCGGATGCCGACCGGGCAGCCCGCCGACGACGCCGGCGAACTCGAGGACGCCGAATCCATCTGAGCAAGGTGGGGCCGCGCGTGCCGTGCTTGGCTTGCGGGGCCGCTTTGGCGGGTGTGGCGCGCTTGCCGCGCGGGGCGTCGGCGGCAAGGATGGCGCAATGCGGACAATTGCCCTCGAAGAGCACTTCTGGACGCCCGAGCTTGCCGCGCCCCCCGGCACGGGGGTGCTGGCGCGGTCAGGCGGCGCGGAACTCGACGCCGCGCTCCGCGACGTGGGTGACGCGCGGATCGCCGACATGGACGCAGCCGGGATCGACGTGCAGGTCCTCTCGCACGCCCAGCCGGCCGCCCAGGCGCTGTCCTCCGACGCCGCCGACACCGTCGGCGCGTCCGCGGCGGCGGCGCGGCGGGCCAACGACTACCTGGCCGCGGCCATCGCCCGCCATCCGACCCGGCTGGCCGGGTTCGCGACGCTGCCCACCGGGTCGCCCGCGGCGGCGGCCGACGAG
>DATCGA010000646.1:0-2468 GCA_036509215.1 Trebonia sp.
CCGGCCGGGCGGAAGGCGATCTCGAGGTCGGCGTCGGGGGCGCCGGGCTCGAGGGTGAAGTCGCCGATGACCTCGGCCACGGCGGCGCGGATGTCGGGGTCCTCGTGCGCGGGCGGCGGGGGCTGGCCGGCCGCGAGGGCCGCCAGCCGGGCGCCCTCGACGATCAGCGGCACCGGGCCGGCCACGTCGACCACGACGGCGTCGGCCTCGGTCCGGGCGGCCGCCCACAGGCGCGGGCCGGGGACCGGGACCGGGCGGGCGTCCCGGCGCCACTGCGCGAGCGGGCCGGCGCCGGTGAACGCGATGACCGCCGCCCGGCCGTCGTTGCCGATCAGCGTCGGCAGCGCCATCTCGGTCTCCTTCTCGGTGCCGTCGTCGTTCGCCTCGGCCAGCACCGCCACGATGGGAACGAGCAGCCTGGTGGCGGCGACGGCGCTGAGCGCCGCGTGCTCGGTGGCCTCGCCCGCCTGGTAGGCGGCGAGAATCGCGGTGACGGCGGGATCCGCCTCCCCGGTATCGCCTGCGGGTCTGATCGGTCTCGATCGCACGGGTCTGACCCTACCGCCGACGCCGCCGGCGGGCCCCGCCGCGACGCCCGACGGCCGGCGGACGGCTACCAGATGTAATGAAATCGACGAAAGCTGCACTTTGCCCTGGGTACTGTCGATTCGCGCGGCAGAATCGGTTGAGCACACATGTCGGATATGGGAACCTCATGACCTGCGGCTACGTGCGGGCCCCCCGACGAGACCGGGTGTGCGGACCAGAGGTAGCGGCGCTAGCGGGAAGGAGCGGTCTTCGTGGGTTCTGCACGCGAGTCAGCGCAGCCTGCGCGGATATTTCCCGGCACGCCGATGCGGAAAGTCATACCGCCGCGCATGGTCGGGCCGTACATGAGCGGCCAGCGCGGGGTGATCGCCGGGTACGTGCACCGGGTTCGCGACGTCGTCTTCAGGAACACGGCAGACGCGTTCTATGCGCTCGGCCTAGGCTACGAGGGATCAGACTTTAAGCCCGACATGGCCGAGTTGTACTTCCTGTGCTGGCAGGCCAGGGAGATCGACGGGTACGTGCCGGTTACCGTGCGGGGGCCTGCCGGACGGGCCGAGTTCTACCTCGAGCCGATCCAGATCCCCGTCGCGACCACGCTGTGCCGGCTGGCAGACGCCGGCGAGGAACCGGTCGCCCGGTACGACGGGCTGGCCTGGCGACGACCTCGGGAGGGATAAGGCGCTTATGCGATACCGGCTCATGGCCTCCTACCTAGGCGCCTCCTACCAGGCCGCGGTCGGCCCGTCCGACCGCGACGTCACGCTGTTCGCGGCGCCGCCGCCGCCCGAGGAGCACGGGTTCTCGCCCGTGCCCGGCGGCGGTATCTGGCGCAAGCAGGTGCGACTCGACGATCTTGACGGACTCTGGGAGTCGCGTCCGATCGGGTCCTACCACGGTGAGCCGTGCCTGGTCCTTGACGATCTCGGCGACCGGCTGCACATCGTCTACCTGGGCATGGACGAGCGCCGGGCCGGGCAGCTGGGCTACTGGCAGGTCGACCGCGGTGTGTTCGAGGTCGTGGTGCAGCGCCCTGAGGTCACCGACCTCGCCGAGGAGCGGCATGAGTTCCCGATCGCGCTGCTGCTCTCGGCGCTGCCGCGCGCGCTCAACGCCGGCGATTCCGGCGCGGGCAACGGCGCCGGTTCCATGGCCGGTTCCGGCTCGATGGCGCGAGCGGGCGCCGGGCTAGGGAACGGCGGGAACGGTATCGGCCGGATCGCCCTGCCCAGCGGCGGCCAGGGCGCGAGCGCGGCCGGCGGCGGGATGTCGACCTGGAACGGTCAGCCGGCCACCGCCGCCCGCCAGCTGCCGGCCGCCCAGCCGCAGCCGCTGCCGGCGGGCATGCAGCAGCAGGCCAACGGGCAGCAGATCCTGGGCAACGGGCAGCAGATGCAGCCCGGAGGGCAGCAGGCGCAGGCGGCCCTGGCCCAGGGAGCTGACGCGGCATCCGGCCTGTCGGCGGGCGCGTCCCAGCGGCCGGCCAGCTCGCACCAGTTCATCGGCGCGATTCAATCGCCGCCGCCGCAGCAGCAGGGGCCAACGGCCCAGCAGAACTTCTCCGCCCAGCCGGGGACCGTCGCCCAGCAGTTCTCCGCGGCCGGCCCGCCCGCCGCCCAGCAGGGAATGGCCAGCCAGCAGGCGGATGTCAGCCAGCAGCCGGGCGGCGCGCAGCAGCTTGCAAACGTGCAGCCGCCTGACGCCGTCGCCGCGTGGCACGGCTCGCCGGTGCCTGACGGCAACGGCACCTGGTACTACCAGCCGAACGTCGGCCCGCAGAACGGGCTCGGTCAGAACGGGGCGGCTGCGAACGGCACGGCCGCGAACGGTTCGGCGCCGAACGGCACCGGGCCGAACGCGATCGCTCCGGCCGGATACGTCCCGCCGGAGCAGAGCACGCCGCCGGCCGGCCCGCCGCC
>DATCGA010000647.1:0-10989 GCA_036509215.1 Trebonia sp.
CCCCGATCGCGCTGCCGACCTGGCGGGCCATCGTCAGCACGGCGCTGCCGGTGGTGGCCCGGTTCGGCGGCAGGGTGCCTGCCGCCGCGTACAGCGGCGCCTGCACCAGCCCGGCCGAGATCCCGCCCGCGAACAGCCCGGGCAGGATCTCGGCCGGGTAGTCCGGCGCCGCCCCGGTGAACAGCGCCCAGTACCCGGCCGCGACCATCATGAACAACGCCCCGGCGACCGCCGGGGCGGTCCGGCCGAACCGCGCCCTGATCCGCCCGGCGCTGACCGCGAACACGGCGGCGGTGGCGGGCCCTGGCGCGATCGCGAGCCCGGCCTTGACCGCGCTGTAGTGCCACTCGCCCTGCAGGAAGAGCACCACGCTGAGCAGGAACATCGCGAACCCGACGAAGTACAGCAGCAGCGCCACCGACGCCCCGGAGAACGCCCGGCTGGCGAACAGGTCCCGCTCGATCAGCGCGTGCGGATGCCGCACCGTCCGCCGGACCGTCAAGGCGATCGCAACCGCCGCGACCACCAGCAGTGCGATCGTCTTGCCGTTGCCCCAGCCCCAGGCCGGCCCCTGCACGGTGCCGAGCACCAGCAGGGTCACCGCGGCCAGCAGCAGCACCGACGAGACCCAGTCCGGCAGCCGGCTCCCGGCCACCGCCCGCACCTCGGGCAGGATCCGCCGGCCCGCAATCAGCGTGGCCAGCCCGATCGGCACGTTGATAAGGAAGATCCACCGCCAGTCGATGCCGACCAGCAGCCCGCCGACCGGCGGCCCGGCGGTGGCGGCGACCGCGGCGACCCCGGCCCAGAGCCCGACCACCATCGGGTGCTGCCGCTTGGGGAACGCCGGGTAGAGCAGGCCGAGCGAGGTCGGCACGATCAGCGCCGCGCCGACCGCCTGCACCGCCCGCGCCGCGACCAGCACGCCCAGCGTCGGCGCGGCCGCGCACGCGGCCGACGCGAGGGTGAACACGAGCACCCCGATGAGCAGGAACCGGCGGCGGCCGAAGTGGTCGGCCAGCCGCCCGGCCGGCACCAGCAACGCCGCGAAGATGATCGCTTAGGCGTTCAGCACCCACGACAGCCCGCTCAGCGACGCCCCGTGATAGGAGGCGCCGATCGTCGGCAGCGCCACGTTGACGATGAACAGGTCGAGCTGCGCCATGAAGGCGACCGCGGCCAGCACCGCCATGATCCACCAGCGCTTGGCGTCGCCCTCGTCGGAAGATTCCGCCGACACCAGCCGGCCGCCGATCGCGGTGCTCGCGGATGCTGTGTTCGCCATTGCTCTCCCCGATACCCAAAGACCTTGACTTGGTTCGTTCACTGAACCACGATTGAAGTTAAGCACGCCAAACCTAGTTCGGTCAATGAACTATCGGTGATAGGGTGATGACCATGGCGCTGCCGAAGGACTACGCGGACGACCGGTGCTCGCTGGCGCGGGCGCTCGAGGTCGTGGGGGAGCGGTGGACGCTGCTCATCGTCCGCGACGCCTTCTTCGGCGTGCGCCGGTTCGGCGACTTCGCCGCCCATCTGGAGATTCCCCGGGCGGTGCTCACCAGCAGGCTGGTCGCGCTGGTGGAGGCGGGCGTGCTCGCCCTCGAGCCCGGTGCGCACGGCCACGACGAGTACGCGCTGACCGGCAAGGGCCGCGACCTGTGGCCGGTGGTCCGCTCGCTGCTGGTCTGGGGGGACGAGCACTACTCCGAGATCGGACCGCGCCGCGTCTTCAGCCACGCGGCCGACGGCGGCGTCGTCGGGTCGGACGGGGTCTGCGCGGCCTGCGGGGCCGTGGTCGGCTCGGCCGACCTGGTGGTCGCCCCAGGTCCCGGCCTGGAGGCAGCCCCGGCCAAGCAGGACCCGGTCTCGGTCGCGCTCACCGCACCGCACCGCCTGCTCGAGCCGCTCCGATAAATAGATTCTGCCGGCCGCATCGCGTTGTTAGCCTGGCTGGTATGCCAGACAACGCGCCCGAGGCGGAAGCGCGGGAGTTTGCCGCCCAGTTCCGTTCGTTCCTCGACTGGATCCACTCCGCCAGCCGCGAGGAGCGGAGTGAGGTCTCGGCCCTGGTCGGCGGCTTCCTCGGCCCCGACGGCGCCGCCCACTCGGTGGTGACCAGGGAGCTGGCCCCGTTCGAGCACGTCAACCTGCAGACCGCGCTCAACGCCTGGTCGGCCCGGCCCGGCCGGCGGTGCGAGGTGCGCGGCCTGACGCTGCCGCCGCACCACGTCACGCCGAGCCTCCAGCAGCTGGTGGCCGGCGAGGAAAACGGGGTGCAGCTCAGCCCGCCCGCGCTCATCGACCTGCCCAACGGCCCCGGCTCGACCCTCGGCTGCTTCAAGCACGCGCTGCTGCTGGTCACCGACCCCGAGCGCCGCTTCATCGTCATGGTCAGGGGACCGAGCGAGCACGATCCGGGCCTCGAGGTCGAGGTGGCCGGCCTGCCGGTCGACGCCGCCCAGCGGGTGCTGGCCGAGCTCGACGAGCTCCGCTCCGAGCTCAACGTCTACCGCGGCCACCTGCTCGAGGTCGCGCTCACCCAGGGCGGGGTCAGCCTCGGCTTCGCGGCGCCGTCCGGGCTCGCCCGCGACGACGTGGTGCTGCCCGACGCCGTACTGGCCCGGATCGAACGGCACGCGCTCGGCGTGGCCGCGCACCGGGCGGCCCTGCTCGCGGCCGGCCAGCACCTCAAGCGCGGCCTGCTGCTGTACGGCCCGCCCGGCACCGGCAAGACGCACACCACCCGCTACCTGCTCGGCCAGATGACCAGCTATACCCGGCTGGTGCTGACCGGCCGGGCCCTGGTCGCGGTCGGCGCGGTCACCGAGCTGGCCCGCGCCCTCGCGCCCTCGGTGATGGTGCTCGAGGACGTGGACCTCGTCGCCGAGGAGCGGGGGATGGGGGCGAGGTCCAACCCGGTCCTGTTCGACCTGCTGGACGCGATGGACGGCGCGGCGGGCGACGCCGACCTGCTCTTCCTGCTCACCACCAACCGGGCCGACCTGCTCGAGCTGGCGCTGGCGGCCCGACCGGGCCGGGTGGACGTCGCGGTCGAGATCGACCTCCCCGACGGGCCCGCCCGGGAGCGGCTGCTCGCGCTCTACGGCCGGGGCGTCCCGCTCGAACTGACCGCAGACGACATCGCCGCCGCGATCGATCGGACCGAGGGCGTCACCGCCTCCTTCCTCAAGGAGCTCATCCGCCGGGCGGTCCTCGAGGCCCTGCATGACGACACCGGGCCCGTTGACGGCGCGGCGGTGCCCGTCGTCACCGGCGCCCACCTGGCCCGCGCACTCGACGACCTGCTCGACTCCGCCCAGGGCGTGACCCGCACCCTGCTCGGGGTCGGGGTGGACCCGACCACCCTCCCGGCGGGCGGCCTGCCGGCCGGCCCGCAGGCCGACGCGATGATGATGGCCCGCCGCCGCGCCATGGTCAGCCGCGCGGTCTACCGAGGCTGACCGCGGCGCGCCCGAGGAGGGCTCGAGCCTGGCGGGATCGGCATTCGCGTTATATCGTGAAGGTGAGCCGAGGAGGTGGCGGAATGCGGACGATCGCGAGCCTGCTGTTGGGGCGCGACGCTGGCGAATTGCTCGACCTGATCGCGGGGGAGAGCGACGGCGAGCACGAGGCGGCCGACCGGGTGCTGCGGTCCGGCGAGTGGTGCGGAAGCACGCCGAGGCGCGGATCGGCGGATCGCGTCGCTGCGTGGCCGCGTGGTGACCGCCGTGGGATCATGAACGGCAACGGCCGGATCTAGCCTGCCTTCCCTGCCCGAGTTAAGCCCATATGTCCGTGGTATGAGCGGCGTGTTGCGGGGTATGCCTGTGCAGACCCGGGTAGCAGCATTGGTTTAAGGAGTCCGCCGTGGACATTGACGTCGTCGTGGAGACCCCCCAGGGCTCGCGGAACAAGTACGTGGTCGATCAGAAGACCGGGCATATGCGGCTGGACCGGATGCTGTTCACCTCGACCGTCTACCCCCTGGACTACGGGTTCGTCGACGGCACCCGCGCGGAGGACGGCGACGAGCTTGACGCGCTGGTCTGGCTGGACGAGCCGACGTTCCCCGGCTGCGTGGTGATGGTCCGGCCGGTCGCGGTTTTCTGGATGCACGACGAGGGCGGCCCGGACGCCAAGGTGCTCACGGTCTGCTCGCACGACCCCCGCAAGGCCGGCGTCCGCGACCTGGCCGACGTGCCCGCCCACCTGCTCAACGAGATCAGCCACTTCTTCGACATCTACAAGGAGCTCGAGCCGGGCAAGTCGACCGACATCCGCGGCTGGCAGGACCGGGCCGAGGCCGAGCGCGTGATCAAAGAAGCCCAGGTTCGCGCCGGGTAACGGTAACGGCTGTGACTGGATGGACAGTTGGGGCTGGATTTCATATCCGGCCCCCGCGATCGTGACCATTACGAAATCTAATGAAACAGTAAAGAAACGCGCGTAGGCCAGGCTTTGGGACAAATCAGCACCGATGTCCCGGGGGATCGCATATGGCCACCATCGAAATGACCGCGGCCGCCGCCGCGGAGAGTTCTAAGCTGCGGCGGCATTTCGGCCGCTTCGACATCCTGTTCTTCCTCATCTGCACGATCGTCGGCGTGGACACGATCGCCTCGGTCGCGGGCGGCGGCGGCCAGGCCTTCACCTGGCTGATGGTCTTCGCGCTGCTGTTCTTCGTGCCCCAGGCGCTGCTGTTCGCCGAGCTCGGCACCGCGTTCCCGCAGGAGGGCGGGCCGTACCTGTGGACCAGGCTGGCGTTCGGCCACCTCGCGGGCGCGGTCAACAACTTCCTGTACTGGATCACCAACCCGGTCTGGATCGGCGGGTCGCTGACCGCCTCCTGCATCGGCGCGGTGGTGATCTTCTTCAACCATGGCAACAGCCTGTCCACGCCGGTGACCTACGTGGTGGCGCTGGTTTTCGTCTGGATCACGATCGTGTCGGCCATCGCCTCGTTCCGGGTCGGTAAGTGGCTGCCGACGGCGGGCGCGTTCGCCCGCTTCATCGTGCTCGGCCTGTTCACGATCACGGTCGCGATCTACGCGGCCAAGCACGGCGTGCACGGCCTCGGGGCCGGCGATTACAAGCCCACGGCGGGCGGGTTCGTACTGCTGACAGGCGTGCTGCTGTTCAACTACGTCGGCTTCGAGCTGCCGAGCAGCGCGGGCGAGGAGATGGTCAACCCGCAGCGCGACGTGCCGTTCAGCATTTTCCGGTCGGCGATCGGCAGCGTGATCCTGTACGCGCTGCCGGTGCTCGGCATCCTGATCGTGCTGCCGAGTTCCGCGGTGGCGAACTTCTCGGGCTTCGCCAGTGCCATGCAGGACGCGTTCACCGTCTACGGCGGCCACGTCGCCGCCGACGGCACCGTGACGCTCAGCGGCGCCGGGACCGTCCTCGGCGACATCTGCGCGCTCCTGTTCATCCTCTGCCTGCTCACCTCGGGCGCGACCTGGATCATGGGCTCGGACCGGGCGATGGCGGTGTCCTGCTACGACGGCGCGGGGCCGCGGTTCCTCGGCGTGATCGACGCCAAGTTCGGCACGCCGGTCCGGGTGAACGTCTTCAGCGGGGTCGTCGCGTCGGTGGTCGTCGTGCTGTCCCTCGAGCTCACCAACGGCAACGCGGCCAAGTACTTCGGGGCCGTGCTCGGCGTGACGATCTCGACCACGCTGATCAGCTACCTGCTCATCTACCCGGCGCTGTGGAAGCTGCGGCGCAGCCACCCGGACGTCCCGCGGCCGTTCCGGATGCCGTTCGCCAGGACCCTGACGGTGCTGCTGATGATCCTGGTCGCGATCGCCTCGGTGCAGCTGATCGCGCCCGGGGCGGGCGACCACTGGTTCGGCAGCGACTTCGCCCCCGACGGCTGGGGGTACAACGAGCGGTTCACCTACCTGTGGACCGAATTGCTCCCGGTGCTCGCCTTCGTCTGCATCGGCGTGCTCTTCTGGTGGCTCGGCCGCAAGACGCGGGCCGAGATCGTCACCAGGCAGCCCACCGAGGCGGTCGACGCCCTGGAGTAGCTACACTCCGGCGATGAGCGTCATCGAGATACCCGACGGGTCGCCGTTCGGCCTGGACAACCTGCCCTACGGCGTGTTCTCGGCCGGCGGCGGGCCGCCCCGGGTCGGCGTCCGCGTCGCCGACAGCGTCCTCGACCTCGCCGCGCTGCTGCACGACGAGGTGTTCGCGGCCCCGTCGCTCAACCCGTTCATGGCGACCGGGCCCGCCCGCTGGGCGGCGGCGCGGGCCCGGATCACCGAGCTGATCGCCGCCGGCGCGGTGCCGGCCGCGTCGGTCCACCCGCTGCCCGCAGTCCAGCTCAGGCTGCCGTTCGAGGTGGCCGACTACGTCGACTTCTACGCCTCCGAGCACCACGCGTCGAACCTCGGCCGGCTGTTCCGGCCGTCCAACCCCGAGCCGCTGATGCCGAACTGGAAGCACCTACCGGTCGGCTACCACGGCCGGGCCGGCACGGTGGTGGTCTCCGGCACCGACATCGTCCGCCCCAGCGGCCAGCGCAAGGGTCCCGACGACCCGGCGCCGGTGTTCGGCCCGTCGGTCCGGCTCGACATCGAGGCCGAGCTCGGCTTCGTGGTCGGCGTCGGCTCGCCGCTCGGCACCGCGATCGCGACCGGGGCGTTCGCCGACCACGTGTTCGGCGTCGTCCTCGTCAACGACTGGTCCGCCCGCGACCTCCAGGCCTGGGAGTACGTGCCGCTCGGGCCGCACCTGGGGAAGTCGTTCGCGACCTCGGTCTCGGCCTGGGTGGTGCCGCTGGCGGCGCTGGCGGCCGCCCGGGTGCCGCTGCCGGGCCAGCACCCGGCCGTGCTCCCGTACCTGCGGGAGACGCAGGACTGGGGGCTCGACATCGACCTCGCCGTCGCCTGGAACGGCGAGGTGATCACCCGCCCGCCGTACCGGACCATGTACTGGTCGCCCGCCCAGATGCTCGCGCACCTGACCGTCAACGGCGCGTCCGCCCGCACCGGCGACCTGTTCGCCTCCGGCACCATCTCCGGGCCCGACCGGGACCAGCGCGGCGCGTTCATCGAGCTGACATGGGGCGGGGCCGAGCCGGTCACGGTCAGGGGCGACCAGCGGACGTTCCTGCAGGACGGCGACACGGTGACGATCACCGCCACCGCCCCGGGGGCGGCCGGCCGCCGCGTCGGCTTCGGCGAGGTGACCGGTGTCATACGCCCCGCTCGCCCCTAGTTGACGGCGGCTCTGCCGCCGGCCTGCCCCAGCTGGCTATCATCACCTAGGTGCCGACGGCGGCAGGAGCCGGCGGAACCGCGGCAGAGGGAGCCACGATGAGGCCGGAACAGACGCTGACCTGGGTGCAGGACGGCACCGAGCGGCTGCGCGCGCAGCTGGCGAAGCTGTCCGACGAGGCGCTCGACGGGCCGACGGCGCTGCCGGGCTGGAACCGCCGCTACCTGTTCTCGCACATGGCCGCCAACGCCGACGCGCTCCGCAACCTCGTGCACTGGGCCCGCACCGGCGAGGAACGCCGGATGTACGCCTCGGCCGAGGCACGCGAGGAGGGCATCGCGGTCGGCGCGCTGGCGCCCTGCGCCGAGCTCCGGGCCCGGTTCGACTCGGCCGCGGCCGACCTGGCGGCCGACTTCGACGCGATGACCGACGAGGACTGGGACGCGAAGGTCATCACCGCCCAGGGCCTCACCCGGTCGGCCAGCGAGATCCCGTGGATGCGGGTCCGCGAGGTCTACATCCACGCCGTCGACCTGGCCGCCGGCACGACCTACGGCGACCTGCCGCCGGAGTTCGCGGCCGCGCTGCTCGACGAGGTGACGGTCAGCCGCTCGGCCAAGGGCGGCGGCCCGGCCCTCCTGATCGCCGCCTCCGACACCGGCGGCCGCTGGGACATCGTCGGCAGCGGCGCCCCGGTCCCGGTCACCGCCCCCCTCGCGGACCTGGCGGCCTACCTCACCGGCCGCCCGGCCCCCGCCCTGTCCGCCGCCCCCGTCCTCCGGCCCTGGCTCTAAGCCCCAGTCAAACCCCCCAAATCCTCATCTCGAACGGACCCGGGCGCCTCTAGCCGGCCCATTCCCCGTCATCGTGTGCCGTTGTCGGCGCGCGTCACTGCGGCCCACCCGGCCACTCTCGCCCCGAAATGGGCGAAGATCGAAAAGGTCCATGGCGCTTCCGGTGCTATAGTCCCGGAAACGCCATGGAGTTCGAAAATAGTGGATGACGGTTGGCTACTGGCGAGGTATGGGGATGAGCGACTGGCAGGAACGGCTGCGGAAACGGAATGAGGAACGGCGCGAGGCGGTGATGGCGCTGCCGGTGCTGAGACACGCTGGGCGACGGCATCGAGCACGTCCTCACCACGGGCGCCGGCGATATCTGGGTGGGCTACTTCGATGAAGGGGTTTACGGCAACTTCGGGTGGGGCGACCGTGACGGCCCGGCTCCCATGGGCCGTCACGGCCTGGTCCGCTTTTCGCCTGGTCTCCAGGCCGAATGGAGCTTTCCCTCGAACGTCGATCAGCCCTGGGGGGCGATCAGCGACTGCTACGCCCTCAACGTTGACAAGGACACCGTCTGGACGTGCTACTACACAGATTTCCCGATCGTCCGCATCCGTGACGGCGCCTTGACCGCCTGGCGCAACGGCGTCACCGGAGCCAGGGCGCTGGCCGTCGCAGGCTCCCAGGTTGCCCTGCTCGGCGGCCACGGACCGAACCGAGATTGGCTGGCCGCCGGCACCTTGGGCAGCGACGATCTCCACCTCGACGGCCAATACAGAATCGTGTTGCCGGACGGCCAGCCGTTGCCGGAAAAGACGCAGGCGATCGGCCGGGGCCCCGACTTCCACGTCCTGGTAGGCCGGGATTGGTATCGACTTGACCTCGAACGCATCCCGGCCTATCGCGGCTGACCCGAGCAGCCCCTAATGCGGGTGGCAGTGTCCCCCGGAGGGGGCCGGAACGTCGAGCGTGGGGTTACGGTCGAAGAAGCCGGTCGGCCTGAGCATGAAGCCGGTCCTGGAGACCGGCATCACCGGCCAGTCCTCGGTCCGGACGACGTGCGTGGGCCCGAACGTGTGCCACACGACGATGTCCTGCCCGTCGATGTCCCGGTCGGCCGCGGCGTACGCGGGCAGCCCGCCGCCGGGGCTCTGGTTCACGAAGTCGCCGGCCGGATAACGCTCGGCCGGGTCGTAGCGGGTCACCCACAGCGCCCGGGTGGCGAATCCCGCCCGCGCCGCCAGCGGCGAGTCGGGGTGGGCGAGCAGCGGCGGCTGGGGCTCCGGGTGCAGCGTGAACGCCGTCGGCTTCCCGAAACGGTTCGTCGAGGTCGTGCTGAGCACCCGCCAGACCCGGCCCTTGGTCGCGTCGCCCGCCCGGGCGGCGGACGCCTCCGAGGTCAGCCGGGTCACCTGCTGCGCGATCGCGTTGCCGTAGGGGTTGTCACGGCCGATCGGCAGGCCGGTCACGTCGACCTCGTCCACCGCGTTGGCCAGCCCGTCCACCGACATGTCGAGCCGGGCGCTGAACAGGTGCTGGTGCACCGGCGCGCCAAGTCCAGGCGCGACCTCGGTCGAGTACGGGTGGTCGCCGCCCGGGTGCCCCGCGGTGAACACCACCCCGGTCATCTTGACCTCGCACTCGATCGTGCCGTCGAGGTAGAAATACCAGTAGAAGCCGTAGTCGTAGTTGCCGACGGTGGTGAAGAACGACACCACCAGCCGCCGCTGGCGTCGCGACTGGACCGAGCCGTTGAAGATGTCGGTGTGTTTCCAGAGGATGCCGGCGTCCTCCTCGTGAATGCAGATCGCGTTGCGCACCGTCCGGGGCTCACCGGTCTCCCCGGTGACCACGGCGTCCAGGTAGCTGATCTCGCCCAGGCAGTCGCAGCCGAGCTCCAGCGAGTTGACCCACTTGCCGACCAGGTACTCGCCGGTGTCGAAGTACGACTGCCAGTAGCGGAACCGCGGGTCACCGTAGGGCACCACCATCTCGGGGATCGAAGCCCGGTAGATCACCGGTCGCCCGGCCAGCTCGATCTGGTGCAAGGTGAGCCCCTCGCGCAGGTCGAAGCCCACCCGCAGCGACCAGCCCTGCCAGCGCAGCAGGGTGCCGTCCAGGCTGAAGCTCGGCCCCTCCGGCTGGGTGATCTCGATCGGCCGCAGCCCGGTCCGCTCCGGCCCGCGCACCGCCGGGTCGTCGTAGTCGCCGGACTCGGCCGGGACCGGCAGGGTGAACTCGTCGGTGACCCGCAGCACCTTCTTCTCGATCAGGTCGACGTGCGCGGTCACCCCGTCGACGGGGTGCGCCCAGGCCAGGTCATGCTCGCCGGCCTGCAGGAAGGCGAGCACGCGGACCATCCGGCGGGCGTCGTCCTCGGCCGGCGCCCGGAACGCGCCGGCGGTGATCGGCGCGATGCGGATCTTGCTCATGTCGGTCAGCCCGCGCCTGCCCAGCGCCGCCTGCCACTCGGGGTCGGCCGCGACGATCTCCTCGACCAGGTGGTACTCGGAGTCGATGATCGGCAGCTGGCCCTCGGCGGCGGTGTCGACGACCCGGGCGCTGACCACGCTGCCCTGGGTGAGCGACACGAGCACGTCGGTGGACTCGCCGCTGTCAAGGTTGAGCAGGAAGGCGCGCAGCCGCCGGTCGGCCGGACCGCCGCCGAGCACCTCCGGCTTCGGCGGCTCCTCGAGGCCGTAGTAGGCGAACCGGACCGGGTCCGCGAGCAACCCGGCCGCCGCCATGATCTTTCTCCCGGTGAGGTACTCATCGGCGGTGGCGGGGTCGAGCGGATGCGGGTTCTCGGTCATGGGGTCTCCTGTTTATTCAGGCACCAGACCGAGAGGTTGTGCCCTCGGTCCGGTGCTGTCACTCGTCTTGAACTCGGCTGAGCGGCCAGCCGCTACTCGTCGGCGATGATCGAGCCGACCCGGTCGCCAAGGCCCGGGTCGCGGCGGCTGACAATGATCGCGTA